>DBVX01000095.1:0-9553 GCA_002308815.1 Bacteroidales bacterium UBA1253
CATCATAAGTGTTTATAAGTGCTATTGGCTTGTTTAAATGCTTGCATATATAAAATAAAATGCGTACCTTTGTATCGTCAATGAATGAGACATCGGGCCCAAGCCTCGGAAGTTGACAAACGAGAGTAATAAACAACAAGTTAAACAATTAAAAAACAATTTAAAATTTAAGGTATTATGGGAAAGACGAATGGATTGGTCGGTGGAGTGACCGGCAAGATTGGAAATGTGATTGGGTATTTTCGCCGCGGTAAGTTTCTGGCACGCGCTTACAATCCCCACACCACGAATGTGAATTCGCTGGGACAGCGCAAGCAGCGCGCACGCTTCAAGGCAGTCAGCAATTTTTTGGCAGGTGCACGCAGCATCTACAATCTGGGCTTCTACTATGCTGCTCCGAGCTATCAGCGTGTCACTATGGTGAAGGACTGCATGGATGCGTTCACGGCTGTCACACCGCAGAATGTGACTGTGGATTACAGCAAGATTAAGATCAGCCGTCCGCAGCTGGAGGTGACGCTGACGAGCGTTGCCAGTTCGACGGAGGCGGGCAAGGTGACGGTTGCGAATACGCTGCCTGCAAGCACGTTTGTGGAGGAGCTGCCCGAAGAGTACAGCGACGCTGCGAACCTGAAGGTGATGGTGGCACTGTATTGCCCGGGTAAGAATGCTTGGAAGCGCGCGATTGCCGACTATGCTGACGCAGCCAGTATGGAAATCACCGTTGATGCTGATTGGAGCGGGGAGAAGGTGCACGCGTATGCCTGCATTGTGGATTATCCGGAGCGCGTGCTGACGGAGGAAGGGATGCCGGCGATGGTGAGCGAGACGGCTTACGCTGGGGAGGTCAGCGTAGCGTAAGGTGAAAGTGGAAAGTTGAAAATTGAAAGTTGAAAACTGATTTATCGTTTATAGTTTGTAGGCAAAGGACACGAACCAGTGCCATTCGTTCATTTTCTGATCCTGTGTCACGCGGTTGCGCACCTGATTGTTAAGTCCGAAGTCATAGCCTGCCTGCAGGCGGTAGCGGTCCCATTCCAGTCCTCCGCCGAGTCCCCATTGGATGGTGGTGCGCCAGAGTTCGCGGGAAGCGTACCGGTCGTAAGGGTCGCAAGGCTGTCCGACGGAGGCGAACCACTGTCTGGTGGCGGTGGAGATATCCGCCTGCATATCGTCTTTGAGCGCCACGCCTATCTGTAGTTGCGGACCGGTGAAGAAAAACAGGTTGAGCTGCCGCCAGAGGGGGATGGTGTAATAGACCCGGACGGGAATGGTGAGCTGGTGTTCGTACAGGCGGTGGTTGATGGTACCGCTGTGCACCTTGCCTGTGACAGGATCGGGCGATATAAAGTCCTCGTAGGACATATATCCCCATTTCTGGAGTGCCTCGCCGTAGGTAAAGGTATAGAGAATCCCGATCTGGATGCTGAAATGCAAAGGCAGAAGGAAATCCGCCGTCGCGCCCAAACGGAAGCCGTGCATGAACGTGTTCTCGTAAGTAAGGCTGTCGCTGCGGTGCGCGTTCTGCACGTATCCGGCTTCCACGCGCCAGTCAATGCCGAAAGTGTAAGGCTCTTTCTGTTTCTCCACCCGTGTGGGGTCGAAGAAATCGGGCTCGCTGGTCTCAAGGTCAGGCACATCCGGTTTCTGCGCAGTTGCCGCGACGGTTGCAAGCAAAAGGAATATAATCAGAGTGTTTCGCATAAAATGGAGATATCAACGCCCGCAAAAGTAGCGCAAATCCGCGTTACTGCAAAATTTTCGGTGGATTTGCGCGGAACAACAGGCAAAAAGTCACTTGCTGCTCTTCTTCCGATTGCACTCTCTGCCGGAGGATCGTTGGAGCCGCCGCATCACCAAAAAGCACCGACCGGTTTATGAGATTCACGAACACGAAGTTATCGTCCTCGTCCTGACGGCATACGGCCATTACGATGACAACTAACCGTCGCACTAAAAATCGCTGAAAGGCACGTGTTTTATTGCACATACGAATAAATCGCCGTACTTTTGCGGACGTAAGTAAAAATAACACAATCCTGAAACAGGTTCATATGGGCGGATATTCTATCGTTATCCCCGAAAATTATGTCCACCGCGTCAAGGTGAGCCGTGTAAAAGGTTCACACGATGTCAGACTTGGACTTGCCGAAGCAGACAGCGTTGCTGCAACTGCCGGTGCTTTTGCGCAATACCCTTGTTGGAATAGTAACGGCTGCGAGTGAGGCTCTGATTGCTGTACGTAGGCGATGCCTGACGGTGTGAACCGCAGGGGTGTGTCTTCGTTTTTTTCGATTCGGCCTTTGACATATTGGATTACCGTTACACGGGCTGTTGTGTTGTCCCGCAAAAGCGGGCAATCAGCAAAAATGATGGAAAAGTGTAGATATTTGTTTGCGAAAACGATGGAAAAGTGTACTTTTGCGGTCGAAATGCATGCAAAAAGTTGTATTTTATAGTTATTAAAATGTGCAAAAAGTTGTTAAAATATGCTTTTGAGAAAGATTATTAGCGAATTGAATGAATGGCGGAAGGGTACTCACCATGAGGCATTACTCATCAAGGGTGCACGACAAGTAGGTAAAACAACCATCATACGGGAGTTCGCCAAACGGCACTACCCTTATTTTGTGGAGATAAATTTCGAAATGTCCCCCCTTGCAAAGCAAGCCTTTGGCGGAAACCTTGATGCCAATACGATAATTACCCAACTGTCTTTGATGGGGTTCGGTCCTTTTGTTGAACACGAGACATTGGTTTTTTTTGATGAGATTCAATCATGTCCGGCGGCAAGAACTGCAATAAAATTTCTTGTTGAAGACGGGAGATTTGACTACATCGAATCAGGCTCGCTGTTAGGCCTGAATTATCGGGATGTGAGTTCCTATCCTGTTGGATTTGAACGTACTGTAAATATGTACCCTCTTGATTTTGAAGAGTTTTTATGGGCGAAAGGTGTGTCCGGACAGGCAATCGAACAAATAATTGTGTCCTTGCAAAAACGTGAATCTCTGAATGATTTTATGCACAATCGGTTGATGGACTATTACCGTGAATATCTTATAACAGGAGGTATGCCGGAGGTTGTAAATACATATATCGGCAACCCTGATTTTTCGCTTACGCTTATGCAGCAACGCAAAATCCTTACCGGTTATCGGGATGATATTGCCAAATATGCCGGTCGTGACAAGGCAAAAGCCAAAATGTTTTTTGATGCTGTCCCGGCTGAGTTGAGCAAAGAAAAGAAACGGTTTTTTATAGCCGATATCGAGAAAAAAGCCGGTGCCGGCAAATATGAAAACGCGGCCGAATGGTTGCGCGATGCAGGGATTGCTTATTTTTCATACAACACGCATAATTTGCTGTTGCCATTGGAGCAATATGAGAAACGCAACTTGTATAAGGTGTTTTTAGTTGATACAGGTTTGTTGTGTGCCATGTGGGATGAGCCGATACAATGGGACATTATTCGTGGCGGAATAGATATAAACGAAGGCGCGCTGACCGAAAATTTTGTCGCGGCTGAATTAGTCAGACAAGGTTATTCGCTGCATTATTATGACCGAAAGAGCCGTCAGGAGTTGGATTTTTTGATATCTGCCCGTAATAAAATAGATGTTATCGAGGTAAAATCCGGCAAAAATTACAAACATCATGCCTCACTTGACAGTATCTCATCAACCGGGAACAACCATATAGGCCAAAAGATTGTAATCAGCAGATTCCCGTTGGAAAGTACTGGCAGCGTTTTATACCTGCCTTTATATTTCACAGGTTGGCTGAACAAGTTATTATAAGAACAATTCCACATTCCTGAATGAAAGCAACGGTAATCCGATAGAAGCGGACAACAATAAACAAACAAACATAATTTAACAACATGAAAAGAAGACTGGTTCTTTTTCTCGCGGCCTTGCTGATGGCGGCGGGCGAGAGTTACGGATGGTACTACAACACCTATTCCGGCACGTTTGACGGAGGTGAGTGGATCATCACAGACAACAGCGGAGCAGGTGTGCTCAGCATTGTGACACACGGCAAGCCGATGCCCGATTTCTACGACATCGGACACGGAGAGGCTCCGTGGGTCAAGTACAACGAGATGTACGGTGAGGAAACCACCAAAATCGTCAAAATCACCACCGACGCTTCGTACATCGGTAAGTACGCGTTCATGGGACTTAAATATGTTTCCACTATCGAAGCGGAGAACTGTAAGGAAGTAGCTACTCATGCCTTTCTGGAAACCGGACGAGAAGGTTTTACCTTGTGTCTGCCAAATGTAGAAGAAGTGGGCAGACGTGCTTTCCAGCAATGTAACGCCGGTGTGATTGCCCTGCCAAAACTCAAGAAAGTGCCGATGGAGTGCTTCATCGGTTGTCCTTACCTCAAGCAAGTCGATTTCGGTGAAGACCTCACAGAGATAGACGGCTGGGCATTCGGTTGCTGCCCGATGATGTGGATTGATGACGAACCGAACATCATCCTGCACGGCTCTAAGATGCCGGAAATCAAAAGAGGCTATTTTAACTCTTTGGAGGGTGCATGCCAACCCGACACCGTTAACTATGAACGCGCGTATAATTATGGTACGTGCTTCGATGATGAGAACCTCAAAAAGATTCGGCTCCTTTTCCCGTATATCACGAAGGTGAAGCATAAGAAGGACTGCTCCATTTTCTACCCGCAACCCGACGGACTCAATTTCCCCGGCAAGCCGGTGATACTCGTTTCCTACGACTGCTACCTCAATGACAAGAACCTCGACAGCCGTATCAGCGGATGGAAGGACGATGCGAACTTCTACGTCGGCGGACGTGTAGAGACGCGCGAGAACCCTATCACGGAAAAACAGACCTGGCGTAACGAGTATATCGGATGGTGGCATAGAGGCAGTCTCAGCGGCAATGAGGACATGAATATCTGTACCTACCAGTGGAAACTCAAAGAGTATATCAGCGAGGAAGAGGCGAAAGCGATGTTTGACAGCAACGACAAGTATAAGGACTCTTCGTATGACCCGACTCTTCCTGCTATCGATCTGCACAACAATCTGCCGCAAGAGGCGGAGGATATAAAGAAGTTGCAACTCAATTCGGGTATGCCGTGGATAAAAGCCATGCAGGCTTCTATGAACCATGGCGGCGTACATGTAAAGACTCCGGTAATTATCCCATTGATGTTCGGTCCGTCGCTTAATTGCTATACTAAAAACTCGGCGTTCGAAGGTGTCCTGGAAATCGGTACCGGAGCGTTCATTTTCACAGGGTTGCGGAACAACGTCGATTTGAGCGGGGTGAGAATAATTGGTGACTACGCTTTCAGTTACAATAATTATCTTACTGAAATATCACTTGCTAACTTGGAAAAGTTAGGAAGCCGCGCTTTCTTATGTAGTCAGTATTTGACTAAAGTAGTCGTTGGTACTCAACCCGAACTGAAAGAAATACCGGCTTCTGCATTTCGATATTGTAAAAAACTTGACGAAGTATATATCGGTTCCAATATCACTAAAATTGGTGGCGAGGCTTTTGGCTTCACCCTGTTGGATTGCGATAACAGCGAGAAGGGTCTTTTTATGTCAGGCAAGGCACCTTGGTATGATCCTAACGCCTTCCGCCAATTGGATCTCTCCAAGATATATCTCCACTATCCGTTTGCGGAGTACGCGTCGTACGATGCGGACGGCAGCGTTTGGCGGGAGATGAACCGCGTGAGCGACATCTCCTTCCCTATTTTGGGCGACGGATGGACATTGTATGCGGACGGTAATATGGACATTTTCAAGGATATCCCCGATTACAGCAACGAGACCCAACAGCCTTGGGCGAAATACCGCCGGTATATCAAATATGTTAATGTTGAAGACGGCGTGACGCAAATCGGTAACCATGCCTTCCATTTCAACGCGGAGCAAAGCCGTCTCAATTGGATAGAATTGCCTGCATCGCTCAAACGCATCGGTAACTATGCTTTCGCAGGGAATGATGAGTTGGTAGGTATTGACTCCCAAAATACTTATTGGCCGAATTCCGAATATATTTATCTGGTGGATGTGGAGGAGATTGGTGATTACGCGTTCGCCGATTGCTCAGAGATTGGGAAACTTTACTTGGGACAATCTATCAAGCAACTGGGAAAATACATCGTGAAAGGCTGTCCTATAAATGTAATAGTAGCCTATACCGCCCCCATCACCATTGACCGCTATACCTTCGAGGGAACGATCAATTATGAGACCGGCGAACCGCAAAAAACAAGTGACATCTGGTGCGACGTGCGCAATGACGATTTCGGAGTGCATCTGGATTACCTGACCGCCACATGGTGGAGCGACCTCCATTATGAGTTGGACGGAAAGGAGGTTTGGTACAACACATCATTCCGCAGCGCCAATTTCGCGCTATTGTCCGACAGCACGCTCTATATATGGCCTGTCGGCGATGCGACAGACTTGCTCTCCTACGAGACTTGGGAACGCGACGCCATTGCATGGGACCAGCGGGAGGTGACATCAAAGACAATCGATTTCGGCGCCGACAACAAAGTGGCGGACAAAGTGAAACGCGTGTACGTGTCAGGCAATGTGAAGAGCCTCGGCGGTGCGTGCTGCTTCCTGCCGAACCTCGAAGAAGTGTCGCTGCCCGAATCCCTCAAAAAACTCCGCGGCACGTTCTACGGCTGCGAAAAACTGCGTGATGTAAACCTGCCCTACGTGGAGGTGTTGGGCGGCGCTACCGGCGTAACCGTTCACTCGCAAGTGAATCGCTTCGACAAAGAGACACACGGAGTGGATCTCTATATGGGAACTTTCGCCCACTGCCCGAATCTGGAGAATGTCATTATGCCGAAAGTACACCTCATCGGCGACTCCACCTTCACCGGATGCTATAGTCTGGATAGATTCGATGGCAGGGAACTGATGGAGAATGCAGATACGATCTGCAGTTATGCGTTCAAAAACTGCAATTCGTTGGACTATGTAGATTTGTACTCTGCGAAATATCTTGGCACGAACGTGTTTGCAGGATGCACCAATATCCATACCGCAGATTTGTACAACCAGCAACCTAAATCTGGTACGTTCGACGGATGCAGCAGTCTGGAAACGGTTTATATGTACGACCAGATAGGTACCATCGGCAACAAAGCCTTCAACGGATGTAACATCAAGGAGATTTGGATATCTACCCCCAACCCGCCTGATTTTGACCTCAACGCCAAAGAGACCATCAAGGATCATATCTTCAACGGTCAGAACCTGAGCGAAATCAACGTCTATACTTACGGCGACTTCGTCGAGCGTTACCGCGAGACACCGGGTTGGAAAGAAATGACTGTTCGCGTTAATCCTTATATAGAGAAGCAGGCCGCTATTCCGGCAGGCGGATACTTGACTGACGAGAACTGGACCAATCCTGCCAAATGGGAGATTACAGTCGGTCGCTCGCTCAATATCTACGGCAAGGGCGTATTGGATGTCGGCGAATACATCGACCCGCGTGTGTCCTACTACTGGGATTATATCGACGAGATTCATATCAACAAGGGCATCACCGAACTGAAGACCAAGATCCAGGGGCCGCGTGTATTAGGTTCAGCATCCAGTCCGTGGGAGTTCTGCCAGAAAGTGTATATTCCTTCCACGATGGAGAAAATATGCAACCTTGCCTTCAATGCCCATGCCGTGATGGGTGGCAACAAAATTACGGATGTTTATTGCTATGCGGAGAACCCCGTGGATATCAGTTATAGCTACAATGAGTACGACGCTGGCGATAAAGGTAAGATGATCTTTGGCAGCACCGCCTTCTCGGCTGTGATGAAGTACACAGGAGAAGGCACCGAGAGCGAGAACGAGGAACTGCGTCAGGAGCTTGCTATTCCGCGCCTCCACGTACTGAGAAAGAAAGGCGTGAAAGAGGCGTATGAGGCGGCTGCGGGTTACAAGGATTCCTTCCTCGAGATAGTTGCCGACCTCGCAGAAGACGGCGAGGTGGTGGTGCTGGACAAGTACTCCGTCACCTTCGTGGACTGGGATGACCGCTGGATCACCACCACCGTGGTGGAGGAAGGCGAAGCCGCTGTCGCACCCGAAGACCCGGTACGTGAGGGATACAAGTTCCTCGGATGGGACAAGGAGTTCGACAACGTAACGGAGAACATCACCGTTCAAGCGAAGTACGAGGCACAGACCTATACCGTAACGCTCAATGCCGTGCACGGAAAGATAGAGGTGACACCTTCGGACATCGACCTGACTGCTGTGCCCGGCGGAACCACACTGACTTTCACACCGGTACCGGATGAGGACTACGAGTTCGTCCGCTGGGAAGGTGATAACAAGCACTTCGGAGCAAGAACCATCGTCATCAACGACAACCTCACGCTGACCGCCATATTCGCGCTGAAGAAATACACTGTCACCTACCTTGACTGGAACGCAACCAAACTGTACGAGGAGCAGGTGGAGAAAGGTGCTGACGCGAAAGGACCGGACACCAATCCGACCCGCGAGGGCTATGACTTCACCGGCTGGGAGCCTGACCTGAAGAACATCACCGCCGACCGCACCGTGATAGCGCAGTACGAGAAGTCGAAAGTCTATTTCACCGTCACCTACCTCGACTGGAACGCCACCAAGCTGTATGAGGAGAAAGTGGAGGAAGGTCACGATGCCAAGGGACCGGAGACCAACCCGACCCGGGACGGCTACGTCTTCACCGGCTGGGAACCCGATCTGAAGAACATCACCGCCGACCGCACCGTCATCGCCCAGTATGAGAAGCAAGGCGCGACAGGTCTGGATGACCTGCAGGGCGCGGAAAGCGGAACAGCCCGCAAGTTCCTCCGCAACGGTGTACTCTACATCGACCGCAACGGCAAGACGTACAACGCACAAGGCGCAACGGTTAAGTAAGGACATACATCCGCAACCGGACAAGGGCGTGCCGACAACGGTACGCCTTTGTTTGTTCCCCCAAAAATGCAGCAATCTTAAGAATCGTACATTTTTCAGTCCCTATGCAGCGACCCAAGTTCCCAAATGAAACCGTGACAAGTTTCCAAATTTCATTCCTGCTTGCATTATCGAACATAATGCCGTACCTCTGCGGCGGAGGTTGTTTACGCTGATAAACGAGAAAGGCAAGGCACTCTATCAGCAACTAACCTCAAAATAGCCTGTAAAAAACGGTATGCTTTATATCCGTCAGGGCAACGACAGATACAATGTTTCCGGCGCAAAAGTCGAATAAACAATCGGGTTCTATGTCATCTCGTATGGCATAGAACCCGTGTATGCACGGAGCATATTTTCAGATGATTGTAGAGTTCACCGTTGGGTAGTCCACCAAGTGGTGAACTTTTTAATACGGCACAATGGTAATGCTTTTTCCCGCTTGCAAACAATGTGTGCTTTAGTAAAACATATCGGCTATTGAAAGGACGAAAGAACATACGAGCGCAGCCATTGGTCAATGTCCTCTATTTCAGTATTGATATGCTTGCGCACAATCTGGCGGCGGTGATAGATGGTTTGTTTCTGGAC
>DBVX01000095.1:9607-13928 GCA_002308815.1 Bacteroidales bacterium UBA1253
CGCCGCAAGCGGCTGACAGCACCGTCCAACGACTGATCGACAGACTCAATGAGGGCATCCAAACTCTCCTTGTTCATCGTCAGTTGCTCGTCACGATAGGTCTTGAGCCACTTGGGAAACTCCACCTCATCGCCCCGCAGGCGTTGCAGTTCCATTTCGCGTGTGAGACTGACTTTCTGCTTGAGACGCTCTAATGCCAATTCCAACTGCTGCTTGTATTTGTTCTGCAACGACCTGAGCCGCGCTGATTGCTCGCGGCGGCGGAGACGCGCTATGTACCATAAGACGGCAAACAGAGCCATGAGTACGATTAACAGCAAAACCAAAATAACGGATACCGTACGCTGATATTGCCGCTCGCGTTGCGCTTCTGCTGCTAATTGCTGCTCGCGCGTCACGTCGTAATGGAGCGACAAAGCATAAGTACGTGCCCCTGCGTCACGCTGCAACTCCTCTATCTTGCGGTCGTAAAGGTCTAACAGCTCTGCGTATGCACTGTCACGACGCCCCTGCGCATAGAGTAACCGGCTGTGCCAATAGGTATAAGTCTGTTCAAACCAATAGGTGTAAGACGAATCGGCTGGCTGAAGACGGTTCAGATAAAAGGCTGCCGAATCCATCGCGTGACGCGACAGGTACAGTTCGACGATTTCCGAATAGCGGGCGTGAGCGGAATATGTCTCGGTCAACTGCTTGCACACGGACAGGCGTTTGTCTATGCTGTCGGGGAAACAGAGTTGGAGGCGATAGGCATCGATGTCCAACCGGAGGACGTCGCTTTGGGCGAGAGAGGCATAGCCGGAGGCTTGGTCAAAGAAAAAAAGCACGGAGTCACGTTCGCCGCCGGTTAATGATGTGGTACGCGCTATGTCGCGGTAAGCGCAAGCCAAATACACATAATTGTCCGTCTGAAGAAGCAGCGGGATGGCATGGCGGTAATAGTCCCGCGCTATATCGTAGAGCATTTCGCTCTCGGACGTATTGCCCAAGTGAAACCATGTCAGACCCAGTAACCTGTCGCGCTGCGCGGTTTGTTCTGTCGAAAGATGAGAGGCGTCAAGGTCGGACAGCAACTGCTCCGACTGCTTGAGATAGTAAATGGACGTTTCATATTCGCTGTTATGGTTCGACGATGTGCCCTGCAGGTACAACTGCTCCGCCTCTTTCAGCACCTTTTCCGCTTCCGAAACAGAAGAGCGGCAACCCTGTCCGCATAAAAATGTACTTAAAAGAAGAAAAAATATGCCTCGTACAACTTTATTTTTCATAAATAAAAATAAATATCTAATTTTGTGCGTTTTAACAAATCAGCCAAAAGTAGTCCGTACAATTCGTAAATATGGTAGTTTGGAAAATATGCCCGACCTTTGCACCCGATTTCAAAACGCGCTGACGGCGCAAATGTCGCACTTTTTAACCAATTACAAAAATTATGAAAACGAAAAAACTTTTTTGTCTGTTCATGACCGCGCTTTTGTCGGTTATCGGAACGAGCGCATACGCGCAAAACGTAGTTATTGACGGGTTGAACTACTCGTTGGACAGTGAAAAGCGTACTGCCGAACTGGCGGTACAGAACAAGGCGGACGTGGTCGGGGATATTGTCATCAGCAGCTCCGTAACTTGGGAGGGAACCGACTATACTGTAGAAAGCACGGCGGACTATGCTTTTAAGGAATGCAAGCAAATGACTTCTATCGTGTTGCCGGGCACATTGCGCAGGCTGGGAAAAAGTACGTTCCTAAACTGTTCCGCACTCACTTCTTGTATCATTCCGGACAATACGATAGACACTATTCCGTATCAGACCTTATATGGTACTGCCCTTACCGAATTTCATATCCCCGAAGGAGTCGTATATTTAGAGAAAGAATCGTTTGAGAATATGACAAAATTAGAGCGGGTGTATTTACCTAATTCGGTGCAAGAAGTCAGTTCTACTGCTTTTGAAAGTGGATCTTCCAACCCGCTGAAAGAGCCGTTATACAACAACCGCTTGTTTGTCCGTATGCCACGCGAGTATAGCGGAAAATACACGATACCTTCCGGCATCGAGGTGATTTGTGCTTACGCATTTCTCGGGTGCAAAAAAATCACATCGCTCACCATTCCTGAAGGAGTAAAACGAATTGAATTTAATGGACTTAAATTTGGTTATGGTAAGATTACCCGAATCGATTTGCCTGCATCGGTTGAATATGTCCACCCGGAGGGCATTATCGGAAGTGCTATAAATACGATTACAGTGGCCGAAGGAAACAAACGATATAAGACTTGGAACAACATCCTTTTCACCATCAATATGGATACGGCGGTCTACTGCCCGCCTGCGATGGATTATGTATATTTTATTCTGCCGGAATCGGTGAAACATATTGGCAATTATGCTTTTAGTGATGCTTATACGGATGTTACTTTGACCAATGTTAAAACCATTGGCAAGTATGCATTCTGGGGTTGTAATTTGGCATATTATGCCGACAACCAGCATTTCATCTTGCCTGAATCAGTAGAAAAAATTGACGATTATGCTTTTCTTAATTCATCTACGATGTGGGAAGTAACTATTCCGTCATCTGTGAGAGAAATAGGAAAACATGTATTTGAGTATACGCAGAATTTGAAAAAAGCCAATATCTATAACGATTGCATCGGTAGTGGACAATTTCATGAGTGTAAAAAGTTAGAGACCATAGAATTGGGTGAGAACATAAAGCAAATAGCCATAAACGCTTTTTTCCAATGCTACAGCCTGTGGTATATCCGTATGCCGAAGGCAAACGACTATTTCCGAACCATAGACGGTGTCCTTTACGCGGCTGATACCACCGAATTAGTGCTTTATCCCCGCAAACACGACGGGGAAGAGATTGTGCTTCCTGAACAAATAAAGTCGCTACGTTCTGCTTCACTGAGCGGAGTGAATATACGTAAGTTGGTGCTTTCAACTCAAGTACAGTCGCTAAGTAATGAGTTGTTCGGTCCTTCTTCAAAGTACGGAGAAGCCGTTCCGCATATTGACACCATTGTAGCACCGATGATGTCGGTTCCGCAAACCAATGACAGCACTTTTGGTCTTTTGGCGCGAACCAACACCGTTCTCTTGGTACCCAATGACTCATTGGCTGACATATACCGCAGTCTTGATGTGTGGAAAGACTTTATCATCAAGGTGGACGGCAGCATCGTGAAGAATCAGGACGAACAACAGACCGTTCAGACCGAACCCGACGAACAAAGCGTCTTCTTTACATGGCCTTCGGTCGAGGGTGCCGCCTCCTACACCCTCATCATCTGGGCGAACGAGGAACGCACCGAAAAAGTGTGCACGCTGGTCTTCAATTCGATGGGACAACTCATCGAAATCAACTTCTCCAAAAACGCACCATCCAACCGCCGCAATGCCGCATACGAAGCCATGTCCACTCTCTCGTTCCGTGTAACAGGTCTGAACGATAATACGGCCTATTGGTTCACTATTACCGCGTCAGATAACTGGGAAACAGTTCTTTACTCCTATGCCGGTTCGTTCCGGACATTAGGCAAACAGGTTCCGACCGACCTGCGCTCCACAATGGACACCCCGTCTGATGCAACCCGCAAATACATCTCCAACGGACAACTGATAATTATTCACCCGCAAGGCACCTATAATGCACAAGGGCTACAGATACAATAACTAACTTTATAAAAGTACCACACAATGAAAACAATCTGTTATCGGTTATTGTTGCTCGCTACTATTTTAATGCTATCGGAGAGGAGCATTCATGCCCAAGACACACCCGACAGCGTCTCTGTGGATGCCGCCGAAACGACCGCCTATTTCACGTGGCCTACCGACGAAGCGGCGCAATCCTATCAGATTGACATCTACAGGAGCGGAGAAGTCTTCTGCCGACTCACACTCGGCGACAAAGGACAACTGCTCGGCATTTCGTTCTCCGCACCTGAGAGGAAAAACAACCACGAACTGGCGGAAACCTTCTCGTTCCTTGTGACAGGTCTTGATGCTGCCGCGCGCTACAATTTTGTCCTCTCGGCGTTGGATGCTGACGGAAAGCCGCTCCACGTCTATATCGGCGACTTTGCCACAACAGGCTACAGCGGTCTGACCCGTGGAGGAGGCGACGAGGTCATACCCACACCGCCCATCATCCCGTCCAACCCCGAACCGAAAGGACAGAGTTCGGATATACGCGTTCCTGTCGGGACGAACCCGTCATCCGGCAAACGGTATGAAAACGGCTTGCTTTATATCCGTCATGGCAACGACAGATACGATGTTTCCGGCACAAAAGTCGAATAAACAATCGGGTTC
>DBVX01000095.1:13969-14347 GCA_002308815.1 Bacteroidales bacterium UBA1253
CATATTTTCAGATGATTGTAGAGTTCTCCGTTTGGTGGTCCACCAAGTGGTGAACTTTTTGATGTGGCGCAAAGGTAATGCTTTTTTCCCGATTTTGCAAACAAAATATGCCACGTACTTTAGATGGCTTTATCATACGATATCACCCAAAAAATCCGGTCACTCTTTTATACATACGGAAAAAAGGACGTACCTTTGCAGCCGCGATGACGATGATGACCCGGCAGCCCCGCAGCGCATCCGCATCGTTGTAGAGGGCGAGCCGATGGGCGAACTGGATGTAATGAACGATGAACTATATTCCGCGAGTGGGGACACTCGCGCTCCAAGTGTGCACAAGTTCATCAACCGTGGCATCCTCTACATCGAGCGCAACGG
>DBVX01000095.1:14380-16990 GCA_002308815.1 Bacteroidales bacterium UBA1253
TCAGACAATCGGACAAGGGCGTGCCGCTGCACGCCCTTGTCTTTTCGCCTGTACCACAGGGTACATTTTCAGTTTCGGAAGCCAGTATTAGTGCAGAATCTTGTAGATTAGTTCCTTCCAAAGGTCCTCGTCCGTAGCGGAAGGATTGTCAATACCCTTGAGACGGGCATCGGTTTCGCGGAAATAGCCGATGATACGGAACGTCTTGCCTGCCGAGAACCGTTTTGCCGCCTGCGCATAGTCCTTCACGAAGAACGGCGGCACACCCAATGCGGGTCCCGCCACACGCTCGGACTTGTCAGACAGGTAGTGATAGATTATCAGGTTCGCGAAGAAATTGTACAACACGCCCAGTTCCTTTATCATCGGGTGGGACTTGGACGTGGCGAAATACTGCGTGATGCGGTTCGCCTTGAGCACATCGCCCGCAATCAGCGCGTTCTGCAACTCAAAGACGTTGAAATCCTTCGATATGCCGAGGTTGCGCTCGATGAGTGCGGCATCAATGCGGTTCTGCCCCTCCGGCATACCGAGAATGAGTTTGTCCACAGCCTTCACCACCCCCTCCATATCCGTGCCGATGTAGTCGGACAGCAGTTGCGGCACGCTGCGGTCGAAGGTGATGCTGAGTTTGCGGTCGCGAATGGAGGAATCGAGGTAATTCTGAATCCAAGCCGCCATCTGATAGTCGCGCAAACGGTCCGACTGCATCCACACTCCGCCGTTCTTCTCGAAGTTCTTCCAGACAGTCATACGTTTGTCAGGCGTGCCTGACTTGTAGCAGATAACCAGCACCGTATCGGGTTGCGGATGCTCCATATACAAGCCGAGCGACTCCCATTTCTTTATGGTCTGCGCCTCCTTGACGATGACCACTTTCCTGCCGCCCATCATGGCGAAACCGCGCGCGTGACCAATGACGGGGGATATGTCGTCACCCGGCAAGTCCTTGCCATAAACCACAATCTGATCCAGCTCGCGCGCCGCCTCGTCCAAGACGTTCCGCTCGATGAACTGACACGCCAAGTCTATGTAGTACGGCTCCTCGCCGCACAGCATATACGCCGTGGCATCGTACCGCCCCTTGCGGAGAGCTTTCATCAGATCATCGTACTTGGTCATTGTCAGGTCTCGTTCTTGAGGTTCTCGAATCCCAGTCCGAACACACCGCGCGTGGGTGCCTCGCTGATGAAGGCTGCAGGGTCAATCTCTTGGACGATGCGGAAAATCTGTATCGCTTCCGACTTGCGCACGACGAGCATAATCAGTTTGGTATCCTGCTTGGTGTATGCCCCCTCCGCGTCAAGGAACGTAACACCCCTGCCAACACGCGTCATAATCGCATCCGCTATCTTCTCATACTCGCGGGAGAAGATGAAGAACTGCACGCTCTGCCGCCCGCGACCCATCACCCAGTCCACCGACTGCGTCTCCACAAAGACGTAACAAAGACCGAAGAGCAACTGCTCCACCCTTGTCACCTGCGGCAAGAACCACGCACTGCTGATAATGAGTACATCAATCAGAAACAGCGCACGCCCCATCGTCACGTGGCGGTACTTATTGACAATCATCGCCACGATGTCCGTGCCGCCTGTGTTGCCGTTGTTCATATAGAGCAGTCCGAGTGCGGCACCGTTCAATATGCCGCACAGGATGACCGCCATGAACGGGTCGGAAATGACCGGTTCGGCGGAAACGGTGATAAGACGCAGCCATACGGTCAGACAGAAGATGCCGTACAGCGCGCGCACACAGGATTTCCAACCGAGCAGAAAGATGGCGGTGATAATCAGTATGGCGTTGATGACCAAGTTACTCAGCCAGATGGGGATCATCTCCCCACCGGCAAAGTAAATGATTTCGCACAGACCGGTCAGTCCGCCGCCGATGATGGCATGAGGCACCAGCACACGGTTGACCACCAGCGCATACGGAGCGGTACACAAGGCGATGATGACCAGCTCGCGCAGTTCAATAAGCCATTTGCGGTTCTGCATATCCTTTTAGAACTTGGCCACAAGGTTACGGTCGCCGAAGCCGTTGTCCACGCGGCTGACGGGAATCCAGAACTTGTTCTCCGCCACCCACTTGGTCGGATAGGCGGCTTTCTGACGGCTGTAGGCGTGATGCCATTCGTCCGCCACAATCTCGTACTCGGGGTGCGGCGCGTTGAGCAGCACGTTGTCCTTTGCGTCCGCCTTGCCGGTCTCAATCTCGCGAATCTCCTCACGGATGGTGAGCAGCGCGTCAATGAACTGGTCCATCTCATGCTTGCTCTCGCTCTCCGTCGGCTCAATCATCAGCGTGCCGTGTACGGGGAATGACAGCGTGGGTGCGTGATAGCCGAAGTCCATCAGACGCTTGGCTATGTCGGTCTCGGTTACGCCGATGGCGTGGAACTGACGGCAGTCGAGTATCAGTTCGTGTCCTACTCTACCCGTCTCACCGGTATAGACTATACCGTACGCATCTTTGAGCCGATGNNGCGTGGAACTGGCGGCAGTCGAGGATGAGCTCATGCCCTACCCTGCCCGTCACGCCGGTATAGACGATGCCGTAAGCGTCCTTGAGTTTCTTTGCCATATAGTTAGCAGACAGGATGGCGGT
>DBVX01000095.1:16997-17179 GCA_002308815.1 Bacteroidales bacterium UBA1253
GCCGTAGCCTCGCGCAGTCCCTCATAGCCCATCATGCGGATGTAACCATAAGAGATAAGAGCCATATTGGCATTGCCGTAAAGTGCAGACGAAACACGGTTGTTGTCCTCCGTGGGCATACACTCAACAAGGTGCCCGGCGCAGCAGATGGCACCCACACCGGGACCGCCGCCGCCGTGAGG
>DBVX01000031.1 GCA_002308815.1 Bacteroidales bacterium UBA1253
GCCCGAGGGCATCGACTGGGTGACCTGTTCGCCGAAGGACGCGCCCGTAGTGCTGACGCAGGCGGACGAACTGAAAGTGGTGTATCGCGGACAGGATGTGGAGCGACTGTATCAGTCGGTGAAAGCGTCACACTATTACCTGCAGCCCTGCGACCTCACATACAAAACGAATACAAAAGAGACCGTTGCCTATATTCTGTCCCATCCCCATTGGCGGCTTTCGCTGCAGACTCACAAACTGCTCGGCATCCGCTGACCCTTTCCCCCTTCACCCTGCAACAAATCAAGAAAAAAAGTCATAGGGTGAGGTTGCGGAGAAAGATATTTGATATAATTTTGCGGCGAAAAGGGATAATGATATGAGTACATTGGTTCAGCGCACACTTTCAGGAGCCGTATATGTGGCGGTAATTGTCGGATCGCTATTGGTTTGCCATTCGGTATTTTTCGTACTATTTATCTGTCTGATGACCATACTGGGCATCCGCGAGTTCATCAATATGACGGGCAGGGACAGGTGGCTGACCGCAATAAGTGCCCTGACCGGGGCACTACTCGTACTTTCGGTCGCGCTCCCCATCTATCCGACCTATTCAACCGTCTGGGATTGGTCCGATTCGGCATTTTATCTGACAGTAACGGCATCTACTCTTGTCATACCGCTTCTTATTCTCTCGTGCTTTGTTGCATTGCTTGCCGAATTGTTCCGCAAGGCGGAGAATCCGATGAAGAACTGGGGCAGGTACTGGCAATCGGTCATGATGATCAGTGTGCCGTTCACATGTATGGCGATGATGAGTATATTGTTTCCAAACTACCTGCTGGCTTTGTTTGTCTCGATATGGGTGAACGATACGGGTGCCTATCTTGTCGGGATGGCGACATCACACCTACCCGGAGGCAATCACAAGATGTTCGTCCGCGTGAGTCCGAAGAAGAGTTGGGAGGGGCTGGCAGGCGGCTTATTGTTCAACCTATTGGCGGGTTATGTATTCTACCGCGTGGGATGGATCGACAGACTTTGGATGGCGCTCGTGTTTGTTATGCTGGCAAGCGTATTCGGCACACTGGGCGACCTGATGGAGAGTCTGCTGAAACGGACAGTGGGGATAAAGGACAGCGGGCGGTTTATGCCCGGTCACGGCGGAGTACTTGACCGCTTTGACAGTATGCTGCTCGCCGCACCCGTCATTATGTTGATTCTGATTCTTACTAATTACTAATCAGTCCCTGTAAAACGGTATGGAATGGCTGATTAAATCCTTGTCAAGTTTGCCGCTCAAGTGGCTCTACCTGCTGGGCGATTATGTGGTTTACCCGCTAATGTACTATGTGGCGCGCTACCGCAGAGGGATTGTCCGAAAGAACCTCACCCTTTCCTTTCCGGAAAAATCAAAGAATGAGATACGGACGATGGAAAAAAAGTTCTATCACCATTTTTCGGATTTGATAATGGAGATTGTATGGACATACCGGGCTAACAAAGAGGAGGTAAAAAAACATTTGATATTTGAGAATTTGGACGATGTAGAACGTTGGGCAAGTGAAAAAAAGGGCGTTATCTATATGTTGGGACATCTGGGCAACTGGGAGTGGTTACCGGCAGTACAATTGTCCTATAAGGACAGTACCATACAAGAGTACAACGTATATCGCCGAATCAAAAACGCTGCTGTAAACAGGCTGTTGTTGGAAACGCGCGAACGGTTCAGCGGAAAGGGTTCAAGCATCGAAAAGAACGACCTGATACGGAATATGATAACGATGAGCCACAAGAACCAACGCTTCACATTAGGGTTGATCAGCGACCAGAAAGTGGCTCCCCACAACGCATACCACCGGACGGAGTTCCTTCATCAGCAAACCACATTCTTAGGCGGCGGAGAGGTTTTGGCACGAAAAATGGACTGGGCTGTAACGTACATACACGTACACGAGATATCCAGAGGCTACTACCGCATCCGCATTGATTTGCTTACCACATCCGCCCCGCAGACAGGGAAAGGCGAGATAACGGAACGTTTCGCACGCGCGCTGGAATCCAATATACAAGAGCAACCCCACCTGTGGCTGTGGACGCATAACCGCTGGAAATGGGACAGGATGAAAGAATGAGATGCAGCGTCGTCATACTGAACTGGAACGGAGCGGAGATGCTCCGACGCTATCTGCCGTCGGTAGTGCGATATACCGTGGGCGACGGCATCGAGGTCGTGGTGGCGGACAACGGCAGCACGGACGAAAGCCTGCGGGTGCTTCGAACGGAGTTTCCGACAGTACGGCTAATAGTGCTTGACAGAAACCACGGCTTCGCCGAGGGTTACAACCGCGCTATCACGCAGATTGACAGCGAATACACAGTACTGCTCAACTCGGACGTGGAGGTGACGGAAGGTTGGCTGAATCCCCTGCTCTCGTATATGGACGCAAACCCGCAAGTGGCTGCATGCCAGCCGAAAATATTGAGTTGGACGAGTAAAGAACGGGGAGACAGTCCCGTGCTGTTCGAACATGCCGGCGCGGCGGGCGGAATGATGGACGCATTGGGCTATCCTTTCTGCCGGGGACGCGTATTGAGCCGCGCGGAGAGCGACAAAGGCCAGTATGACGATATCGTGCCCGTCTTCTGGACCTCCGGCGCAGCGATGTGTGTCAGAACAAAAATCTACAAGGATACAGGCGGACTGGACTGCGATTTCTTCGCCCACATGGAGGAGATTGACCTCTGCTGGCGGATGCAATGCCGTGGCTATCAACTGGTATGCGTGCCTCTATCAACGGTTTATCATCTCGGCGGCGGCGCGCTGGGTTATGAGAATCCGCGCAAGACATACCTCAATTTCCGCAACAANNCTGCTGATGCTCTACAAGAACCTCCCCTACCCCAGCCTTCTTATTGTTCTTTTGTGCCGCTTTTTCCTCGACTATACCGCCGCATTCAGCTACCTGCTGAAAGGTCAGGCAAAGAACACGCTGTCAGTGGTCAAAGCGCGGCGGGACTATTGGCGTATGCGGACACAAAGCGGTATGCGCCAAAAAAGAATAACCAACCGCAGACTCTCTACGGTCGGTTATCCTTCTATTATCACCAAACGGTTGGTTTTCTTCCGTCTGTTTTAACGCAGTTTCTTGTAACCGTACTGCGCACGGCTGCCCAGTTCCTCCTCGATGCGGAGCA
>DBVX01000058.1:0-909 GCA_002308815.1 Bacteroidales bacterium UBA1253
GTGGAGAGTTATATGGAACATAACGACACCGTTTCCCTGCAGTCGCTTATGGAGCAGAACGATGCCCAACTCATCCTTGAAAGCAGTTTCTACAAACCCTGATTCCGGCGGATCAGCAATAATCCGTCAGAGCGAGAAAAGATAATCCATCGCCTCCTTGACAAGGCTGTCGGGTATGACCTGGTTGATAACGGGATGCCCGATATCGGTCAGCAGGGTGAAGTTGATTTCACCGAACCGATTGTTTTTCTTGTCGCTGCGCATCAGCGTGAGAAGATTCTCATAGTCCGAGCAACCGCATACGGGGCGACCGTACCGCTCCACAAGGTAATGGCTCATTTGACGGAGGATTTCACGATTCAGCCCTGTTTTAACCACACTGAGGTACAGTTCCGCTACCATTCCCTGCATCACGGCATAGCCATGCCGCAGCGGTGTTTTCTGCGTGTCTTTTTGTAACGAGTGGGCTTCCAGTGCGTGTCCGACGGTATGTCCGAAGTTCAGTGTTTTCCGACTGCCCGTTTCGTAAGGATCCTGCTCCACAATCCGCTCCTTGATTTCTCTTGACGCTTGTACCTTGCGTTCGATGTCGTCCATCGGTTCGCTTCCCAATAAGCGTTCATATTCGTCTTTGTCGGCTATGAGGGCGTGCTTGATCATCTCCGCATAACCCGACAGGATTTCCTCATAGGGCAGGGTCTTCAGCCAGAACACGTCAATCAGCGTATCCATAGGGGGATAGAAACAGCCTATCTCGTTCTTTACTCCGGCGTAATTGAAACCTGTCTTGCCGCCCGTGGAGGCATCTACCATAGCGAGCAAAGTGGTGGGGATATTGACATATCGTATGCCCCGTTTGAAAGTGGCTGCGGCAAAACCTCCGAGATCGGTAACTGTTCCGCCTCCGAC
>DBVX01000058.1:927-3274 GCA_002308815.1 Bacteroidales bacterium UBA1253
TCGTGCAGCCACTGCCACAGTTTCTCCACATCGGACAGGCTCTTTGTCGTCCCTTTTTTCAGCAACCAGTGAGAGGATGTCGCAATATCCTTCCACATTGTCCTTGCCTTATCAACTACAGCGGCATCAACATAAAAAAATACATCACTGTTTGTATTCAAGATGCTGTACATGGAGGTTCGGTCGCTCATTATTACTTTCCGATACAGAACTTGGAGAAAATACTGTTCAGTACTTCCTGTGAGGTGATTTGTCCCGTAATCTCCCCCAAGGCGGTCAGACAATCCTGCAAATCAAGCGACAAGAGTTCGCCACTCAACTCATCTTCAAGTCCTTTTCGGACGTTCTGAATGGCAGACAATGCACGGATAAGAGCCTCGTAATGACGGGCATTGCTGATTGTGGTGTCGCTGACGGCGGTCAGTAGCTGTCCTATTTCTGTCAGTTTCTCACGAAGAGGGGCAATCTCGTTGTTCTTTGCCGAGATAACGACCGAAGAACATTTCGATTGCAAAGTGCTGTCCTGTGGCTGTGCTGGGATGTTTTTGACAAGATCGGATTTGTTATTTGCGATGATATGGTACTGATCTTCCTGCAACGAAAGCGGAACAGATTGGGGATTGGCGGCATCAACCACCTCCACGACGATATGCGCCGTTTCGATTGCCTGCCGGCTGCGTTCCACCCCCATCTGTTCCAACTGGTCATCGGTAGAGCGTATGCCGGCGGTATCAATCAGACGGAAGCGCAAACCGTTCAGGAACAGCGTGTCTTCTATCGTATCCCGTGTGGTACCCTGTATCTCACTGACGATGGCGCGGTCATTTCCCAAGAGCGCATTCAGCAGTGTACTCTTGCCCGCGTTCGGAACACCGACAATAGCCACCGCTATACCGTTCCTGATAGCATTGCCCGCCGCAAAAGAATCTGTCAAGCGCTTTAGATGCTGTTCAATAGTGCGGGCAAGAGCATCCAACTCGCCACGATTGGCAAACTCAATGTCCTCATGATCGGCAAAGTCGAGTTCCAGTTCTATAAGGGAGGTGAAGTGAAGCAGTTGGTCGCGAAGCGATTGCAGTTCGGATGACAGCCCTCCGCGCATCTGCCTAAGGGCGAGGTTCTTCTCCGCTTCCGACTGGGATGCGATGAGGTCGGCGACCGCTTCCGCCTCACTTAAGTCCATCTTGCCGTTCAGGAAAGCGCGTGAGGTGAACTCGCCTGCCAGGGCAGTGCGGCATCCCGCTTCAATCAGGTGTCGCAGCAGTTCGTTCTGGATATGCAGACTGCCGTGACAGGAGATTTCCACCACATCCTCCCCGGTGAACGAATGCGGTGCTTTGAAAAGTGTTACCACCACATCATCCAAATCCGAAATACGGCAGAAACGGGTGGAAGGGCGGGCAGAAGACGCATTATCATCGGGCTGCCAGTTTGTCAGAACGTGTCCGGCATACTCAACCGCATTCGGCCCGCTGATACGGATGACGGCAATGCCGCCTATACCGACAGGGGTTGAGACGGCAGCGATGGTATCGGAGAGAACGGATTTATTACCCATATTTTTCCAATTATCTGAACCTGTTCCAAAAAAGTGCGTCCGCTTTCCTTGTCTGCTCAACAGATTGGGGATAATTCTCAATAAACCAAGTAAGGAAAGCTGTGCAGTCAATTTTTGTTCTGAACCATTGTAAATAACGTGAGTTCGATATAATTTTTCAAAAGAGGCAGAGTTGGTCGGATTCTTCAAACTCCAGATTCAGAGCAGGTTTCTTCGGGAAATAGCAATATGCGGCAATAGCGGCAAACGTGTTGCACAGGAAATTGGCAACAGACCGATGTCTTGAATGCTCCACCTGCGCCATATTTTTCAATTCGTCATTGACAGATTCTATCAATGCCCTGTGCCGCAATATAATCTTGTCCGATTGGCTCATCAGCATATTCTTCATATTCTTTTTCAGTTTGGTTATCAGTTGGATGCCTCCTATAAAAAGATTCTCGAACAAAGACTGCCCTATATATCCCTTGTCTCCGCATAACTTGCCTGTAATCTTTTCCACGAACCTCGGATTGTAGAGCGGTTTCCTGTCATCCGTGTCCCCCGGTGTGATGACAAAGTTGATTATTTCTCCTTTGTCATTGATAATAAGATGCAGTTTGAAACCGTAGAACCATCCCATTGAGCATTTCCATCTCTCTGCGTACCCGGCGAAGGTCTTGTGTATGTGGATGCGCTGGTTCTTGCACACACGCAAGGGCGTTGAATCCACGAAGGATATTCCCGTGCATTCGGCAAGCAGGCAGAACTTGACAAACATTCCCATTTCCAGCATCACCTCCATCTCCA
>DBVX01000064.1:0-4399 GCA_002308815.1 Bacteroidales bacterium UBA1253
GAGGACAACTACCTGACCACCGCCGATGCAGTGGAAGCCGCACACACCGTATTGGCGAGCGACCTTATCAACGAGCAGCTGGCTCTGATGGCGGGTCTGAAAGAGGAGCAGATGGGATTGGGACACGCCTTTGAGATGGATCCGATGCTGGAGAACGGATTTCTTTTAGAGTTGGCGCAGGCGCAGATGACGCGAGAGATATTCCCGAAAGCGACGCTCAAATATATGCCCCCGACGAAGTTCATGACAGGCAACATCTTCCGGGGACACATACAGGACGCGCTCTTCAATATGGTGGGTATATGGACGCATCAGGGAATCCAGTTGCTGGGTATGCCTACCGAGGCTATCCACACGCCGTTTATGAGCGACCGTTACCTGAGTATTGAGAATGCGAAGTACATCTTCAACAATATGCGCGATATCGGCGAGGAGATGGAGTTCCGCGAGGGTGGTATATGCCGCACGCGCGCCGCGCTGGTGCTGGACAACTGCATCAGCCTGCTTGAGGAACTGGTGCGCGAGGGTCTGTTCACCGCCCTTGAGAAAGGCATCTTCGGCGATGTGAAGCGTCCGAAGACAGGTGGTAAGGGACTCGCAGGCGTGCGTATGAAGAAAGACAACTATTTCAATCCGTTTATCGAACTAATGAAAGGGAAAAGATAATGAGCGAAGGACTGTACAGCATGGAGGCGAAGGACTTTGACAAGACCCTCGACCTGACCAAAATCAAACCCTACGGCGACACGATGAACGACGGCAAGGTGCAGCTTTCCTTCACCCTGCCGGTTCCCTGCGGCGCGGAGGCGGTGGAAGCCGCCAAGCAGCTGCTCAAGGAGATGGGACTGAACAATCCCTCTGTCGTGTATTACAAGGAACTGACCCCGGGATTCACCTTCTTCAACTGCTACGGCTCGTGTACGCACACGGTCAACTACTCGTCTATCTACGTGCCCAAAGTGGAGTCGAATGTGCTTTCAATGCCCGACACGGACGAGTATATCCGCCAGCATTTCGGCAGAAAAATCGTGATTGTGGGTGCATCCACGGGTACGGACGCGCACACGGTCGGCATTGACGCGATTATGAACATGAAAGGCTACGCGGGTCACTACGGACTGGAGCGCTACGACATGATTGAGGCGTACAACCTCGGCTCGCAAGTACCCAACGAGGATTTCATCGCCAAGGGTGTGGAGTTGCACGCCGACGCGCTGATCATATCGCAAACGGTAACGCAAAAGGACGTACACATAAAGAACCTGACCAACTTCATCGAACTGATGGAGGCGGAGGGTCTGCGCGACAAGATGATCTGCTGCTGCGGCGGCGCGCGCATCACCCACGAACTGGCGCAGGAACTCGGTTTCGATGCGGGTTTCGGTATGAACACCTACGCAGATGACGTGGCATCCTTCATCGTGCAGGAGATGGACAAACGCGGTATGAAATAATCTGTTCTGAAAAATTCCCTTTTAATATGAAACACTTTCCCTCTCTACCTGTCAGATTGCTTCGGATGGGAATCATCGGCATTTTGGCAGTCGTGACAGTCCTCCCTGTGACGGCACAGCGCGCACAGCCATCATCGGATGAGGATCTGGAATTCTGGGACTCCCCGTCAGCATATCTTAACTATCAGGCAAAGATAGCATATCCTCTCATTGACCGTATGCTTAAGGCTTTTCCACCAGCGGTGGAACCGGACATCAACCGCCGGATGGCACTTATCGCGCTTGATCAGTTCCTCCACGATGCTGATTACGACCGAAGAAACGCTTTCGGCACATTCTTCAATACCCGAATGGCGCACATGCTGGAAGGTATAGACAATCCGTTATCCACCGGCATACGCATTTACAAGCTGTATAACAGCGGTTTTATTATCCGGACACCGGAAACAACCGTTGCCATCGACCTTGTTCCGGGAGGAATGTCCAACAAACCTTTTCTATCCGATTCCGCTGTCAGCGAGATTGTCCGCCGGTGTGCAGCGCTGATAATCACCAATACCGACAAAGCCCATGCCAACAGGAGCATCGCTTGGACGTTTGCAGGGGAAGGAAAGAAAGTGATCCTCCCCGAGGAGTTATGGACCAACTTGGATGGGGATATCGTGCGCATAGGTGCGGATACAGAACAGACCATTGATCTGGCAGGAATGAAACTTCACTTACTGCCCGGACATAATGGCCAAACGGCAAACAGCATCTGCGTGATGGACTTTAACGGACGGGGAGTGGTTGCGCATACCGGCGCGCAGGACAACGAAGCCGATCTTGAGTGGATTGACAGGATACACACACGGTACGACATTGATGTTCTTCTCTCAAAGACCCAAAGTCCCGATTTGGAAGCAATCATTACCGGCTTCAAGCCCGATACGGTAATCACCTGTCACGAAAACGAACTGGAAAACACTTTTGACAAGCGCGAGTCTTACTGGATTACGCAGAAGAGAATGAAGAACCTCGCCAACCTCAATGTGCCTAATGTCATCATGACATGGGGTGAGGCATACGACTTTGGCAATAGTATCGCTGACACACAGGAAGATACCTCAACGGGCACAAGCAAGAGAATTGGAAGGGACGGAATCCTGTACATCAAGCGCAACGGTGCTATCTACACCCCCGCAGGAATCAAAGTGAACTGACAATTGCGTATCCGTAAACTCCTAAACCGAACACAACAATGAAACACCTGATACTTACCCTATCCATTTGTCTTGGCACCGCCGTCTGCGTCACGGCACAGAAATCCGAATACAAACTCGGGCAGGCGGAAACGGCATTCACAGCCATTGATGAAATACTCCGGGCTTATCGTCCCGCAACTGAGATTCCTCTGCCCCGTGAAATGGCTCTGATGAGCCTTGACCAACTGCTCCACGACACCGATAACGACAATACCGAGCCGTTCTATTCGTTCATCAACAACCGGATGCTTCAACTGCTCACCGATTTGGACCGGAAAGTGGATAAAGGTCTCAGAATCTACAAACTTTACAACGACGGGTTCATCGTCAAGTCCCCGAAAGCCACCATCGCCATTGACCTCATTCCGGGCGGATCGGCTGCCAAGCCTTTCATCACCGACTCCATTGTCTATGAGATAGCCGGACGATGCGACGCGCTGTTCATCTCCCACGAACACGCGGATCACGCCAACCTCAACATAGCCAAGTCGTTTGCGGCACGCGGCAAGCGCGTTATTGCCCCCAAAGGCTTGTGGGTGGGGGTTGATCCGCTCATCCAACCTATGGAATTGGAAAATCAGGAATTTGATGTCGAATTTGAGGAACTGGATCTTACCCTCCACGTCCTTCCCGGACATCAGGGCGACATCTACAACAATATCAACGTGGTGGAGTTCCACAACGAGGGTACGGTGGCACAGACAGGTGACCAATGGGGCAATGCGGATGATCTTATGTGGATTGACCGCGTGCATGAGAAATACGATATTGACGTGCTGATGCCCAACTGCTGGATTGACCAGATGAGAAGGGTTATCCGGGGCTTCGGACCGAAACTGATTATCACAGGCCATGAGAACGAACTGGGCGAGCACTCCATTGACCACCGTGAGGCCTATTGGATGACCATCTTCAAGATGGACAAGATGTCCGATCTCAACATCCCCAACGTACTGATGACGTGGGGTGAGTCTTACGATTACCGGAAATAACATACACCTACACGCATTATGTTTATCATTGGCATCGCGGGCGGCACCGGCTCGGGCAAGACAACGGTGGTGCGAAAGCTCATTGAACGTCTTCCCAAAGGCGAGGTGACGGTTATCCCGTTGGATTCCTATTACAAGGATTCAAGTACTGTTCCTATTGAAGAACGGCAGCAAATCAATTTTGACCATCCCGATGCCTTTGAATGGAAACTGCTGATTCAGCATTTGCAGGAGCTTAAGTCGGGGCATCCGGTGGAGCAGCCTGTCTACGATTATGTTACCTCCTCGCGGCAGAAGGAAACCGTTCACGTGGAGCCGACCGACATTATCATTCTGGAAGGCATTATGGTGCTTCATCACCACAAACTGCGCGAGCAGATGGATCTGAAAGTCTTTGTGGATGCGGATGCGGATGACCGGCTTATTCGCGTCATCAGCCGTGACATCGTGGAGCGCGGCAGGACAACGGAGATGGTGATTGACCGCTACCAGAAAGTGCTCAAGCCGATGCACGAGCAGTTCATCGAGCCATGCAAGCGTTTCGCTGATGTCATCATCCCGCAGGGCGGACATAACAACGCCGCCATCAATATGATGGCAAAATTCATCAAACAGCAGATCCGTGAACGGGAGTAAGCCTTCTCTTCGGACGCTGTTCCTTACCTACTTGAAGATAGGTACGTTCACCATCGGCGGCGGCTATGCGATG
>DBVX01000064.1:4415-9304 GCA_002308815.1 Bacteroidales bacterium UBA1253
CCGCCACTGGCTGGACGAGAGGGAATTCCTCAATATGATGGCTCTGGCGCAGGCGGCTCCCGGACTGATAGCAGTCAACAGTGCCATCTTTCTCGGACACCGGCTTGCGGGACGGAAGGGTGTTGCCGCGTGTGTCACGGGTGCCGTACTGCCTTCCGTTGTGGTTATTCTGCTCATAGCGGCGTTCTTCTCCCAATACAAGAATCTTCCTGCCGTGGAGGCGGTGTTCCGGTATGTCCGCCCCGCAGTGGTGGCACTGATTGCCGCTACGGTTGTCCGGCTGGCTAAACATATTTGGTGACGATGGTGTATCTTCAGTTGTTCCTTTCGTTTCTGAAGGCAGGTTTGCTTGGTTTTGGCGGCGGCATGGCTGTCATATCGCTGATACAGCAGGACGTACTCAGCCATGGATGGGCGACGGAGCAGGAGTTCGTGGATATGGTCGCCGTCAGTCAGGTCACGCCCGGACCGATAGGTATGAACTGCGCGACGTATGTGGGATATACAGTCGGAGGCGTATGGGGAAGTCTCATTGCCTCGGCTGGAATCATCCTTCCCTCGTTGCTTATTATGCTGGTCATTTGCCGCCTGTACGACCGCATCAGTCACAGCTGGCAGGACAACGCCGCTTTCGTCTGGACAATGCGCGTCATCCGCCTGCTCGTGGTGGTGTTGATCACCCACGCCGCTGTCACGCTGATGACTCCCGCTTCTTTCCCGGACACGGAGAGTTGGATTGTCTTCGCGCTCGTCTTTGTATGCAGTTCGCTTCCCGTCTTCGTCCCTTCTTCGCCTGACAGCGCACGCCGCCGCATGCTGGATGCAGTGAGCCACCCCATCTACCTTATCCTCTTCTTCGGTGCGCTCGGCCTGCTTGGCTATCTCTTCTGATATCCTCTTGTAACGCTCCCTTCGGATACGCCTGTTATACAAAAGTGCTAATTTTGCGCAGTTTTATAAAAAAATGCTTAAATCATTATTTTTTAGTAATTTTGCACGCCGAATGCGATTACGTGAAGGAAACACATAAAGAATGAGAACAAAAATGAAAGACAGGAGAAAAAATATATTTGACGTTGTAGAGACGGACAGCAATGACTAACTAAATAAAACAATATTCATATGAAAAAGTTATTCTCTTTATTGGCTGCGTTATGGATGGCGGCAGCGATGAGTCCGGTATTGGCGGAAGGTGTTATTATTCAAAAAACAGTGGAAGAATGCTGCCTTGCCCCCGACCAAGCACAGAGGTTTCTCTATAGTGACGATGATATCCAGATCAGAGCCAACGCCTTCGGCGACAACGGTTTGTTCGACGGCACCTCGGCATGGCAGGTTTTTGAGAAAGACCAGGGTAAAATTTACATTGATACAAATAAAGATGATCGGTATCTATGGGCGATGACTCTCACGTTCACGTCCACCAATGACGCGGTGTTGATGTGCGGAAATGACACGGTTAAGAGCGGAGTGGCATTCTATACGACCGATTTCTACGGTGTCAGGCTGTATGTCCGCGGCAAGGGAAACAACGGACGTATAAACCTCACGGCGTTCAGTGTTCTCTATGACAATGAGACCGCCCGCTTGGATTGGTGCGGCGTGCCTTCGGAAGACGGCGACACGCTCAACGTGAGTTGGGGCATGCATGACGGAACCGTACCCGGTCTCGTCCCGTACAGTCAATGGAAGACCGACGAGTACATTGATTGGCGTAATCAGTTCAAAGTGATCAAGATCCTGCCGAACAAAGCGATACCTACCACTACGGACAAATTGTTCTACGGGTTCAGATTTGTAAAAACGATCGAAGGAATGGAGAATCTGAACACCTCCGAGTGTACTAACATGCAAGCCATGTTCTATAATTGCCAAAGTCTGGAAACGCTCGACCTGAGCCATTTCAACACCGAAAAAGCATGCTACATGTCAGCCATGTTTGCCTACTGCACCAGCCTTAAGGAACTGGATTTACGGACTTTTAACACACGGTACGTAGATAATATGGAAGGTATGTTCCTAGGTTGTGACAAGTTAAGTAACATCTTGTTCGGACCGGAATTCGTGACGTATAATGTGATACGAATGAATTATATGTTTAGCGGATGTAAATCCCTCGAGGAACTATCCTTGACACAATTCAACACCGGGAATGTAAAGTATATGGACCACATGTTCAAGGATTGTACCAATCTCCGGACGTTGGATATAAGCAACTTCTCCATTTATTCGCTCGAATCAACGAAAGAGATGTTCTCCGGATGCTTCAAGTTGCGTAATATCGTCTTTACGGGCGATATGTCCGTTCAGGACAATATCACCGATTCGGAGGATATGTTCGACGGCTGTGGGAGTCTGGTGGGCGAGAAGGGGACGGGGACCAATTATAATCCCCGTGACAAGTCCTATGCGCGTCTGGACATGGGACCGGATAGCGACCAGCCGGGTTATTTCTGCTCCACGCCGCTGGAACTGTATGGCGTGTTCAGCAATGACGGCAAGAAACTGACCCTACGTTATGACCGTCGAATGGAGTCCTATAACGCCGTGTTTGATTGGCGCACGGACGAGTATGCCGAGCAGCGTGCCGCTGTGAAGACGGTTCACTTGGACCCGTCCATGGACAATGCCTCTCCAGACAATATCTGCCGATGGTTCCAGGGATTCACCAACTTGCAGACTTTCAATCATATCGAATACTTGTTTACCGGCTTTGCCGACTCCGCCAACTATATGTTCGATGGCTGTGAGAGCCTGCAAGTACTGGATCTGAGTTACTTCGATCACACTTATTTGGAAAGCATGGAGGGTATGTTCCGTAACTGCAAGAATCTGAAAACGATATACTCCAACAATGCTTGGACCACTGCCCGGTGGTTAACCAATTCGGACAATATGTTCGAAGGCTGTACCAGCCTTACGGGCGAATTCGGCACTACTTACAGCGAATCCAATCCCAAGGATGTCACCTATGCCCATCCGGATGATGGTAATAAAGGTTACTTTACGCCCCGACTGCAAGAATTGTATGGCTCTTTTGCTGAATATGAGCACGATATGTACCGTTGTACCCTCTATTATGATAATCACAAATATATCAAGACCGGCTACACCCCGAACGAATGGACATCAGACGATTTCATCCCGATCCGAACCAAAGTGAAAAAAGTGATTTTCGACGAGACCGTGCAGGAAGCCCGACCTACCAGCACGACTTTATGGTTCTACCAATGGTCCGAACTGCGTGAAATAGAGCACCTCGACTATCTCAACACGTCCGAGGTGACCAGCATGTACGCCATGTTCGCTAATTGCGAGAAATTGACGTCTTTGGATATACGTCATTTCGATGTGTCCAAAGTGACCGATATGTGGTATATGTTCTATAACTGTTACAGTCTGGACTATATCCTGTGCGCGGATAACTGGAGTTCCATTCTGAGTGCCAAAAACGCCGGTGAGATGTTCACTAATTGCTATTATCTGCAAGGCCAAGCGGGTACGCACTATATAGAAGGTCATAACGACATCACTTTTGCGCTGCCTGACGGAGGCGAGAACTGTCCGGGCTATTTCTCCGCAGAAGTACCGGAACTCCTATACGGCGTATTGAGCGATGACGGGGAAACACTGGTGCTCCGCTATGACAACCGGTTCACGGACAACAATGGGATGCCGTTGGGTGAATTGTTCCTTTCCGGTGCGAACAAAACAGTGAAGAAAGCCGTCTTCGACGAGTCCATGAGGGACAAGCGCCCGCGCAGTACACGGAATCTGTTCAACGGGTTCTATCTCATGAAAACGATAGAGCACCTCGACCATCTCAACACGTCCGAAGTCATCGACATGACCTATATGTTTGCCGGTTGCAGATCCCTTCCGTCACTGGATGTTTCGCATTTCGACATTAGCAAAGTGACCTCCGTATATAGCATGTTCTCGAGTTGTAGTGAACTGACTGCCATCTACTGCGACAAGGATTGGAGCAGCCTCGCTGATGCAGACATTGATGACCGCTATATGTTCTATGAATGCCCCCGACTCGTCGGCGGCAAAGGAACGGCCTTCGATGACGCACATATCAACATTTCGTACGCCCGTCCGGACGAAGGCGTGAGCGCACCCGGTTACTTCACCCTCAGCGACAAGCCGACCGGCGTCAGCGGTGTGCAAGAGGACAAGCCGCAATGCACGAAGGTGCTGCGCAACGGCATCCTCTACATCCTGCGCGACGGAAAGACCTACAACGCACAAGGCGCAACAGTGAAATAAGGACGTTAATCCTCTCCAGACAAGGGCGTGCCGGCAGCGGTACGCCTTTGTTTTTGGAAGCGGGAATAAAGGAGGTATGGCATCCGTTCATATAGGCCATCTATATATTCTATGATAGCATAGCGTTCTATGTTCTCTATATACTCTGGGATAGCGCGGCTCTCGGATGCGCCTGTCGTTTTTTTTTGTAATATTTTTCTGTTTTTCTTTTGGCGGTTCGGAAAATAGCCGTACCTTTGCGCGCTTTTTTACGGAAGAGCAGTGCCTAATGGTGTAATGGTAGCACTACAGATTCTGGTTCTGTCTGTCTGGGTTCGAGTCCTGGTTAGGCAACATGAAAAAGAGACCTTTGTGGGTCTCTTTTTGCTAACCGGCTCTCACCCAGAGGTTCTTATCTCGGCTCATAAGCCTCGAACGATTAATCAGCAAGCTGATTGCTCGAGTCCTGGTTAGGCNNCCTGGTTAGGCAACAAGAGGAGACTGACGATGACAATCGCAGTCTCTTTTTTATAGTCTGTAAGCTGCTCCGTCTGCGCTGGTCTGCGGAGGCATAACAAAAGAGAGAAAAACCGTTAGAAGCTTTCTCTCTCGTGGAGCCACTTCCCGGACTCGAACCG
>DBVX01000064.1:9348-11275 GCA_002308815.1 Bacteroidales bacterium UBA1253
AAAGCGGGCGCAAAAGTAGTGCGTTTTTCAGATGCTGCAAAATAAATTTTCATAAAATATCGGAAAATTGTACTTTTGCCGTGCCAAGGGCATACTTTTTGCTCTTGTACTGAAGTATGTGTAGAAAACGATGTTGCTGCAAACTACTTGGTACGCAGGCATCCCTGTCTTCGGTAAGCTACAGAGAAACGACCTGAAAAACGATTCATATATGAACTGTAATTGCAAAACGCTGTCAGTTAAGATACTGTTGTTACTGTCCATTCTTCTGCTTTCGATACGGATGACGGCGCAGGGAAAGAACTATTACACGCACGCTGCGCAAGCGGACATTGCATCATTACTCGTCCGTTATCAGGAACATAGTATGGAAAACATCAGCCGCCCGTACCTTGTGCTGCAGGGCGGTGAGGCGGACGGGACGGATGCGGGCAATACGCTGGAAGTGTCTTTCGACTGTATGACCCACGACATCAAGCAGTACACGTACACCGTATATCATCTGAATGCCGACTTCACGCCAAGCGGCTTGCAGTCAAGCGAGTACCTGCAAGGTTTTACCACAGCGGACATCACGACCTATGAACTGAGCAACCAGACTCAGCGCGATTATACACACTATTCTTTTTTCTTTCCGAACAGCGATATGCAGTTGACCAAAAGCGGCAATTATGTGTTGCATATTTATGAGGACGGGGACATGGAGAAGACGGTCGCAGACGTTTGTTTCAGCGTGGTAGAACCTTTGGTCAATATAAAGTCGCAGGTGAGTGCAAATACGGGCAAGGAGTTGAACGGAAGGTATCAGCAGGTGGATATAGACCTTGATATGAAGCACTTGCCATCGTTCAATCCGAGCGAGATCACGCTGGTGGTGCAGCAGAACAACCGTTGGGACAATGCGGCGGNNGTTGTGCGCCAGCCGACATACGTAGAGTCGCAGCGGCTGCGTTATATGAACCATGACGCTTTGGTCTTCGAGGGCGGCAACGAGTTCCGGCATTTTGACACGTATTCTGTGTATTATGCGGGGTATAATGTCAATCGTGTCCGTTACGAGCGTCCTGATTATCACGCTTTCTTGGAGGCGGACGAGAACAGGGGTGTAATAGATGGTGTGACGGACAAGACGGGTTCGCCTTATTTGCAGCAGTTTGATAGTGACGGTCAGTGGCTCGTTAACGCGGAACGGACGGATTATCCGGATACGGATGCGGAATATATGTGGGTTCACTGGATGCTGCCAATGGATGTTCCTTTTTTGGACGGTTCGGTGTATGTGGGCGGGGACTGGTCAGGCAACCGGATGACGCTGGCGAACCGTATGCAGTACGACGGTGAGCAACGCTGCTATTACCTGAACGCTTTGCTCAAACAGGGCGGATATGACTACCAGTACTGGTTTGTGCCGAAAGGCGGAAAGGAGGCGACTCTTCTTCGCACGGAAGGGTCGCACTGGCAGACGGAGAACATGTACTCGATAGCCGTCTATTACCGTCCTGTTGGAGAGCGTTATGACCGGTTGGTGGGCTACCGTCTTATCCGATCAGGGCAATAATCTGCTGACTTCGGGAATCGCGTCACCCAAAATTTGTTTGAGGTTGAAGAGGGAGCGGATGCTGAGCTCCGACTGGAGCAAGGAGAAGGTTCACGAATTAAGCGAATGGAACGAATATTAACAAAGTAGCGCATTCATACGAGTGCGCTACTTTGTTATTCATGGGGTTGTTTCAGCCAGTCATGATATTGGTGATGAAACTCTTCGAGGGCGAACATTGTCACTTTGAATTGTTCTTCCTTGGTTTTCACCTTCGCTGCTCATATAGGCAAAATAAGGCTTAATGTTAGTATCGTTACTTTGTCACACAATCTTTGGGGAGGGGGTCAGGGGGCGGGGCTGATTACTCCACTTTCTTTCCCTGCGCGT
>DBVX01000024.1 GCA_002308815.1 Bacteroidales bacterium UBA1253
AAGAAGACTCGCGAAGACCACCCGCAGGTGATGAACGCCGCCGTCCGTCTGTACGCCGATGCCGCCAACGCGAAAACCAAACTGGAGAACGGTTTCGACCTCACGGACTACGACAACCGCTGTCTCGCCTTCGCAAAGGACTATTCGGACAAGATTCTTGCCATCGACGTGAACATCAACACCACCGAGATGCTTGACATCGCGTGGGAACTCTTCGCCAAGCACTTCAAAGTGGAAGAGGTGAATATCAAAGCCGCATTGGTGGAGAAATACTGGCCGAAAGCTTAAAAAGTTGAGAGTTGAATCAAATTGGTTGAAAGAAGGAAAAATATAAACTCATAAACTTCTAAACTTTTAAACTTCTTTCAACTCTAAACTCTAAACTCTAAACTAAAAATTATGGCAATACAATATCAATTCAACAAAACCAGTCTTCAGAGTCTGGAGAAGAACCTGAAGATGCGGCAACGCACCTTACCTACATTGCAGAGCAAGGAATCCGCCCTGCGTATGGAGGTGAAGCGCGCCAAGGACGAGGTAAAGGCCTTGGACGATGAGGTGAACCGCCGCATCAAGGACTACGACCGGATGCTGGCCCTCTGGGGGGAGTTCGACACGTCGCTCATTCACGTGGATGATGTGCGCATGTCCGTAAAGAAGATTGCCGGCGTGCGTGTCCCCGTGCTGGACGAGGTGGTCTATTCGACCAAGCCTTTCAGCCTCTTCTCCACACCGAAATGGTTCGCGGACGGTTTTGAGCAGGTCAAAGCTATCGCCGACGTGGGCATACGGCAGGAGTTTGTCCGGCGCAAAGTGGATCTGCTGGAGTACGCGCGCAAGAAAACCACACAGAAAGTGAACCTTTTTGAGAAGGTGCAGATACCCGGCTATCAGGATGCCATCCGCAAGATCAAACGCTTTATGGAGGATGAGGAGAACCTGAGCAAGTCCAGTCAGAAGATTGTCAAAGGCAAGCGCGAGCGCGAGGCGATGCTCGCTGAAGAAGGAAAGGAGGCTGCCGTATGATTGTATCCATGAAGAAATACACCTTCCTTATCCTCGCTTCACGCTATGAGGCTTTCCTCAACCAGTTGCGCGACGCGGGCGTGGTGCATGTCACGCTCAAGGCGGAAGGTCTGGCTGACAACCCCGCATTGCAGGAGTCGCTCAATGAGGCGGAGAACCTGCGCAAACTGATTGCGCAGGGCGCGCCCGACCAGCTCCTGCAGGAGAAAGCGGACGTGCAGAACAGGATGGATGCCACCCGCAAGGAGATAATGCGCATGGAGCCTTGGGGCGAGTTTGACAGCCGCCGCATCACCCAACTGCGCGAGGCGGGGTACAACATCCGCTTCTTCACCTGCTCGAAAAAGAACTATGCCGGACAGGGTGTCACGGTGAACGAGATAGGCGACACGGTTTATGGTGTGGTCATTGGCGATGAGCCGATGGACGAGTCGCTCAACGAGGTGACGCTCAACGAACATTCCGTCAATGAGTTACAAGCCGAATTGGAAGGACTCAACGGTCTGCTCGCGGCAGCTGATGCGCGCATAGAGGCATGGAAGAAAGCCAATCTGGAAGACACGAAACGGCAACTTGCGGAAGTGGAGCAACGCATCGACTGGCAAAAAGTGGAACTGTCGGGTGACACGGCGGCTGAAGGCTCGCTGCGGCTGCTCGAAGGTTTCTGCCCGGAGGACAAGACGGAAGCACTCAATCAGATACTTGCCGGTGCCGATGTCTATTACGAGGCGGAGACACCGAAAGAGGAGGACAAGACTCCCATCCAGTTGCGCAACAACCGGTTCACCAAACTCTTTGAGGTCTTTACGGGGATGTACGGCTGGCCCACCTACGGCGAGTTCGACCCCACACCCATTCTGGCTCCTTTCTACCTGTTGTTCTTCTCGATGTGTATGGGCGATGCTGGTTACGGTATTCTGCTGATGCTCTTCGGCTGGATGGTCGGCAAAGGCAAGATCAACATCGCGATGTTCGAGGGTCTCGGTCCGATTATCACCACCCTCGGCGTGGGAACGTTAGTCGTTGGTTTCTTCAGCGGCACGGCGTTCGGTATGGACTTGTCCGCTCTGTTCCCGTCGATTGATTATCTTTTCCTCAATGGCAAGGTCATCACGGAAGGCGGTGTGCAGTACGTATCCAAAGCAGTTTATTCTGCCCAAGGAATGGAGGGCGGCTACGACGCGATGATGGTTCTGGCACTGCTTATCGGTGTGTTCCATATATGCCTTGCAATGGTGATCAAGAGCCTGTGTTACACCAAGCGGTTCGGTTTCCGCTCGCAACTCGGCACATGGGGCTGGACGCTGCTTATCGTGGGCTGTCTGACCGCCTTTATTATCTGTATGGTATTGGGCGTGTCGCAGCAGACTACGAAGGTGGTTCTCATTACTATTGCCGCCATATCGGCACTCGGCATCTATGTGTTCAATACACCCGGACGCAATCCGCTACTTAATATCGGCGCGGGTCTGTGGGACACCTACAATATGGCTACGGGCATATTGGGCGACACCCTGTCCTACATTCGTCTGTATGCTTTGGGCTTGGCGGGCGGTATGCTCGGCGGAGCATTCAACAACCTCGGTCTGATGGTTATGGGCGGCTCTACCGAAGGCGCCACATGGCAATGGTTGCCGTTCATCCTGATACTCATTATCGGACACCTCCTTAACCTCGCCATGTCTGCACTCGGTGCGTTCGTCCACCCCTTGCGTCTGACCTTTGTCGAGTATTTCAAGAACTCCGGTTACGAAGGCAAAGGAGGTATGTATCAGCCGTTTCACAAATAACCGTACTTTCGGATTATCGAAATAACTGAACTTCGAAATATCGATATCCCGAAAAATCGAAAACAAGAAAAACAATTAAATAAAAAATCACTATGGAATTTTTAGGTTTTCTCGGTTGGGGCTTGATGTTGGGTCTCGCCGGTGTAGGCTCCGCCTACGGAACGACAATCGCCGGTAACGCGGCGGAGGGTGCTCTGAAGAAGAATCCCGCCAAGTCCAGTTCGTACATGATTCTGTCGGCTCTTCCCGCCACACAGGGTCTGTACGGCTTCGTGGCATTCCTGATGTGGGACAAGGCCGCCATTGCCGCCAATCCCGCCCTCTACTTCGGTATCGGTCTGGCTGTGGGCTTGGTTTGCCTGCTCTCCGCCATCCGTCAGGGTATGGTTTGCGCCAACGGTATCGCAGGTATCGCTGCCGGTCATGACGTGCAGACCAACACGATGATTTACGCCGCCCTGCCCGAGTTCTATGCCATCTTGGCACTCGTTGCGGCACTGATGATTTAATCGGCAAAAAGAGATAATCGGTATAGCGGAATAACGAAATACCGATTATCTCCATGCGGTCTCATAGTTCAATGGATAGAATACGGGTTTCCTAAACCTTAGATCCGGGTTCGATTCCCGGTGAGACTACTATAAGAAATCTTACAAGCAACTCTTTGATAGTCTGCCATCCTGTGATGGTGGACTTGTGTTTTGAAAAGCTTCATCATACCTTTTCGAACTTGCATTCTGATTCTCTGTGTATTGTAGCAAGAGAAAAATCGCATTGCCCAATCCGGACAATGCGATTCCTCTGTTGTCTGCCGGTCCGCCGGACAGCAGACCTTGCGTGTTCATTCAAAAGGCTTACATCATACCTCCCATGCCGCCTTGGGGCATTGCAGGTGCGGGTGTCTCCTCCTTGATGTCGGTGATAACGCACTCGGT
>DBVX01000012.1:0-3742 GCA_002308815.1 Bacteroidales bacterium UBA1253
TATGGATTGAAGTCAGACCGCTGCAATCATAGAAAGCCCAAGATCCAATGCTTGTCACACTATTAGGAATAGTGATTGAAATCAGACTGCTGCAACCGTCGAAAGCATTCCTTCCAATGCTCGTCACACTGTCGGAAATGGTGATTGAAGTCAGACCGCTGCAACGAGAGAAAGCACGGACTTCAATGCTTGTCACACTATCAGGAATAGTGATTGAAGTCAGACCGCTGCAACTAGAGAAAGCACCATCTTCAATACTTGTCACACTGTCGGGAATAGTGATTGAAGTCAGACCGCTGCAACCAGAGAAAGCCCAAGATCCAATGCTCGTCACACTATTGGGAATAGTGATTGAAGTCAGACCGCTGCAACCAGGGAAAGCATAATCTCCAATACTTGTCACACTGTCGGGAATAGTGATTGAGGTCAGACCGCTGCAACCATAGAAAGCACACTTTCCAATGCTTGTCACACTGTTGGGAATAGTGATTGAAATCAGACCGCTGCAACCATAGAAAGCACCCCATCCAATGAATGTCACGCTATCAGGAATAGTGTACTCTCCTTGAAAATCTTTTGGACAAGATTCCAATGTCTTTCTGTCATCCGAGAATTTAACTCCGTATTTGTCAATGTATGCCATATATACTGTAGTTTTTTGCTATTCTTTTGGGGTCTATGTGTCGGATAGTATCCGACCTAATGGACAATGAGAGAGAGATGGTTTATTGTTTCTATCCCTATAGTATCGTTATAGTATCCCTATAGTGGTTGCGTGTTATTTGTTGCCTATCGGTAGCGCAAGGGTAGCGCAAGGGTAGCGGATTGGGGCGGTATGTGGATGTTATGGTGTCGGTATCTGTTCGGCAAGGGTTCGGTATTCCTATAGTATCCCTTTAGTATTCTTATAGTGTTTCACATTTCAGCCTTTCGCCGATACTGCTGATGAGGATGGTTCGGTGTGTCATATTTGCGTTCGAGCAGGTCTGACATTTTAGGCAGAACCTCACCACGTATATACTGACGACTGCGTTCGAAATGCTCCGCTATCTCGCCAACCGAGTGCCATTCCTTACAATAAACCAATATTTCCTTCATCAAACTGGTAAGGCTGTAAGGTTGTAAGGTTGTAAGGTCGTCAGGTTGTAAGGTCGTGTCGTCCTTCTGCGATTTGGCAAACTCTCTTATCTCGGCAAGCAGATTCTTGTTATGCAAGCCCAACATCACGTTCGGGAAGATGGATTCATCCTCCTTGTCGCGCGTATCGTTGAGGGCTTGTATATACTCGGCTTTCTGTTCTTTGAGCACCTTGACAGGAACGAGACCGAACTCCCATTGCAACATGTTCATCACAAGCCGCGACATACGTCCGTTGCCGTCAGCCCACGGATGGATACTTACAAGACGATAGTGTGCCACAAACGACAGACGATAGGCGGCAAGAATGTCATCTTTATGCAGGTTCTTCCGCTCCGTATTCAGCCAAAGGCAGAAATCGGTCAAAGCCTGTGGCACTTTCTGAAAGGCCAGATAACTGCGTCCGCCAAAACCAGCGGTGACGTTCACCTTGCGCAACTCACCATCAGCAGCCGAGAACGAACCAAGCGGCGTGTTGTAGGTGCTGCCGGTGTTCTTCATCACGACAGACGACAAGCGGCAAAGTATGTTCACACTATAGTCAGTGTGTTGTGCAGCGAGGCGTTGAGCTTCCTCGTAAGCCGCCTTGAGGTCAAGATTCATCATCTGTTCCTGAAGCGTACGTCCGGGGGCTGTGATGCCTTCATCGAAGAGAAGTTGGTTCTCAATCTCCGTGACCGTGCTGCCTTCAATGGCGGTAGAGTGCGTGATGATGGAGTACAGGTAGAATTTCTTGTAGTCTATCTGCTCCTCGATGCCCAACTCGCGATAACGGGCGATGGTTTGCAATATGTCCTGTGGTTTACTCATTTTTTGCCTCAAAGTACTGCCTTGTGCAGTAATTATTTAATCCTTATTTCTTTAGCGGGTTGTCGGTTTGGTCAGTTCATTATACAGCATCTGCCCTTTGACAGTGAGGAGGTATCTTTGGCGCGGGTGGTTGGGGTTGTTGGGGTACTTGCGGCGGAGGAAACGCTCGCGCAAAGCCGGGTTGAGATGGTACTCTATAAAGTTCGGACGCTGCTTCAGACTCCGACGCATCATCAACTCTTTTACGGTCAATTCATCCATTCCCAACACCCGTACAAGTTCCAATGTGTTTTCATCATCCGTATAGAACTTAGTGTTTGGATTCAAGTGAGTTACGAGCGAGGTTGTTCGGGTACTTGTCCGGGTATACGGCTTATGTTCGCCGCCGCCTTGTCCGCCTCTTCGGTCGCATCGCTATCAGCTGAACGGTCGGTCTTTTTCCTGTAGTAGGAATTGATAAGCCGATGCGCCTCGTCAATGGTGATTTCCCCCTCGATATTGCGTGCCGCCACCTCCCGCAGGTAATCGGAAGTCTTGAGCCGGTCCACATCCTGCAAGCCTATGGCGGTACTCCACGCAAAGGCGGCCTCACGTTTGGACGGCTCACCCTGACGGAGATATTCGTCGAAAGCGGCGTATCGTTGTTCGTTGTCTTCTGTCATTCTTCTGTTTGGTTATTGTTGCATGTCTAACAGAACTCATCGCAGCAGCGGCGGTAGGCGGCAACGGGATCCGAAGCGGCAGTGATGGGACGGCCCACCACGATGCAGTCACTGCCCATCTGACGCGCCATGGCAGGCGTGGTGACACGCGCCTGGTCGCCCTTGTCCGAGTCCGCAAAGCGTATGCCGGGCGTGACACACAGGAAATCCTTTCCGCACGCCTGCTTGACCATAGCGGCTTCGAGCGGCGAGCAGACCACACCATCCAGTCCCGACTGCTTAGCACAAAGCGCATAATGACGGACACAATCAGCCACCTCGCCCGGAATGAGAATGTCGCTGTTCATCCGCTCACGGTCGGTGGAGGTCAGTTGCGTGACAGCCAACAGGATGGGGCGCGTGCCGTCCGGACGGGTCAGACCTTCGACAGCGGCACGCATCATATCGCACGTGCCTGCCGCATGGAGATTGACCATATCCACATCCATACGCGAGAGCACCGCCATCGCCTTGCGGACGGTGTTGGGTATGTCGTGCAACTTGAGGTCAAGGAAGATGCGGTGTCCGCGCGCCTTGAGCTGCCGCACGATGTCGGGACCCTCCGCGTAGAAAAGTTCCATACCAATCTTAACAAAGGGCTTGTCGCCGGTGAAACGGTCCAAGAACCCGTAGGTTTGCTCTGCCGAAGCAAAGTCGCAGGCTATGATAACATTGTTCATAATCAGGACAGGCAGCAGCCTGTAATATCTTGTATTTGTTGTATTTTCAGTTCGTCAAGCAATGCGGGCAGGCGGTCGATAATCTCCGGACAAGCCATCGGGTTATGCAGGTTCGCCGCACCAACCTCCACCGCCGAAGCACCCGCCATCATCATCTCCACCACATCCTCGGCAGTCTCTATGCCTCCGCAGCCGATAATGGGCACCTGCCGGTTGAGCGCAACAGCCACCTGATTGACCATCCGCAGGGCAATCGGGAAGATGCCTCTGCCGCTGTAGCNNCGGTTGGCAATGACAGGCCGGCGGCGGCGTATGTCGATGCGCATACCCAGCACCGTATTGATGAGGCACAGGCCGTCCGCACCGGCATCCACGCACGCACGGGCGATGGATACGATGTCGGTGACGTTGGGG
>DBVX01000012.1:3829-4349 GCA_002308815.1 Bacteroidales bacterium UBA1253
TTGGGACAGGAGATGTTCACCTCGATAATGCTCACACGCTCTTTTGCGTCCAGTTTCCCGCACACATAACAGTAGTCGTCCACAGAGAACCCGCTGACATTGGCGATAACGGGTCCGCTGTACAGACGCTCAAGCATCGGCAACTGCTTCTCAATCACCTCGTCAATGCCCGGGTTCTGCAACCCGACAGCGTTAATCATCCCGTAGTTGCCACACTCGGCTATACGCGGCAACGGATTGCCATAACGCGCCTCGCGGGTCGTACCCTTGAACGATATGGCGCCAAGGCAGTTGAGGTCGTACAGGGCAGCCATCTCCTCGCCAAAGCCGAACGTGCCGCTGGCGGGAATGACGGGGTTCTTCAAACGCACCGAACCAAGAGATACTTGTAACGCTGACATAAACACCTAATCTATCGGTAAAACATTACTCATTTGGACGCGATACATACACTGATAAAGGACATGAAGAGGGGATGCGGATGGAGGACGGTGGACGAATACTCGGGATGGAACTGCGT
>DBVX01000006.1:0-164 GCA_002308815.1 Bacteroidales bacterium UBA1253
AATTTCCATAAAGTGGAAAAATATTTGCATGTATCAAAAAAAAGCTGTACCTTTGTGCTATTGCACGAGACGGGAAAGCTAAGAACCTTACCTCAGGTGCTTTCATTAAACGGCATGGCCTGCTCTCTGCCAGTTCGGTAAAATCTGCTGTTCCGGCGCTATTA
>DBVX01000006.1:248-7473 GCA_002308815.1 Bacteroidales bacterium UBA1253
ACGAGGCAGATGGAGTAGAGCATGCCAAGCAACATGGTGAATTTAACCAGTTGCTGGCATGTCTTATAGTCGCTGGGAATCTTCGCTGCCCATAGCAGCCAAATAGAGCATAACAGCGGCGTTACAACACCAAAGGCGATATAACGCGTGCTGAGGTTATTCCACACAGCAGGGAAGGGCAGGACATGATACCATAGATGACCGATGATAGCGATGGTGATCACAATCAGTCCGGTCACAAACACTTTTGTCCATTTGTCTCCCCATACCACCGGCATGGAATGACATTCCAACTCCCGGTCGCCCATCTGATCCTGCATATCTTTGATGATCTCCCGGATCCAGGTCAGCAGAAATGCGAACAGCGCAAATCCGCCCAACCATGCATAGAGCGTGTGTGCCGGAGTAAAGGGCATCACCGCCGGATTCGAACCATGCAGGAGTTGCAACTGCGCCGCATTCGCAAAAGCGACCAACAGCGGCGTTGTGGCTGCCAAAAGGGCGATCGTCAGATTTCCGATCATGAACAGACGTTTGTAACTGCTGGAATAGAACCACAGCAGCCCCGGCACAATGAGTACGATAATGCCGATGGTCATGCTGCGAAGCAGAAACGCCATAACAATACCCAAAACCATACCAATACCGCTCAGTACAATGCTCAGACGCATCGCTGTCGGCTTGTCAATGGATCGCGTCACAATGACTGCGTCCGGACGGTTGATACGGTCTATCTTGACATCGAAATAATCATTGATCACATATCCTCCGGCAGCAATCAGCACGACGGACAAGGTGAGCAGCAGCACAATATACCACGGCAGTATCTCGCCATAGGCAGCCTCGTTGAGGATAGGCACCGCCACCCATTTTTCCATGATCCATACCAATGCTCCCAGAAAGAGCAGATTTGTCCATCGCACGAGGCGTAAGATGTCATTGAGCATGTTCAGCATTCAGTAATCAGTATTCAGTTGTCAGTAATCTGCCTTATTTGATTTTGAGTATTACTCCTGTCCAAGCCTGCAAGGTGATGTCGACACATCCATCCGGTACAAAATCCAACGTCTGTTTGCTGCCGGTCAGCACATCCGTTGCCGTGGCATGTGCTTTGCCTTCCATTCCCAGATAGACGAAAGCGTCATTCGGGATACGCACTTTCATCTGCTGCTCCCGGTCGTGGAAATTGACGATGACAAGTAGTGTCTCTCCTTTGATATGACGGATGAAGGCGAAATGTTGACTCATGTTGAATCCTTCCCCTTGCGCGTAGGTGATATCGTACATCTTGCCTTTCTGTACGGCTTTGCTCTCACGCGCGAAAACCAACAGGTGTTGGTAGAAATCGCGTAACTCATGCTGGGCGTCCGTCATCTTTGCACCGTCGAACTTACCCTTGTTCGCCCAGGCCTGTATGCTCTTCACTCCCCAGTAATCGAAGATCGTAGTGCGTCCGTCAATACCGCTGAAACCCTCCATGTCCATACCCCGTTCACCTAACTCCTGACCGGAATAGATGAGGATAGGACATTGGTTGAGCATCGTAGCAACGATCATTGCCGGTTCGGCACACCGTCCGCTACCGCACCAGAAACCGCTGGCGATACGCTGCTCGTCGTGGTTCTCCAAGAAATAGAGCATATGGTTCAACCGAGCCTCACCATGCTGCATCCATTGGGCGGTGATTCCTTTGGCCGGCCAACTCTTGCTGGTCACGCCGCGAAGATAATCGTACATGCCCACTTTGTCATACAGGTAGTCAAATCCGGCTGCCAGATACGCATCGTATTGGTTCGGATCGTAACATTCGCCGATGAAAAGGAACTTCTTGTGTTTCTTGCGTACAGCCGCGATCGCCCATGCGAAGAACTCTACAGGTACCATCTCTGCCATGTCCACACGGACTCCGTCAATACCTTTGTCCGCCCAGAAGAGCAAAATATCACGCATCTTCGTCCAGGTGGAGGGGATAGGGTTGAACTGCTTCTCACGGCCGCCCTGATAGAACACACCGTAGTTCAGTTTGACTGTCTCGTACCAGTCATTCAGACCCGGATGGCTTGTGAAACAGTCGTTTCCGGTCACTTTGGCAGGGAACTCTTCGTAGCCTTGCAGGTCCTTGTCCATCGTGAACTTCTCACCCGGTATATAATAGAAGTTATTGAGCGGAGAGAACGCCCATTCGGGATGGTCCTTCTCGCCCAAATCTTCCACACCCGCAGGTTTGCAGACACTCTTGTATTCGCGGGCTACGTGATTGGGAACAAAATCAATGATGACACCCATGTTCGCTTCATGGGTGCGTTGTACGAGGGCTTCGAACTCCTGCATTCGCTTCGCCTCGTTCTTCGCCAGATCCGGATCCACATCGTAGTAATCGGTGATGGCGTACGGCGATCCGGCTTTGCCTTTGGTGATGGCAGGATTGTTATATTGAGCGGTAGCGTGACGGATGACACCGGTGTACCAAACATGGGTGGCACCCAAGTCCGCAATGGACTTGAGTGCTCGCTCGTTGATATCGATAAACCGTCCGCAACCGTTCTCTTCCTTCGTCCCGTTGTGCTTGCGCGTCTCGTTGTAGTTACCGAACAGACGGGGGAAGAGTTGGTAAATAATAGGTTTGTTAATCATTCTCTGTGTTTGTGTGTTTTTCTGTGGTAAAATACTGGTTTCCCGGGACCCTGAGATCCCAGGACCCCGGTTATACAAGCGCAGCGGTATCGCTGGCAATCATCAGTTCCTCGTCCGTCGGGATGACGCAGACCGTCACCTTGCTGTCAGGAGTGGAGATGACCACTTCCTCGCCGCGTGTCTTCAGACTCTTCTGCTCGTCTATCTTCGCCCCGAGATAGCCGAAACCTTTGGCAATCTCCGTGCGGATATATGTGTCGTTCTCGCCGATGCCGCCGGTGAAAACCAGTATGTCGAGTCCGTTCATAGCCGCCGCGTAGGCACCGATGTACTTCTTCACACGGTAGATGAACATCCGGCGCGCCAGATCGGCACGCTTGTTGCCCTGCTTGATGGCATCGTCTATGTCACGGGCATCACTGCTCACGCCGCTCACACCCAACAGACCTGATTTCTTGTTTACCAGATTGGAGAATGCTGCTGTGTCCAGATGCTCCTTGTCCATTATATATGTGGCGGCACCCAGATCCAGATCGCCCGCACGCGTGCCCATCATCAGTCCTTCGATAGGAGTCAGACCCATACTTGTGTCCACCGATTTGCCGTCCATCACGGCTGCGCAGCTGCCGCCGTTGCCGATGTGGGCTGTAACAATCTTCTTTCCTTTGGCCTCCACTCTGAGGAACTCGCATACGCGCTGGCTCACATAGCGGTGGCTTGTGCCGTGGAATCCGTAGCGGCGGATGCCGTATTTCTCATACAGTTCGTAGGGCAGGGCGTACATATAGGCGTAGTCCGGCATCGTCTGGTGGAATGCGGTGTCAAACACGCCCACCTGTGGAACACCCGGAAGGGTCTGCTCGATGGCATCAATGCCCTTCAGATTGGCGGGATTGTGCAGCGGAGCCAGATCGGAACATTTGACAACCATCTTCTTCACTTCGTCCGTGATGAGTACCGATGATGCGAACTGCTCTCCGCCGTGTACCACGCGGTGACCTACCGCGTTGATCTCCTTCAAGTCTTTGATGCATCCGATCTTCGGGTCGATGAGCGTTTCCAGAATCAGACGGATACCCACCGTGTGTTCCGGCATCTCTTTCTCAATCTTCACTTTCTCCCCGTTCGGTAGTTTGACTTGCATAAATGAGTCTTTCAGACCGATTTTCTCCACACCGCCCTGTGCCATCACCGAACGGTCGTCCATATTGAACAGTTTGTATTTGATGGAGGATGAACCGCAGTTCAGAACAAGAATCTTCATATTCTATAGGATTAAAATTTTTGAATAATTAAACGTTTAAATTTTTAATTATCAATTGTCAATTATCAATTCCCCATCGCTTGGTTGGCGGTGATGATTACCATCTGCACGATGTCCTGTACCTTGCAGCCGCGGCTAAGGTCGTTCACCGGTCTGGCTATGCCTTGCAGGATGGGACCTACCGCATCCGCGCCGGAGAAACGCTCCACCAGTTTGTAACCGATGTTGCCAGCCTGCAAATCAGGGAATACCAGCACGTTGGCCTTGCCCGCCACGGGACTGCCAGGTGCCTTGCTCGCACCCACTTTCTCTATAAGGGCGGCATCTGCCTGCAACTCACCGTCCAACTGAAGTTCAGGAGCCATCTCTTTGGCAAGGCGGGTCGCTTCTGTCACCTTGTCTATCAGTTCGTGCTTCGCACTTCCCTTTGTGGAGAATGACAGCATAGCAACTCGAGGCTCTATACCGGCTATCGTGCGGGCCGTCTCCGCTGTCGAAACAGCTATCTGTGCCAACTCTTCGGCATTCGGACAAGGATTAACCGCACAGTCCGCAAAAATAAGGAAACCGTCCTCACCCAACTGTTTGGCGGGTGTAAACATCAGGAAGGCTCCGCTCACGATACTCACACCGGGTTTCGTCTTCAGAATCTGAAAAGCCGGGCGGATGGTGTCCGCCGTTGTGCCGCGCGCACCAGCCAGTTCGCCGTCCGCATCGCCGTTCTTGATCATCAGACAGCCCAGATACAGGGGATCCTGCGCTTTCTTCGCGGCTTCCTCCTCGGTCATACCCTTGCTCTTGCGGAGTTCGTATAGAAGTTTGGCGTATTCCGGCATCTTTGCATCGGTCGCGGGATCGAATATGGTGGCCTCCTTGATGTGTGCGTAGCCGTTCTCTTTCGCCATCCCTTCAATCCGTTCACGGCTGCCTATCAGAATCAGTCGGGCCGCCTTGTCCTTGAGGAGTATATTGGCTGCCTCCAGTGTACGGGGTTCATCGCCTTCCGGCAAAACAATGCGCTGCGGATTCGCAATCGCACGCGCTTTCATTTTTTCTAAAATGCTCATAGATATTGAATTATTTGAAAATATTGAAAACAATCCTGATAGATTATCCCATTGAATAGGTCGGCTCTTTTCGCGAACTTGCCCCCTCAACAAGACGTGCGACAAAATTAGACTGATTATGACACGCATACAAACCAAATGTTTTTTTTTGAAAATTTTATGATGATTTTTTTGTCAATACGGACAAATGCAGTACTTTTGCGACCCGAAATGGTTGAAAAATGATATAACACCGTGCGTATGGTTCTACATAAGTCCTGTTTGCTGCTGGGCATACTCTTGTTCGCAGGCATTTCCGCCTTCGCGCAGAAACCCATCGAAAATATTCCGCCCGCAGAAGAGGGGGATGATATCCTCGTGGTGGAGGATGATGCGAATGGTGGTGTCGTGCCCGATTCAGTTATGAGTCCGGAAACGCCCGAAACGGATGCCTTTGTTGATGAGAATGATGTCTTTGCCGTTGAGGATAATGACAAAGCGGAAGAGGATATGGCGGAGGTGGAGGACTTCCTCGCTTCATACGATGGGGATACGGCTGTTAGCACGGAAGAATACGATACGGTGGTTGTCAAAGGTGTTCATCCTTTGAAGGAGACCTCGCCTGTTGCTACCGAGTTGTCCATGTGGTCCATCTACCTCGCGGGCGGTATGAATGTCTTTGACGGAGATTATACAAGTGAGAAAAAGCACGCTTTCTTCGCCCCCACAGTTTCATTCGGTGCAGCATACCACTTTACCAATACGTGGGCTCTAGGTTTGGAGTACAAATACCATCATTACAAGGTGTTCGGTGCTCCCGGACACGCTTCCGTTCTGCTTGACGGTCGCACACACCAAGGAGGCGGATATATAACATTCGATGTATTTAATTGTTTCCGTCCGCAGAACAAGCACAAACTTTTCGCGCTTGACTTGATTTTAGGTGGCTATGCGTTCTGGTTCAAAAACGATGTCTTCTATGAGAATATATATAAAGATCCTTCGCAACTCGGTGCTGACTTTAAGTTTAGAAATGTAACGTCGGGGCAAACGCCTAAGTCAGATGATAAATTTACGTGTTCCGCGATGTTTGTGGGAGGCGCAAGTTTTGAGTTCAACCTCAACCGCAGTATTCAGTTAGGTCTGCGCGCGCTCTATAACTACTCCACTACCGACCTCGTTGACGGACGCCCTCGCGGTAACAACAACGATGGTATATTCGATATGGAGGCGTTGATTCGCTATAAGATTGATGCCGTTGACAAGTCACACACGCGTAACTTCCGCAGCAAAGATGCCCTTCAGGCGATGAATGATGAGGAACCGCGTATGATAGGGAAGGATACCATTTATATCTACCGCAAGGACACGCTTTACATTATCAGCGATGGCGGTTATGGAAAGATGACCAACACGATGCCCGGTATCAATACCGGTGCAGAGTCCAAGCACGCGTACTACGTGGTTTATTTCAACAACGACTCACGCGCGCTTGACAACGCATCCAAGCGGATTATCAGCGAGGCTTCTCAAAAAATGTTGCAGGATTATGACTTGTATGCTTTGATAGTTGGTTCTTGTGATAATACAGGTACGGCGCAGTACAACAACTGGCTCGCTGTCAGCCGTTCCTACAACGTGGCGCGCGAGATGTCGCTTGTCAATAGCGTAGAAATGGGACGTATGCATACGGTTGGTAAAGGTATCATCACCGACAACAACCGCAGGAAAGGCTCCTACCGCCCCAACCGTCGTGTGGAAATCCACTTGCTTACACGGGAGGAATTCGAGCAGGCCAAACAGCTTTACAAGAATCTTGAAAAGAACAAGGAAATCAATAAGGGTGATGCCTTGAAGAACAAGACATCGAAATCAGGTCAGAAAACTGGTCAGGGTGAAGGACAGAATACAGGCAGCGTGACAATCACCGTTCCGGATGATGTGAATGTGGCTGACGGATCACATATTACTGTCCAGAAAGCAACCTCTCTCCAGAATCTGGCGCAGACGCATTATAAAAATTCAAACTGCTGGATTTATCTCTATCTGGTGAATGGTGATTTTATCTCTTCACCGAGTTATGTGGCGAAAGGAACGACCATCATTCTGCCCCAGCTCACAGAAAAACAACTTAAGATTACTTCGGCGGAGGCAGAAAAACTTCGTAAACAGTACGTGACCAAGAATTAGTCCGTACACAACAGTTAGATAGATTGAAAGTCGTTGATGCGGACTGTAAACGCATTGGGGTCTCTTAGCTCAGTTGGTTAGTAGCACCTGA
>DBVX01000006.1:7487-16543 GCA_002308815.1 Bacteroidales bacterium UBA1253
GGGTCGTAGGTTCAAGCCCTACAGAGACCACAAAACAATCCATTAATAAACAGGGAGTTGTGTTGTTAGACGCAATTCCTTGTGTGTTTTGTTCCATTTGAGCAGAGAATTTCAAAATTACCCATTAATGGGTATTTTGATGAATAGCGTTTGCTAGCATACGTTTTGTAAATTACCTTTGCCCCGTGAAACAGGAGGAAAAACTATGTACAGAGCATCGGACCAGATGGCTGCTTTAATGGCATCGGAACCGCAGGCACTTCAGATTATAGCCCGTTTTAGTATCCCGTTGGGCGTTGGAAATCAGACTATCGAAGAGGTCTGCAAGGATCACGGGGTGGATGTCAATACATTCCTGAATATAGTCAATTACCGTCTGTCCGGGCAGCATACTGTGGACTTGTCGACCATTGAACCGCACTGCCTTATCCGTTACCTGCGGAATGCCCACGACTATTTTCTCTCGTTCTTGCTTCCCCGCTTGCGCCTGAAGATTATTGAGGCGATGAACTATTCCGGCTCCGACCCCAAGATAACGGTTCTCATCATTCAGGCTTTTGACCGCTATTACGAGCAGATTGCCGCCCACATGACTCACGAGGACGGGCAGATTTTCCCCTATGTTGAGGCTCTCCTGCGCGGTGAGAGGAATGAGGAGGTGGATGTTACCGCTTTTGCCCGGCAGCACCATTCCGAAGACGATCAGAATGCGGCGCAAAAACTCTCTGAGGTCAAGTCGCTGATAATCCGCTATTACCCGTCTTCCGAGGAGAGCAATCTCCTTTATTCCGCCCTGTACGACCTGTTTGTTACCGAGCGCGATTTCGCCACCCACTGCGATGTGGAGGATGCCATTCTCTTTCCCCTTATCAGTCAGATGGAAAAGAAACCTGTGACGTATGTCGCCAGACCGCCGATGCATACTCCCACAGATGTGCTGTCCAACCGTGAGAAGGAGGTTCTTATCGGTGTGGTCAAAGGTTTGCAGAACAAGGAGATTGCCGACAGGCTCTTCCTTTCCGTGCATACGGTCATAACGCATCGAAAGAACATATCCCGCAAGTTAGGAATCCATTCTCCATCCGGTCTTACGGTCTATGCCATCGCCAACCATCTGGTGGATATATCCAATCTCTGATTGTGTTACGAGTAGGCGTGCATTCCGCCGAGAATGAAGTTCACACCGAAATAGGTGAACAGAACCGTTAAGAATGCCATCACCATATAGAGGTGGAAGTTTTTTGGGCGTGCGAAGAAAGGCAGGCTTGATGTATGCAAAGGCGCGGCATAGACAAGCATCGTAATCAATGCCCATACCTCTTTCGGATCCCAACCCCAGTAACGCCCCCACGATTGGTTAGCCCATACCGCACCGATAAATATCCCTATCGTCAGACAGAAGACGGCGGGGTAGAGTAGTAACTGCGAAATAACTTGCAGACGCTCTGCTGTTTCGTCCGATGCGGACTCTCCTTTTCGTCCGCTCCTCCACGACAGAATAAGCCCGGCAACACCATTGAGCATTGTGAAGGCCAACAGACAGTACGCAATCATTATCACAGCCACATGCAACGTGAGCAAGGGCGATTGCAGCACGGGTATCAGCAACGTAATCTGCGGGTTGGAAGAAGACATCATACTTACCATCAGCGTCATACCACAAATCAGATATCCGAAGGCAAGAATAAGGTCGTTAGTACGTATTATCGACAGTATAAATGTAATCAACGCCGTCACCCAAGCGAGGAACTGCATCGTTTCAAAGCCGTTCGAAAGTGGTATATGTCCGCTCACCACCCATCGCAAGCCCAAGGCAAATGTGAGCAGCAACCATAGTGCCGCCATCAAAACAGTCAAACCGTAATAAACGTATAGGTTGAGAGTCTTGCCGCGTGCGATGAGCATGATGCAAACAACGAAGAGTAACAACCCTATAGTTGCGCACGCCATAGCCAAAGGACGTGTGTAGCGGAACGAGTTGTACAATTGCTCTGCACGGAAACGTGTATCGGAGACAGCGTCCTGCGTCAAGTGCTGTTCCTGCCACGTGCGAATCTCTTTCAGTGTACGGTTAGCCTCTATATTGTGTCCTTCCATGAGGCATATCGCCACGTAGTTCATACCCCCAATGATGAATTGTCTGTCCTCTTTGGGTAAGTATGTAGGCGGTTGCTCCATAAGGCTCAGCCAGTCAATGCCTGCTGCCTCATCGCCCTCAGGGGAAGGAACACACCATATCCGAAGCAAACTGCCGGTGCTTACCATCGAGACAAGGCGGAACTTCTCATTAGCTGCCTGCGCATTGCGGTTGCCTGCGGCTAACAGACTGTCTAATTTGAATTGCCCGTGTCCCACGAAATCGTTCAGGCAGGCGTACTTGCCGGATATGCCCAAGGTATGACGTATATCTTCACCCTTAATCTTAATCATCGGGCAACTCTTCCAGTCATCGTAGTAGAACAGCCACCCTGTCAGAACCTGCTCTGCGGTCAATCCTTTATAAGACGGCTTGCCGTACAGTTTGGTGCAAAAATCGTTAGCCAACGTGGTGACTGGACATATACGGTTGTTGTAATACACGTACAGATTGCCGAAGGTCTCAGCCACTGGACGTTGCAGGGTAGGGGGCAAAGGTTCTTCAGTTTGTCTGCCATACGCATTGCCCGTCACAACGAACGCCAAGACAAGCACCTTGAGCAGCGGCGAGTGGAGCAACTGACGGAAACGCGAACCTTTCTGGAAGAAGAACAACAGCATACTGACGAGCAGCAGCACATAGCCTGCATACGTCACCCCTATCCCCCACGGGTCGTAACTGACCGAAAGGGTAGTTCCTCTACCGTCTGTGTCGTAGCGCGACTGGTAGAAACGATAGTGGTGAAATGTCAGAATATGGTTCATTGACACCTGCCCGTTGAGCGTGTCTTGTCCTTCGGTCACTTGTGTGTCGCTTACATAATCCATCGTTGCGTGCGTACCTGCGTAGTATGCCAACTGAAAATCGTTGAGCGAGGCTTTGACAGACGATTCCAATACCTGTTGCGGCTTACCGTCCAATCGCAGGTGAACTTCCCCGTTCTTGCCGAACAGGTGAGTAATCATTGCGCCGCCGAGGATGATGACGAATGAGAGATGTAACAGGCAGGTAACTGCCTGCCTGTACATTCTGACGGTAAACAAATACCCTAATCCTGTCACTACGGCTGCCGCCCAGAGGGCTATCGTCCATGGTGCCGTATAGAAATACCGTACGGCGAATGATGTGCCGTAAATCTTTTCCACAATGGAGGCTGCTATGAGCAGCAGGACGATGACTCCCATCAGGGAGAATGCCACAGGACGCAGGTATCTGTTCATAAGATTAGATGGCGTTGATGAATGCTACGATGGCATCGCGGTCTTCTTTGCTCAAGTTGCGGAACTTGTCGGCGCACCAGTAAGCATCGCTCTCGGCGGAGTAGAAGTGCCACATGATGGCTTCCATTACGTCGCGAGCACGTGTGTCATGCATACGAGCCTGCGATGCGTCACCCGTTGCCAATTGGTGCAGACCGCGTCCCCACAGCGGAGTGGTACGGCACCAGCCCGTGCGGATATCTTTCTCCATGTGAAGCTTATGTTGCACCATATCTGTATAAGGCCAGATTTTCTGATTCTGATAACGGGGCAATTGGCTGTTTGCATTTGTGAAGAACAGGTTGGGATCCTGTATGTCATCCTGGCCGGTGGTCCACGACGGACGGTGGCAGGCCTCACAACCTACCTCCGCGAACACATCCCGACCGCGCTGTACCTTCTTGTCGTTCACGTTCCGCGCTGCCGGAACGGACATTCCGCGATGCCATACCATCATCTCTATAAACTCGTCATCCGTCATCTCCACGGGCAGCGTCTTCGAGGTCAGGTAGTTGTATATGTTGCTTTGCACATCGTCCGTAAACCATTCTTCGTGGGTTTTGTCCGGGTCAATCTTGGCTATATAGTCCGCAAAACCCGCCTGCACTTCAGGGTCGATAGATGCGCAAGTGGCATATACCTGACCGTTCAGGTCGAGGTAGTGGTAGCGGCGGTTGCTGCGCGTAACATTAGGTATGTTCCATATAGCGTTGGCTCCGGCACCATCTTGCAGCGGACCACGGCTCATAGCGTAGGTGAAACGTCTCACGTAGGGTGTGCCGTCACCTTGTACCTTGTTGCTGTAGTAACTCTTCCACTGACCGCCCTCGAAGTATGCCGTGTTCAGTTTAGCACCTGCTTGTTCCTCTTTAGCCCACTGAGCCTTAATCGAGTCTTCGGGAATAGCATCCAACAGACCTGTGCCGTAGATGCCGATGGTGTTCTCCAAGCGCACTTCCCACGTGCCGTTAGCCATCACGTCGTAGTCTTTCAGTCCCAATGCCTGAACGGCTTCCGCAAACTCGGGACGAGCCGAATAGACAGCCTCTTTGTCCATTGTTACGACCGGATATACCAGTTCGTAAGTCTCCCCGTCAGGAAAACGGTTGCCCCATTGGTCGGTGGCTTTTTCCCAATGAACGTATATATAGTTCTCGTCCAAGGGTGCTTTGAACGGTTTGACACCGTACAGTTGCGGCATACCTGCCAACCATGTCACGTAGGCTTCCGTCTCGGGGTTATATACTACCAACAGCGTGCCGTTACCGATACGCGAGGTGCTGTAGGTGCCTTCGGGAACCGCTGTGCCGTGCGAGTAATTGGGGTGGCAGTGCTGACACGACGAACGTACATACACCGGTCCCAGACCGCTCCGTGTACCCGTCGGATTGGCGGTGAAAGGACGCTCTGTCAACTGGTCGCCTCGGTCAAACTGACCCGTCATACCGCTTCGTTCCACGGATGGGGTAGGCTGGTCGAAGCAGTTCATTGTTGCTAAGGGGGTCGTTCCCAACTTGCCACCTGTGTAATACCATTCAGGCAATGAGGTCGGAGTATCCACAATCTCCTCGCTTTTCTCCTTGCACCCTGGCAACCACAAAATAGTAATGGCGGCTATACTGCTGATTATGATTTTCTTCATAGTAGTATGGTTTTTGATTATTCTTCCTCTATTTAGTAAGCCGTACCCGTCAGGGCTTTGTGTACGGCATTCAGTGCATTTACAAGGTCTGTTCCCACCACCGCAACGGCTTTCTGTGCCTCTGCTCTCTGTGCATTCTCATAGAAGGGCTCGGGAATAGCCTGAATCGCCTCATACGACTTGTCTATCGCATCGCGAAGACCTTCCGCCGCTTTCTTGTCCACTTGTGCAATGTATTCCATCAGATTGGCATCACCCTTTTGTGCGCCGTAGCAGGCGTAGTCAATTGACACAATGTTATCTTTGAAGTCTATAATGGAGTGAAGCGAATACGGCGACTCGATATAGTTGCGGTCCGCCTCGTTGTCGGCGGAAGCGAAGCAGGCGGTACCAATTTTGATGTTTCCCACCTCATTGGCTATATCAATGCAACCCGCAATCAGTTGGGCGGCGGCACTTTCATACGTCACGAACGTCCGACCCTCGCCCGGTTCCGTCATATATCCGCCGAAACCGCTCGCCGAATATCGTTGTGCAGCACCATCCAAACCTGCCGACCTAAGCAACGCCTGCTTCTCCGAACGGATATTTGTCATACCGCGCCAGCAGACCTCCAATAGGATGGCTTGATTCCGCAAGTCATTGGCAACCACTGTCATGAATGTCCATTGAGCAGTCGTGAAATCGTTAATCTTGTGCGCCTTGCCTTCTGTGAATAGCACATACTCAAGCGCGTGAAACCCTAAAAGACCATACTCTTCTTCGTCCAACGTAGCGTTTGTTTCCAATGCTTGCGCATATCTCTGCATCTCTTCCGCATTGACTATCACGTCATCAAAACTTGTCTTATCGAAAGGCCAGCTGTCAATATGCGGGTCTATACCCTCATAGTCTGCCGGTCCGTACAACCATGCCTCCGAACGCTCCCAGTACATACGCGACTCTGTCCAATGCTTGCAGGCCTCGCTGATCAGTTCGCTGTCCTCAGATGCCGGATTGCCCTTCGATGCGGCAAGAATCTTACTCATGTCTTCAGCCAATAGCATCGCTGCGTCAGCCATACCCTCATACACGGGTATCACAGCATGATGTACGTAAGGGGTCATCACTTTCTGAAGAGCCTGTTCCTTCTTTGACATCTCTTCCACGTTGTTGTTCGAGTTGCTGTCTTTGCAACCCGTCATTGCCGCACCCGTCAGGGCGGCCAGCATGACAATCATTGCTTTTTTCATAGTCTTTGTTTTATTTTGAATGAGTTATCTGTTACTTATTAAGGTCGGAACATCCCGGCGAACACGATCCCTACCGCCACCATCGGCTCGTCATTATACGTTATGTTAGCGCTTTTCTTCAGTATGGCGTACGCATATTCGGCCTTCACGCCCACCTGCGGAATAGGGTAGTAGTTCAGCCCTGCTGCCATCCTGTGTCTGCCGCACCAGGCGTTCACCGTCGTTGGCTTCCCGTTGTAGCGGAACATCGAATCGTAGTACTCATAGCGCGCAAAAACGTACAACTTTTGCTTCTGCGCAAATAATCGCTCGCTCAGACCGAAAAAGTTATAACCCGCTTCGATACCGCCTGCCAACGCATCCGATGCAACACGTGTCTTGTTCCCCATCTGACTCGTACTATTGAACTTCGTAATCATTTGAGAATCATTCAAATGTCCGTATGTGAACTGACCCCGTACAACCACATTGTAATCGCTGTAACGGAAATCCGCCGATCCAATCGTTACCAACCCGCTGACTCCCTTGTACTGCTCGCCGTTCACGTTGTTGCTTAGTGTGTTGCGGAAGGACGATCCGCAGTAACCTGACAGACCGATGTGCAAACCCTTTACCCCCGTGTACTCCAACCGCGCAGCACCCGCATATACATTCGCCAATTTAAATTCATAAGGACTCCCCGCACCCGTCTTCACCCAGTTCTTACGGCTGAAACGCTCCGAATCCAACCCCGGCAGAAACATCGCCTGATAACGCAAACCAAAGCGTGTCTTGCCCATAAACGCCAGAGCCACCTCATGCCATGTAGAAGGCAGTATCGTGTATTCACCCTCAGGACGATAAACGCCGAAGTACTCCAACGACTCGTGGTGTGCGTTCAGCATCCCTACCGGTACCACCTGCATTCCCGCACGAATCACTGCATAGTCGTTAAATTTCTTCTCAATCCAGAACTGCTCCAACGCCACTTCGCCGCCGCGCTCCACCTCCTGCTCCACTTCGCTCCCACCTTCTTGCTCCTCTATCTCCATCGCAGCCTCAACGCCGCCGTGTTCGAACTCAATTTCCGTACCGAACGCCCAGCCCTTGCCGAAATCATATCCAAGGTTGATGACAAAATGCGGCAAATCAAATTCGCCGTAGGTGTCGTTCTTGTAGTTCGCTGGCGTGATATAACGCAGGTACTTGTTGGAGTAAAAACAACGCTTCGCCGTAATCTCGCCATATCCGCCAATTCTCAAACGGTTGTGTATCCACTGTGGCATCTCATTATTTGTAGGTATTCTCATTCCCTCTTGCACTTGCTCCAATGCTGTTACGCGTCGTTGCAAAGCTTGCCATTCTTCCCTGCTCACATGTATTGAGTCATCGCCTGCAAAAATGTGATTTTCAGCACTTGACAATATTGCCAGAAACATGGTTAAGGTTATTAGTCGTTTCATAATTCTTACTTTTATTACACGATACAAAAGTACGCCGTTCCTCTCCCTGCCCAATACCTAATGATAATATAGTTTCCGATTAGAAACGCAATTTTTGTGATTCAGTTTTGGATTTTGTGCTTTTTGTCGTATCTTTGCCGCGTTTTAGACTATAATAATGCAAGACCAGCAACTGTTATTCTTTTGTTTTGGAAGCGGTAGCAGTGGAAATAGTTACTTTCTGGGTACACAACGCAGTGGAATACTTATAGATGCGGGTGTGTCGGCACGGACGATACATCGCCACTTGCGCGCCTTGCGACTCGATTTCAGTAACATTCTCGGAGTCTTTGTCACTCACGACCACGCTGACCACATTCGTTCCGTTGGTACGCTCGGAGAAAGGGCGCATATACCTATCTATGCCACTCCTCTCATTCATGAGGGGATAGACCGCAACTATGGCTTGCGGGAGAAACTTCGCACGTCCAGACGCTACTTCGAAAAAGGTGAGACTTTCTCTTTCCATGATATGGAAATCTCAACTTTCGGTATCAGGCACGACTCAACAGACTGCCTCGGCTACAAAATCCGTACTTGCGGACAGTGCTTTGTCCTTGTTACAGACTGCGGCGAACCCAATCCCGAGGTGGAGCAGGCCATCCGTGAATCCAACCATCTCGTCATCGAGGCAAACCACGATGAGCACATGCTGCTCAACGGCTCTTATCCCATTTACCTCAAGCAGCGCATCCTTTCCCCTACAGGTCATCAGAGTAACCAGACATGCGCCAAACTCATTGCCGACAACTATCATCCCGGACTGCGAAACATCTTCCTTTGTCACCTCTCGCAGGAGAACAATGACCCCGGATTGGCTTATCAGACCATATCGGAAGAACTTCTGAAGCGGGGGGCTGAAGCGGGCAAGGACTTTTTCCTTACGCCTCTTCACCGGATTCGTAGCGGTCCGGTCTTTACTCTTGACGCCCAACCTGTCAGGGGGGCGGTGGAATTCGCTGACGAAGACAAAGACAAAGACGAGTTCCAAATTCATTTAATCAGGGAATAGGTATATGGAACAATTGGTTATCATCCCCACTTACAACGAAAAGGAGAATATCGAAGCCATCATCCGTGCGGTGATGAGTCTTCCGGTTGCTTTTCATATTCTTGTCATTGACGACGGATCGCCGGACGGAACAGCTGCTATAGTCAGAAACCTGATGAACGGTGAGTTCAAAGACCGGCTGTTCATCATTGAGCGTCAGGGAAAGCAGGGTCTCGGCACGGCTTACATCTGCGGCTTCCGATGGGGACTGGAACACGGTTATGACTTTATCTTTGAGATGGATGCGGACTTCA
>DBVX01000006.1:16608-27718 GCA_002308815.1 Bacteroidales bacterium UBA1253
CGGTGTCAATGTCGTTAACTGGCCTATGGGGCGTGTACTGATGAGTTATTTTGCCTCCAAGTATGTCCGTACTGTGCTTGGCATACCCGTGCATGACACAACTGCCGGATTCGTTGGGTACCGGCGGAAAGTGCTTGAAACCATCGAACTCGACAAGATTCGCTTCAAAGGATACGCCTTCCAGATTGAGATGAAATTTACTGCATACAAGTGCGGATTCCGTATCAAGGAGGTGCCCATCATCTTCGTCAACCGTGTCCTAGGCACCAGCAAGATGTCCGGCGGCATCTTCTCGGAGGCTTTGTTAGGCGTGCTGCGCCTCAAATTCAGCTCGTGGTTCAGACAGTATCCGAACGGGCGTGTATGAAGCACTCAAGTTTTTGGAAAAAATAATCGATTAGTATTCTGTGCGATGAATGTAAAAAAGATAGTGTTATATATCCTCCTGATTGCCCTATGTGGCTGTACAACACATGACAAACAGGAACAAACCGCTGCCCCGCTACCTCAGGAAACCGTTTTTGCATACGGATTGCGCGTTGATACCTTCCAAATCGACACACTCACTGTACAAAAAGGAGAAACACTCGGAGGCATGCTCAACAGAGCCGGTGCCTCTGCCGGGCAGATGAAGCAAATCAGCCTGCTCAGAAAGGAGCAGTTTGATACAAGAAATATTCAGGTCGGAAAAACATATCTTGTCCTTTATCCCCGGTCGCAATCTTCTGTTCAATCGGATACAATTCCTCCGACCGTTCCATCATATCTCATTTACCTTCCTTCCGTCCGGGAAACATTTATCTTTGACCTTCGTGACTCGCTTGCTGTCACACACGACATCAAACCTCTGCGATTGGAAACCCATACCGCACAGGCTGTCATAGAATCCAGTCTGTGGAATGCTTTCACCTCACAGAACCTTCCTGTAGATATAGTCCTCAAACTCAGCGATATTTACGCGTGGACCATTGACTTTTTCGGTTTGCAAAAGGGCGATTCTGTACGTGTTTTCTACGAAATGATGTACGTGGACACGACCGCACTCGGAGTGGGGCAGATTCTCGCTGCCAATTTCTTCCACGGAGGACAGTGGCAGGAAGCTTTCTTGTATCAGCCGGCTGATTCCGTGCGAGGTGTCTATCCGAATGTCAATGGGTATTACGACGGAGAAGGGAAGAGTCTCAGGAAAGCATTCCTTAAGGCTCCGCTCAATTACCGGCGCATATCCTCCCATTTCTCATATGCGCGCAAGCACCCCATTTTCAAGACTGTCAGGCCGCATACAGGCGTTGACTATGCCGCTCCGAAAGGCACGCCGGTAGTTTCTATCGGCGACGGTACGGTCATCTTCAAAGCCTATAAAGGAGGGGGCGGAAACACGGTAAAGATACGTCATAATGCCACCTATACGACAGCTTATCTGCACCTTAACGGGTATGCCAAAGATATACAAGTCGGGAAACATGTCAAACAGGGACAGGTCATTGGTTATGTGGGATCAACAGGAAACTCCACCGGTCCGCACCTTGATTTCCGGGTTTGGAAAAGCGGAACCCCGATTGACCCGCTCAAAATGCAGAGCCCGCCAGCCGACCCCGTACCCGAAAAACTTAAAAACGACTTCATGCAAACCGTCAACGAATACCGCAAAAATCTATAAACTCCAAACCATAAACTTAAAAGTTTCTTTCAACCTTCAATTATAAACTGTCAACTGAATGAAGAACATCGCTTTCATAATCAACCCTATCAGCGGAACGCAAAACAAAAAAAAATTGCCCAAATTGATTATGGACACTCTCGACCGTGAGCGGTTCCTTCCCAATATCGAATTTACTGAATATCCGGGTCACGCGCGCGAACTGGCTCAACAGTATGCAAAGATGGGTTTCTGGGCTGTTGTAGCCGTTGGCGGGGATGGTACACTCAACGAAGTCGCATGCGGTCTTCGCGACACACAGACAGCACTCGGCATCATACCTATGGGTAGCGGAAACGGATTCGCACGGCATATCGGCGTTCCTCTGCGTACGCAGCGTGCCATTGAAATGATTAATCATTCGGAAGTCATCCAAGCCGACTACGGACTGGCGGACGACAAACTCTTTGTCTCAACATGCGGTACAGGTTTTGACGCACTCATTGCCTATCGGTTTGCCACCACTGATGTCAGAGGGTTTCAGGGGTACTTCAAGAACGTGGTCAAGGATCTGATTACCTATCATCCCGAAACATACCGCATCCGGACAGACCAAGGTGTTGAAATCGAACAGAAAGCCTTCCTTGTCACCTTTGCCAACGCCGGTCAGTGGGGATATCAGGCATACATAGCACCAAAAGCCAGTATTCAGGACGGCAAAATGGACATCTGTATGCTTTCCAGCAAAGCCATCATTGAGGCTCCCATTGTGGCGGTCAATCTTTTTACAAAAACCCTTGACAAGAACTATTTTATGGACACCGTTCAGGCACGTGACATCATGCTATACCGGGAAAAGACCTCGCCTTTCCATATTGACGGGGATCCCGTCGATATGCCAAAGGACATACGAATCCGCATTGTAGAGGACGGTCTGCGCGTGCTTGTCGCCAAACGCTTTTGAAGAATATGAATATCAATATCATCAATCGGTCAAATAATCCGCTGCCCCGATACGAAACCGAACAGGCTGCGGGTATGGACATCCGCTGCTTCATCAGCCAACCCGTGACACTCCGTCCTCTTGAGCGCAAACTTTTCCCCACAGGACTCTTTATCGAACTGCCCGAAGGGTACGAGGCACAGATAAGACCCCGTAGCGGTCTGGCTCTCAAACGGGGATTGACCGTCCTTAACACACCCGGTACCATTGATGCCGACTATCGTGGAGAGATAGGTGTCATCCTTGTCAATCTCAGCAACCAGCAGCAAACCATTGAACCTGGTGAGCGCATAGCCCAGATGGTGATAGCACCCTGTATGCAGGCCTGTCTTGTACAGGTGGATGAAATCAATCAGACAACACGGGGCGAAGGAGGATTCGGTCACAGCGGAAGTCATTGATTCTATGAAACTCGTCCGTTATATACTGGTCATCACTCTGTTGTGCCTCCTTCCTGCCAGCGGAACGGCGGCGGGCAAACGCGCAGTATCGGTTGACGAGCCGACATGGCAGCGTTTTCTCTACTATTTCTATGAGGCGCAGCGGCTCTTCCGGAATGCTGACTACCAGACGGCTTTCCAACTCATCGATTTCTGCCACCACCTGTGTCCCGATGATCCTGCTGTCAATCAGTATATGGGAGACTTCTTTATGGGTTTCAAACGGCCTGCTCTCGCCTTGCACTATTACGAAATTTCCTTCCGTCAGGATCCCGGAAGTGAAACCATTCTGAACCGGCTTGAACAGGCGGCGTTCTATTCGCTCAACACCAGGAAGGCTCTGCATTATCAAAACCTGATAGACAAGCGTGATGGCTACGATATCTATAGCGCACTGCAGCGCTACCACATCTATGCCTCCGCAGGAGATATGAAAAACGCGTATAAACAAGCGGAGCGATACCTTGAATATGACCCCGGAAATCTTCGTTTCCTGCTTCTGCGCCTACAGGCACTCGAAAGCATGAGAACACCTGCAAAAACACTGAAAGAGGCATACGAGCAGATTCTTGCCATGGATCCGGAAAACGTCACCGTCATGAACAACTATGCCTACTTTCTCGCTACGCACAAAGGAGATCTCAAAATTGCCGAAGACCTCAGCCGGTACGCTGTCCAATCCGAACCCAACAACCCCGTCTTCATTGATACATACGCATGGATACTTTACCTTCGGGGGGAACGTCCGCTCGCGCAAATGTATATAAGGCAGGCAATGCAGGGATTCAATGGGCAGGTCATCCCCGATGATGTGATGCAGCATTATCAAATCATAATGAAGGAAAAATGAAACACTTTTATGTACGCATACTGTTGTTCGCAACCATGACTTGGCTTTTGGCTTCGTGCGCGGTTTCCAAAAAGACAGTAGTTCCCCAACAACCCGTACACACTACCGCCGAGGTCAAACGGGCGACAGTCAGTATTGAAACAGATGGAAACAAAGTCTCTGTCGGATGCCGGTTGCAAACCGTCTTCGACTCCCTGTGCATCGTTTCCGTGCAACCTATATCGGGTATGGAAGTAGTCGCGTTGCACGCCACGCCCAATCAACTGCTGGTTATTGACCGAATCCACAGCCGGTATGCGATAACCGATTATCAAACACTGAACACTTTCATCAATCCGAAGACGGATTTCCGCCAACTTCAGAATATGATTGGCGGAATTGACCTGCCTCAAGGAGTCAGCACGCTAATCAAAAACGTTTCCGCAGGCAAACGTGATGCCAGGATCTCAATTGTATTTCCTGAAATAATCTATGATCAGTCCCTTACCATCAGACCGAAAAAAATAGACAACTATCAGAAAACCGACATCAAAACCCTTCTGAAAAGCCTCCTCTGACCCTTATGCGTTTACGTCCCTGCATATTCTTCATCATGCTCCTGTCCGTTAGTCTGTCTTCACTTGCTGATGACGATATAAAGGACTTGAAAAAGCAGCAGAAAAAACTTGAGCAGCAGCTTCAGCAGACATCCGAAATGCTTTCGCAAACCAAAAAGGAAGAGAAAGCTACCGTCAGCAAACTCAACCTGCTTAATCAGGATATCAAAACACGGAAAAAACTGATTAAAAGCATCAACAAGGAAATCAACGCGCTTGACACGGATATCAGCACCCTCAATGCGCAGCAGAAAAAGAACAATGCCGAAATTGGGCGGCTCAAGCAGGACTATGCCGGACTTGTCAGACAGACACACTATGCCGACCTACATGCCTCCCCATTGCTTTTCCTCTGTTCGGCTGACAATTTTCAGCAACTGGTCAGACGGATACGCTATATGAGGCAATTCGCTGATTACCGCAAGCAGCAAGTCGCGCGGATTGAAGACCTGCAGACGCAAATCAGCATTGAAAGCAACCTGCTCAACAGCAGAAGAATGGAAAAGTCATCCGCGTTGCAGACCCAGAAGCGCGAACAGAACAAGTTGGATAGAGATGAACGCAAGCAACGCTCAATGCTCGGTGAACTCAAAAAAAAGGAAAAAGAACTCATAGTTCAGCAGAAGAAACAGCAGAAGAAAGCGGACGAATTACAGCAGAAAATTGACCAACTCATCCGCCAGCAGACCAAATCTGGTCTCACGAAAGAGCAAAAACTCATTGCAGGAGGATTCGAGGCGAACAAGGGCAGGCTGCCATGGCCAGTCGAAAAAGGCTTCATCAGCGGATATTTCGGCACACACCAGCATCCTGTATATGAACACGTGACTGTCAATAACAAAGGCATATACATCCAGACACCTGCTGATTCCTATGCCAGAACCGTTTTCGAAGGCGAGGTGACAAGCTGTATCATGCTTGGTAATGCATACGCTGTCATTGTGCAGCATGGCAATTTCCGAACCGTCTATTCCAATTTAAGCAAGTTGCTTGTAAAACAGGGTGAGAAACTCAAAATAAAACAGAATATCGGAATCGTAGCATCCGACCCTGCGCAAGACAACAAAGCAGAACTGTTCTTTCAGATATACAAAGACCGTACACTTCTTAATCCGTCACTTTGGATCGCCAAATAAAAGCAACTATGAAAAGACCGAAACAGCATATCCTTTTCCGCATCGCATTCCTTGCCTTGTGCGTGGTGACCGTCTTTCTGCCCTCCTGCAAGAAAGACAATTGGACTGACTGGAAAGCGCAGAACGCAGCCTTCCTTGCACGCAATATGCACAATGACAGTATTCAGGTTACTCAGTCCGGATTGCAGTTCAAAGTTATTCGACAGGGCATACAGGGTGCCAAACCCGATGAACTCAAACACGTGATTGTCAAGTATAAGGGTAGTCTCATTACGGGTGATGTCTTTGATCAAGGCGATAATTCTTCTTTTGCCGTAACAGAAGTGGTGGAAGGACTCAGAGAAGGACTCAAGAAAATGAACAAATCCGGACACTACATTTTCTATATTCCCCAGGAACTCGGCTACGGCAAGGAAGAACAGAGTGCGACAGGAGCGAAGAACTATATTCCTCCGTATTCAACGCTTATTTTTGATATCGAACTCTATGACGTGTATTGACCTGTTCCGGAGATGACATACAACACTCATATCCTTTTTATGCGCATCCTGCCGCTTGCCTGCTGCCTGTTCTTCCATACAGCTTGTGAGAACAAAAATAACCCCGTACCACGGTATCCCGTATATCTTGACCTTGATATTCCCGCTCTATATCCCCATTTCGTTCCTGCCAACGGATTCCAGACGATGACCTTCACACAAAAAAGATACGATTACGAACTTGTCGGTTACGCAGGCGTACTGGTTTGGATTAGTATGGACGGAAAGTATTGGGCTGCCGATTTATGTTGCCCGCGTTGTCTTGATCCTCAACAACCGGTCATCATTGACGGATTCTTCGCCGAGTGTAACGGATGCGGCGAACAGTTCGACCTTAGTTACGGACTGGCCAATCCGGTTAGAGGAAAAACAAAACACCCGTTGCGACCTTTCGGAACAAGAATCTCCGGATCTGTCCTGCAAATAAGAGACTGAAAAATAACTTTCTATGGCATATACAGACGACAACATCATCCATCTTGACGATCGCGAGCATATCCGCCAACGCCCCGGTATGTATATCGGGAAACTCGGTGACGGCAGCCATTCCGATGACGGCATCTATGTCCTTATCAAGGAAACCATTGACAACTCCATCGACGAGTACCGTATGGGTGAGGGAAAAAACATTGTCCTCACTATAGCGGACGGCACTGTCACCGTGCGCGACTTCGGACGCGGCATACCTCTCGGCAAGATGATTGAAGCTGTTTCCGTCCTCAACACCGGCGCGAAGTATGATACGAAAGCGTTCAAGAAATCAGTCGGACTGAACGGTGTCGGTCTGAAGGCGGTCAATGCGCTCAGCACGGATTTTGAGGTGCAGGCATGGCGGGACGGGCAGACACGCTGCGCGCGGTTTCATCAGGGGCATCTCGTCGAGGACACAGGCGTGACGGACTATACAGGCGATGAGAAACGGGGGACGTTCATCCGCTTCACGCCTGACAACTCCTACGGGCTGTTCGAGAACTACGCTTTCCGTGACGACTTTGTGGAGACGATGATGCGCAACTACGCCTACCTCAACACGGGTCTCACGCTCACTTACAACGGCAAGCGTTTCTACTCCAAGAACGGACTCTTCGACCTGCTTACCGAGCAGATGACCGACAGCCCCCTCTATCCCATCATCCACCTCAAAGGGGACGACATAGAGATTGCGCTCACCCATACCAATCAGAACAACGACGAGTATTTCTCTTTCGTCAACGGACAGCACACCATTCAGGGAGGCACCCACCAGATGGCGTACCGAGAGGCTATCGGACGGACCATCAAGGAGTTCTACAACAAGAACATGGAACTTGCCGACATCCGCAACGGTCTGGTCGGAGCCATAGCCATCAACGTGTCCGAACCCGTCTTCGAGAGCCAGACGAAAGTCAAACTCGGCTCAAAGGATATGGAGAAGGGTGGGGTGAGCGTCAATAAGTTCGTGAACGATTTTGTCAAGCAGCAACTTGACAACTACCTGCACAAGCATCCCGAAGTGACTGAAGTGCTCCTACAGAAAATCCAGGATTCCGAAAAAGAACGCAAGGCCATACAGGGGGTTACAAAAGCGGCACGTGACCGCGCGAAGAAAAACCTGCTCAACAACCCCAAACTGCGCGACTGTCAGGTGCATTACAACGACCCAAAACCCACCTACGAGTCGCACGACAAAGCGGCAAAATCCAAAGATTCCGATGATGTGGAGCGAACCGACCTGCGGGAGGAGACATCCATCTTCATCACGGAGGGTCTGTCCGCTTCGGGCAGCATCACCAAGAGCCGCGATGTCCGCACGCAGGCGGTATTCTCCCTGCGGGGCAAACCGCTCAACTGCTTTTCGCTCACCAAGCAGGTTGTCTATGAGAATGTGGAGTTCAACTGCCTGCAGTCCGCACTCAACATAGAGGACGGACTGGACGACCTGCGCTACAACAAGGTAATCATCGCCACCGATGCCGATGTGGACGGAATGCATATACGGCTGCTGATGCTCACTTTCTTCCTGCAGTTCTTCCCCGACCTCGTGAAGAAAGGACACGTCTATATACTCCAGACTCCTCTCTTCCGCGTCAAGAACAAGCAGGAGATCAGATACTGCTATTCGGAGGAGGAGCGGCTGCGCGCACTGAACGAAATCAAGAATCCCGAAATCACGCGGTTCAAAGGACTCGGAGAGATTTCTCCTGACGAGTTCAAAGGGTTCATCGGGAAGACCATACGCCTCGATCAGGTGACGCTGCGCAAGGAGGATGCCGTGCAGGATCTGCTCGGTTTCTATATGGGTACGAACACGGCGGAACGGCAGAACTTCATCATCAACAACCTCGTGGTCGAGGAGGATCGTGTCGATAACCCATAAACTTATAAACCCATAAACTCATAAACTCATAAACCCATAAACCCATAAACTCTTAAACTATATATGAAAACCCTCTTAATGATACTTGACGGATGGGGCATCGGCGAGAAAAACGATGCCAATGCCATCTTTTCCACCTCCACCCCCCACTGGGACAATATCCTGCGTTCCTATCCCAACAGCCGTCTCCAGGCCTCCGGCGAAAATGTCGGACTGCCTGACGGACAGATGGGAAACTCCGAAGTGGGGCATCTGAACATCGGTGCCGGAAGGGTGGTCTATCAGGACTTGGTCAAAATCAACAACGCCATCAAGGACGGTTCCATCCGTCAGAATCCGGAGATCGTGTCCGCCTTCACCGCCGCGCGGCAGCAGGGCAGACAACTCCACATCATGGGGCTCACTTCAGACGGAGGCGTGCATTCCTCTTTAGAGCACCTGTTCGCGCTTCTCGATATAGCCAAAGACTATCAATTGGACGGCAGGACATTCGTCCACTGCTTTATGGACGGCCGCGATACCGACCCCCGCTCCGGCATAGGCTTCATTGACCAATTAGAGCAACACATGTCCCGTTCCTGCGGGCAGATAGCCTCCATTCAGGGACGTTACTACGCGATGGACCGTGACAAACGTTGGGAGCGCATCAAAAAAGCGTACGACTGTCTGGTAGGAGGCGAAGGAAAACCCTTTGAGTCAATGCACGATGCCATGCTTGACTCCTACAACGGCAATGTGACAGACGAGTTCATCCTCCCCATTGTCCATACGCGGAACGGCAAACCCGTCGCCACCATCAGAGAGGGCGATGTGGTCATCTTCTTCAATTACCGCAACGACCGCGCGCGGGAGATAACCGAAGTGCTTACCCAGAAAGACCATAGCGAAGACGGAATGCGTACCATCCCCGGACTCCAATACTACTGTATGACCCCTTACGAGTCATCCTTCACCGGCGTGCATATCCTTTTCCCGAAACAGGATGTTACGAACACGCTCGGAGAGATACTCGCGAAGAACGGTATGCGCCAGCTGCGCATCGCCGAAACGGAGAAGTTCGCGCACGTCACCTTCTTCTTTTCCGGCGGCCGTGACCTGCCTTTCGACAATGAGGACCGTATCCTTATCCCATCTCCCCAAGTACCCACTTACGACCTGCAGCCCGAGATGTCGGCACCCGAAGTTGCTGCTGCGCTTACCGATGCGCTTGAAAAACGTCTGTACGACTGCGTGATACTCAATTTCGCCAACGGCGATATGGTCGGGCATACAGGTGTTTACAACTCCATTCAGCAGGCGGTTGTCACTATAGATATATGTGTGGACAGCGTGGTTCGTTCGGCGCAGCGCAACGGCTACGAAGTCATCATCATCGCCGACCACGGCAATGCCGACTACGCTGTCAATGAAGACGGTACGCCCAATACGGCGCACTCACTCAATCCCGTGCCGTTCGTCTATATCCCGTCACCCGAGAACCATCAGGAAGAGGTACACGCCACCGTGCAGGACGGCATACTTGCCGATGTAGCTCCGACCATCTGCCACTTGCTCGGTATTCCGCAGCCGGAAGAGATGACGGGTCACAATCTGATTGCCATCACCCGCCCGAAATAGAAAAAAGTGAACACGTTCAAAGCACGATACGCAGACAGCCGTCCTTTGGTCAAAGTCCTGCAATGGATGGGAGCGGTGGCATTGCTGACCCTCTTTTCCATAGCCGCGCTGTTTCTGTTCCAGCGGCTTTGCGGATGGAATATGACGGATGTCAGAATGCTTAAGGCGGTTCAGACTCTGCAGACTGTCTGCGTCTTTGTTCTTCCTCCTCTTGTGGTCGCGTACCTCTGGACGGGGCAACCCGTCCGATGGCTACACCTGCACGAAACATCCTGTCCGGTGTACTTGTGGCTGCTCGTACCGCTTTCCATACTCATTGCCGCTCCGGGCATCAACCTTCTTGCCTATTTCAACCAGCAGATGACGCTTCCCGCCTTCCTACAGCCTGTAGAAGACCTGATGCGTGAAATGGAACAGAAGGCGGAAATCATGACCGAACGTTTCATGCAAGTTTCCACCGTAGGCGGACTGCTTGCCAATATCCTCATTATGGCTCTGTTGCCCGCTCTTGGAGAAGAGATGACTTTTCGAGGACTGCTGTTCAATGCTTTTACATCGCAGAATGCAACCCGTGCGCGCGTACACCTTGCTATATGGGGCGTGGCGGTTGTGTTCTCCGCCGTGCATTTCCAGTTCTACGGGTTCGTCCCGCGTATGCTCATCGGCGCGTATCTCGGATACCTGCTTGTATGGACGGGTTCGCTGTGGATGCTCGTACTTGCCCATTTCACCAACAATGCCTTTGCCGTCATCGCTTATTTTGTTGCCTTCCGAAGCCAAGCCGATACAGGGTTCCTCGAATCGTTCGGAACAGGCGGCACGCTTTGGGCGGGCATACTCAGTCTCTGCCTCACCGCTGCCCTGATAGCATGTATCCATAAACTTGCCGTCAGACAGCATCAGAAATAACTTTCACCTTTCACCTTTCGCCTTT
>DBVX01000006.1:27728-28314 GCA_002308815.1 Bacteroidales bacterium UBA1253
TTTCAATTTTCACCTTTCAATTGTCATGTCCTACGACCAATCCATCCAACGCGCCGAACAGTTGATTGTCCAACTTGAGCAGGCGGGACCAATCGGCGCAGATGAGTACCACGAAAAAGCAAAGGAAATCAAAGCCCTGCTTGATGAGTGCGAAAAACAGCTGCTCAATATGAATTACGGCGAAACGGAACAGTCGTGAAAAATAGTTTGTGAACGGCTGAAAACGACTTGGATGCGATATTTATTAACAATCCGGGTTGTGTGTTTATCGGGGTTTGCAAAAGCCCCGTTTTTTTATTGTAGAAAACTTTTTGCGGCAATTTTTTCGCCTTTCCGAAATCATACGTACTTTTGCAATCCGTTTCGGCACTTTCGAAGACTGAAATACCTAACTATATATGGAAACATACATTATCAAGCGTGATGGGAAGCAGGAAATCTTCTCCATCGACAAGATTAAGAACGCAATTGAGAAATCCTTTCTGGCGGTAGGAGCCTACGCCACCGAAGAGACACTCGTCGCCATTCTCTCGCACCTCCGCATTCAGGGCGGAACCAGTGTGGAGGAAATCCAGAACCAAGTGGA
>DBVX01000096.1:0-164 GCA_002308815.1 Bacteroidales bacterium UBA1253
CGCGAGAAATCCAAATCGCTCGAGGTGATTGCGGCTTCTCTGGAGGGCTTCAACCACGGCAAGTACAACTGGCTCGAATGGGACGAGTCCCAGAAAGCCGGCAAGTTCGTGAATGTGCCGCCGCGTGAGGAGATTCCAGAGAACATCAAGGAGCAATTAATCGT
>DBVX01000096.1:220-9937 GCA_002308815.1 Bacteroidales bacterium UBA1253
AAGCCTGATAAGGTAATAATGTTGGAGTCAAGCCGGACGAAAGGCACTTTTGAGTTTCGCCCGCTTGAACCCGGTTACGGAATCACCGTAGGCAACGCTATCCGTCGTGTGCTTTACAGCGCGCTTGAGGGTTACGCGATCTGCTCAATTAAGATCAGTGGTATTGATCATGAATTTGCTACTATCCCGGGTGTAATCACCGATGTTACCAACCTGATACTGAATCTCAAGCAGGTCCGTTTCCTTCGTAAGCCCGAACAGGATGCAGAGGGCGAAACAATCAGACTGCACGTGAACGGCAGGACTGCCTTTTTGGCTGGTGAACTGAACGAAAGCCTTCAGCACTTCGAGGTACTCAATCCCGAACTGCTGCTTGCCGAGATGGACGAGTCGGCAGACTTCGAGATTGAGATGACCATCAACAAGGGCAGGGGGTATATCTCCGCTGATGAGAACCGCAACGCCGGTGATGCCATCGGCACGCTTGCCATCGACAGCATCTACACGCCCATACGCAACGTGATGTACACCATCGAACCCTACCGTGTCGAGCAGCGTACCGACTATGAGAAGCTGGTGCTGGTGATTGAGACCGACGGTTCGATCATCCCGAAGGACGCGCTGACAGAGGCCGCAAAGATTCTCATCTACCACTTTATGCTCTTCTCCGATGAGCGTATCGTGCTGGAGGAGGAGACCAAGAAGCAGAGTACCGCGCTTGACGAGGAGATGTTGCGTATGCGCCAGCTGCTCAACCAGCGGCTGCAGGATATGGATCTCAGCGTCCGCGCACTCAACTGCCTTAAGGCCGCCGAAGTGGACACACTGGGTGATCTGGTCAAGTACCATCGCACCGACCTGCTCAAGTTCCGCAATTTCGGCAAGAAGTCGCTCACAGAGTTGGACGAGCTTCTTGAACGCAACGGGCTGGCTTTCGGTATGGATATTAGCAGATATAAAGTCAATGACTAAACTTTAATGTAAATCGCAATTATGAGACATAACAAGAAATTCAATCATCTTGGTCGTAAGGCGGCTCACCGCAGCGCGATGCTGTCCAATATGGCTTGCTCCCTGATTGAGCACAAGCGCATTTCGACCACGCTGGCAAAAGCCAAAGCCCTTCGCATCTATGTTGAGCCGCTGCTCACACGTGCCAAGGAAGACACAACTGCCAACCGCCGTCTGGTCTTCAGCGAACTGAAGCAGAAAGCCGTTGTCACCGAACTGTTCCAGAACGTGAGCGAGAAGATAGCCAACCGTCCCGGCGGTTACACTCGTATTCTCCGCACCGGTTTCCGTCTGGGCGANNGATGCCGCTGAGATGTGTATCATCGAGCTGGTTGACTACAACGAGAATATGCTCAAGGATACCAAGAAGGCAACTAAGAAAACCACCCGCCGCGCAGGAAAGAAGGCCGCTCCCAAGGCAGGGGAGACACCCGTGGCGGAAGAGGCGGTTCAAGTGGAAGAACAGAAGGCTGAATAAAAGCGGTCTGGGTTGGGGAATATCCGCCCGGAAACTCTGTTTTCCTGCTTGTCAGGTCAGTCAATCCCAAGCGAAAGATAATGCTTGGGATTGATTATCTGAAAACAGCAAAGTAGTCCGGTACTATCCTGCCGGCGTTAAGGGAGTCGTCAATTTCATCAAATAATAATAAGTCTCATTGTCATGACGAGAAAATCTGTATTATCGGCTGTTATGTTTCTTGTGTCGAGTGTAATGGTATGCGGTCTGTCGGCTCAGAGCAGTCCTGACAGGATTCGTTTGTGGGGGAACGGGTCGGTTGTCTTTACCGCACCTCTCGAAAGGATCGACAGTGTCACATTCGCCTCTTCAGTCACGCCCGATCCGCAGGATGAGGACGGATTCAGGTTGAGCAAGTACGGAGTGAGAATGCCGGTTTCGGTGTACGATGTACAAACCGCTTCGGATGTCCCCAATACCGACCGTTTCACCGTATTCCCTGCCAACGGCACATACCGGGTTGCAGCCTCTTCCGAAGGGGTTGTGACATGGCAAATATCCGACAGTGAGGTCACTCTGACCGCAGTCGGAACAGGCAGAACAACGCTTACTGTCACGCAGGATGGGAATGATTTCAGTGCGGAATATGAAGTGGAGGTGGTGTCCGTGCTTGAGAGCCTCACTTTCACTCAGGCCTTCCTGAACGCGGATGTCTCCGATGCGTACCTTTCCCGGCTCGACACCGTGGACAGTGTCTTCATCTGGACGAGCGAAAGTGGCGGACAGGTGGCTCTCCGCGCTTTTCTGATAGATGTGACGCTGGATCTTTTTTCTGACGGGTTTTACGTTGATGAGCATTATGCCTATGCTGGTTCGCCTTCCGGCTATATAGCCTCCTTCCCCGGCAGGATGTGGTATTCACCCGCAGGGATGAATAGCGACCGCGGATTTGACTCGCCCGCTTCAGTGACAATGGGAGTGTGGAACACCCAGAGCATGGCCGTGTCCAAAGTTCTCAAGGCCGGTACGTATGTCAATGGCGCGGAGGCGTTCGAGCACGTCAGACTGGCGGTTGAAAGCTTTAACAGATATGTGGAAAGCAGCATCCCTGAAGATCTGAATGTCTTCCAGAAAGAAATGCTGACAGCTGACACGATGGCATTCAAAGGGGCAAGGCTTATTCGCGCCAAGTATTTTGAGTCGCTGGAAGGGTACGGCTGGGACTTTATGCCTGCTGCTGTTATCACTTCGGGTTTTATACGTCTGGCTGAACCTGACAAGTACGGGAGTATGTACTCTGTTCCGGAGGCGGAGATGAATATGATTCCCCTTGAGGGCGATAATGGATGGGGGGTGAAAGTGATGCGTAACGAACTGACGAAACAATATACCGTGGTAAGCGATGGTTTCGAGTTCGGCGAGGCGGTCCACTACCATCACTCTACCGCAAATGGCTGGATTTATGCTCCTATGCGCGAAACTGTCCGCCCTGGACATCGTGCGCTGACAGCTCTGCCGGCGGATGACCGGTAATGCCCTCCATCGTGCGTCAGTCTTATCTGTCAATGAGACATCTCTTCTTTCTGTTTCTTGTGTTTTTCGCAGCGGTGTTTGTCTCCTGCGGGACGAAGCCGCGCACACGCATCGTTGTGCCGGAAGACGAGGTTTTCCGAAACGGCGATCTCGTACTGCGGTGCGGCTGGGGTGCGGAAAGCAGGGCTGTCACGTATGGCGGCAGGTCTGCCTATTCGCATATCGGCATTCTTGTCCGTGACGACAGTCTGAATACATGGATGGTGGTGCACGCCGTTCCCGGGGAGGCCGTGAAAGACGAACCTGAATACATCAAGTATGAGACACTGGAGGCTTTCTATTCTTCGGACAGAGCATGTAAAGGTGCGTGGATGCGCCTGCAATGTCCGGATTCGTCGGCGGCACTGGCAGCCGCCTACTGTCTGGACAAATACAGGGACTCCGTGCTTTTCGACAACTCCTATCTTCTTGGCGACACCTCGGAACTATACTGCTGCGAGCTGGTCTGGAGGGCGTTTTTATGTCAGGATATGGATATTACCTCCGGCAGCCGCCACGATGTTCCCACGCTCTTCTGTTCAGAAGGAGAGGCTATTTTCCCGAGCGATATAGAAAAAAGTGATAAAACGGCTTTTGTTAAACCATTTAATTCCACACAACTATGAAGAAAATGATTCTTTTGGCGGCAGTCGCACTCATAACCGTGTGCTTTGCCGCATGCACAAGTGCCAACACGCCCGAAGGCGTGACGAAAGCGTATCTCACCGCCGTACAGAAAGGCAACTATGAGAAGGCTCTCAATCTCTACTACAGCAAGGACGCGAAACACGATAAAGAGAACGAGACCGATATTCTGCAGATGTTTGAGGACAAGATGAAGACATCCATAGAAGATAAGCAGGGTATCGCTTCTTTCGAGGTAGGTGTTGCTGAACTTTCCGAGGATGGGAACAAAGCGGTTGTCCCCTACACTGTCCATTATGGTGACGGTTCAGACAAGGAAACCGTAATGAAGACTGTCAAGGTGGACGGCAAGTGGTATCTTGACTCCGGCAAATAACCGACCGGAAACAATCCAGTTATTCCTGTTTTATCACCTTCTGCCGGATCGTCTTATGACGGTCCGGTTTGGTTCTGGCGGCGGATTGTGTGAACCGTCATGAGAACCGATAGGAAAATCAGAGAGAAAAACACGGGGTTGTTGCTGCAATGGCGGGAATGGTGTATTTTTGTGCGCTTTTAGGCACTTTTTAAGACGAAAAAGTATGAATGAGAATTTTTCTGTACCCGTGCTGCTGCTGACAGGCTATCTGGGCAGCGGAAAGACGACGCTGCTCAACCGCGTGCTGACGAATGAGAAAGGGATACGTTTCGCGGTGATAGTGAACGATCTGGGTGAGGTGAATATCGATGCCGACCTGATTCAGCGTGGCGGCATCGTATCCTCGCAGGACGACAATCTGGTGGCGCTTCAGAACGGCTGCATCTGCTGCACGCTGAAGACGGATCTGCTTCAGCAGCTGCACGACCTGTGCGCCTCGCGGCAGTTCGACTATATCGTCATTGAGGCGAGCGGCATCTGCGAACCCGCCCCAATAGCGCAGACGATATGCAATTACACGCGTATGGTGCCGTTCACCGAAGACCCCTATCCCCGTCTGGACTGTATCGTGACGGTTGTTGATGCGCTGCGGCTGCGCGATGAATTCGCATCGGGCGATGTCTTGCAGCAAAAAGACCTTGAAGAGGAAGACCTCGCCTCTCTGGTAATCCAGCAGATTGAGTTCTGCAACCTTATTCTGCTTAACAAGGCATCGGAGATAAGCTCAACGGAACGCGAGCATGTCCGTGCAGTCATACGTGCCATCCAGCCGCAGGCGGAGATAATCGACTGCGACTACTGCGATGTGCCGATGGAACGGTTGGTGAACACGGGTCTGTTCCGCTTCGACGATGTGGCGGGCAGCGCGGCGTGGATACAAGGCGTGGAGGGCGATGTGGAAGAGCATCACCACCACGATGAGGGCGATGATGACGATGACGACCATGATGAGGAACATCACCACGATGAGCACCACCATCATCACCACCATCACGATGACGAGGGCGAGGCAGAAGAGTACGGGGTAGGGACGTTTGTCTACTATCGCCGCCGTCCGTTCTGCCTCAACAAGTTCGATGACTTTGTGGCGCGGCTGTGGGACAAGCGTATCATCCGCTGCAAGGGTATGTGCTACTTCTCCAACGAACCGGATATGTGCTACCTGTTCGAGCAAGCGGGCAGGCAGTTCAACCTCAAGCAGGCGGGAGAGTTCTACGCCACGATGCCCAAGGAGGAACTGATGCAGATGATGGCGCAGGACCCCATTCTGCGGCGCGACTGGGACGAGAAGTACGGCGACCGGATGCAGAAACTGGTCTTTATCGGGCAGCACCTTGACCGCGAAACCATCGAGCGCAATCTGGACAACTGTCTGGACTGAGTCGGAAAAAATCCGAATACTCCGAATACTCCGAATACTCTGAATATCAACAACAAAAACAATACAAAACTATGAAAGTCAATTATCTGAACAAGAGACACATTGGTCTCAGTGAGGAAGAGAAACAGCAGATGCTTGCCGAGGTGGGTGTCAAGTCGATGGAAGAACTGATTGAGCAGACGATGCCCAAGGACATTCTGCTTGACAAGCCCTTGGATCTGGACGAGCCGCTGACGGAGCAGGAACACCTTGACAGCATTGCCGATATGGCTGCGGAGAACATGCCCTACAAGAGCCTGATTGGTCGCGGCTGGTACGGCACCATCACACCTGCCGTGATTGCCCGCAACGTGCTTGAGAACCCCGTATGGTACACCTCCTACACTCCCTATCAGGCAGAAGTGAGTCAGGGCCGTTTGGAGGCGCTGTTCACCTTCCAGACAATGGTCAGCGACCTGACGGGACTGCCTCTCGCCAACTGCTCGCTCTTGGACGAGGCGACATCCGCTGCCGAGGCTGTGACGATGATGCGCAACCTCCGCACACGCGAGCAGGTGAAGAACAATGTCCGCAAAGTGTTCGTGGACGAGAAGGTGTTTGAGAACACGTTGAGCGTGCTGCATACCCGTGCCAAAGGGCAGGGAATTGACATCGTGGTAGGCAACTACCTCTCGTTCGAGCCTTCGGCGGAGTATTTCGGCGCACTGGTGCAACTGCCCAATGCGGACGGCAGCATAGAGGACTACGCCGCATTCATTGACGAATGTCACAAGGCGGGCATGAAAGTGACGGTGGTGGCTGACCTGATGGCTATGGCGTTGCTTCGTCCCATGGATGCCGACATCATGTGCGGCACGGCGCAGCGTTTCGGTCTGCCGATGGGCTTTGGCGGCCCGACGGCGGGCTATATGGCGACCCGCGACGAGTTCAAGCGCGACATGCCCGGACGTATCATCGGTCTGAGCAAGGACACCTACGACCACCCCGCTTACCGCCTTGCCCTGCAGACCCGCGAGCAGCATATCAAGCGCGAGAAGGCGACATCGAACATCTGCACCGCCGAGGCTCTCTGCGCGATGATGGCTGGTTTCTACGGTGTTTACCACGGTGCGGATGGCATCCGCGAGATAGCCGAGGGCATACACGGCCGCGCCGTCTATCTGAACGAACTGATGCAGGCTTATGGTATCGAGCAGGACAACACCGAGTTCTTTGACACCCTGCGCTTCCACGTGAAGGACGTTCACGCCTTGCAGGAGAAAGCCCTTGACCGTGGCATCAACCTCTATTACGGCAAGGATTTCGTAGGCATCAGTCTGGACGAGACCGTGACGCTGGACGATATGAACAACCTCATTGACCTCTTCGCCGACGTAACGGGCAACAAACCCCAATACGAGCAGTCCGAGGATGCCTTTATGGGATTGTGGGCGATTGACGAGAGCCGTGTCCGCGAGGTGGATTATATGCAGGCGGAGGTGTTCAAGAAATACCATACCGAGACGGAGATGATGCGCTATATCAAGCGTCTTGACCGCAAGGACATCAGCCTGACGCATACGATGATACCGCTCGGCAGCTGCACGATGAAGCTCAATCCCGCTTCTGCGATGATTCCCATCACGATGCCCGGTTGGATGGCTGTTCATCCGCTGGCTCCGCAGGACCAGACCGAAGGCTTCAACGAGATGCTTGATGAGTTGCAGAACCAGTTGGCTTCCATCACAGGCTTTGCGGGATGCAACCTGCAGCCGACCAGTGGCGCGGCAGGCGAATACACGGGTTTGGTCACCATCCGCGAGTATCTGCACCGCAAGGGTCAGGACAACCGCACGGTGCTGCTCATCCCCGCTTCCGCCCACGGAACGAACCCCGCATCGTGCGTGCAGGCGGGCTTCACTCCCGTGGTCATCAAATGCGACGAGAACGGCAACACCGACCTCAACGACTGGCGCGAGAAAGCCGAGGCGAACAAGGACGTGCTGGCAGGCTGTATGATTACCTATCCTTCCACGCACGGCATCTTCGAGATGGCCATCCGCGAGATGTGCGAAATCATCCACAAGAACGGCGGTCAGGTCTATATGGACGGCGCGAACATGAACGCGCAGATCGGCTACACCAACCCGGGCTTCATCGGAGCCGATGTATGTCACCTGAATCTGCATAAGTCGTTTGCCTCGCCTCACGGCGGTGGCGGACCGGGAGCGGGTGCCGTATGCTGCACCAAGCAGTTGGCCGATTGTCTGCCCGCAGAGGAGACGAACCGCGTCTCGGCGGCGCTCTACGGCAATGCCAATATGGCACTTATCTCGTGGGGCTATATAGCCATGATGGGCGAGGAAGGACTGCGTCATGCTACGGCAGCCGCTATCCTCTCGGCTAACTATATGGCCAAGCGCCTTAAGGATGCTTACGGCATCGTCTATACGGGTAAGAACGGCAGAGTGGGGCACGAGCTCATTCTCGACTGCCGCCAATTCCACGCCATCGGCATCACCGAAGCCGATATCGCCAAACGTCTGATGGACTACGGCTATCATGCGCCTACGCTCTCTTTCCCGGTACACGGCACCCTCATGGTGGAGCCTACCGAGAGCGAGTCGCTGCAGGAAATCGACCGTTTCTGCGACGTTCTCTTGCAGATTCGTCAGGAGATAGCCGACATCGAGTCAGGCAAAGCCGATAAGGCTGATAATGTGCTGATTAACGCGCCGCATCCCGAATACGAAGTGGTGGCCGACGAATGGAAACACCCGTATTCGCGCCAGCAGGCGGCCTATCCGACAGCTTGGGTGGCAGAGACCAAGTTCTGGTGTCCGGTAGGACGTGTGGACAATGGTTTCGGTGACCGTAACCTGATAGCCAAATTCCAATAACCGAGGTCTTATGCTCTCTCTCCGCACATATGTCAACCCCCATATCGCGCCGCGCTCGGTCATGCGGACGGTTATGGAGTACCTGACTATCATCTTCGGCATCTTCCCGATGGCGCTGATGGTCAACTGGGTGCTGCTGCCGCACGCGTTCGTGGGAGGCGGACTGACGGGTATCTGCTCGATCATCTATTACCTGACCGACGGACTCTTCCCGACGCTCTTCCCTGAGTATGGCGGGGCGATACCGGTGTGGCTGACCACGTTTGTGTTCAACGCGATACTATTGCTCATAGCGGGCTATACCGTGGGATGGCGCTTCTGTATCCGTACGATGGTGGGCGTAGCGGCTATCACGTTCTGGTACCGAATCATCCCTATCTTGCCCGAACCCATCATCGCCGATCCCTGGCTGGGCGCTATCATCGGCGGTTTTGTCTTCGGACTCAGTCTGGGCGCTGTCATCGCCAGCAACGGCTCGTCGGGAGGCACCGATATCGTGGCGATGATCATCAACCACTATCGCGACATCTCGATGGGCAATATCATGTTGCTCTGCGACATACTCATCATCCTCTCCGCCTTCTTCCTGCCTATCCCCGAAAGGCTGATGGAGCAGGGCACGGACCCTATCTACATACAGATCAAGCGTGTGTTGTGCGGTGTGTGTATGACGGTGTCCTATACGGCGGCTGTCGACTGGCTCATCGCCCGTTTCCACCAGTCGGTACACATCTTTATCTATTCGTCCAAATACGACGAGATAGCTACGGCCATCAACACCACCGTCAACCGCGGTGTGACGGTGCTCGACGGCACAGGCTGGTACTCGCAAAAGCCCGTCAAAGTCATCTCGGTGCTGGCACGTCAGCCGGAAGCCTCGCTTATTCTCAACCTGGTGCACCGGATCGACCCGAATGCGTTCGTCAGTAAGGCCAACGTAGCCGGCGTCTTCGGTGCCGGTTTCGACAAGATAAAGAAATAAGGGTACAAAAAAATGGCGCTCACGCGAGCGCCATTTTCTTTATTCTTACATCATGCCTCCCATACCTCCGGCGGGCATTGCCGGAGCAGGATGCTCTTCGGGATGATCCACGATGACTGCCTCGGTGGTGAGGAACATACCGGCTACCGATGCAGCGTTCTCCAGGGCTACACGAGCCACCTTAGCCGGATCAATCACGCCGGCCTCATACAGGCTCTGATACTCGTCCGTACGGGCGTTGTAGCCGAAGTCCGCCTTGCCTGCGCGTACCTTATCTACTACTACGGCACCTTCTTTACCGGCGTTGCTGACGATCTGACGCAGCGGCTCTTCTATCGCACGACGTACGATCTCGATACCCGTCTGCTCGTC
>DBVX01000052.1 GCA_002308815.1 Bacteroidales bacterium UBA1253
GTCGGGCTTTGCAGGGGTTCACAAGTTCCGCATTGTGGTACAATACCGTAGCACCTTCCAATCCCTAACGCATTCAAAAAAATTGCATTTTTCTTCAATTTATGCTGCAAAATTAAGTTTTTCGAAGGAATGTAAGCCTAAAATTTGTATATGTCAAATAATTTTTGTAATTTTGCGACAACAAAATTGTTGACAGATTTTGTTGTGACGCAGCACTAAAAAAGTGCTTTAACTAAAAAAATGATAAAAAACTGAACCTCTCCTACTTTGTGAGAGCCGCGTGCAGTAATTTTGCAGCCGAAAAAAATTAACGCACATGAAAGAAAAATCATCAACAGCTTATTTGTTTGAGTGCTACATATGGCTCGTCAATACCCTTGCGCGCGGTCCTATTTCTCGCGCAGACTTAGATCGCAAGTGGGCACGCTCTAACGCTAATGCGTACGGACAGGACTTTCTACCAGAGAGCAATTTTCACCGCTGGCGCAGGACTGTCGAACTAATATTTGATATTACCATTACTTGCAATTCAAACAATGAGTACTACATCGCTGAGATGGATAAATCGCGCGATGCTGATTTACACAATCGCTTGTTGTCTATCATGGGAGTAAATAGCCTTTTGAAAGACAGCAAGAACCTTCGAGATAAGATTTTGTTTGAGCCTGTTCCTTCCGGTGATAAGTTCCTCGCTCCTATAATTGAGGCTCTACGCGATGAATATGCAATTCAGATAACCCATCAAGGATTTGGCAAGGCATATCCTTCTACATATCTTGTTGAGCCATACTGTCTCAAAATGTTCAAGCAGAGGTGGTATATGTTGGCATATTCACCGGGCACAGACGATATGCGTGTTTATGGTCTTGACCGTATTCAGGCAATAGAGCCTTCAACTGAAAAATATAAAATTCCGAAGGACTTTGATGCGGAGCGGTACTTCAAAAATACTTATGGCGTTTCTTTTGCTGATGATCAACCGGAGGAGGTCAAAGTAAAAATATCGGCATATCAAGCGAATTTCCTTCGCTCCTTGCCTATCCATGCATCACAGGAGGAAATCGAGTGTAACGATGAATTTTCTATTTTCAGGTACTTCGTAGTTTCCACATTTGAATTTATTCAAGAACTACGCAAATATGGCTCGGAACTTGAAGTTCTATCTCCACAGTCGCTACGCGATGAGTTTATTGATGAGGCTGGTTCATTATATAGTAAATACTATGGAGAGGAGGAACAGGTATGAAAAATTTCGTTGCTATAGATTTTGAGACTGCCAATTTTACGCAGTCCAGTATCTGCTCAATAGGCATCGTCATCGTCAAAGACGGCGAAATAGTGGATAATTTCTACTCTCTCGTTCGCCCAACGCCAAACTATTATAACGAGGTATGCAGTGAAGTTAACGGAATGTGCTATAATGATACTTGTGAGGAACGTGATTTCCCTGAAGTTTGGGCAGAAGCGCAGCGGAAGATTCACGAGTACTTCCCCTATATTGAGGATGGCGAGGTACCTTTTGTAGCGCACAACAAGGCATTTGACGAAAACTGTCTGAAGGCTGTGTTCCGTGCTTATGATATTGCCTATCCGGACTATGAGTTTGATTGCACATTACTCAAGTCTCGCAAAGTCTGGCCGGAAGGACATCATAACTTAGATATCATTGCAGGTTATTGTGGCTATGACTTAGAGAACCACCACCATGCTCTCGCCGACGCTGAAGCCTGCGCCGTGATTGCTATGCAAATACTATGACCCGATACATCGCAGATACGGACCATTATTCCAAAGTCATTGCGCAGATTCCCAAAGTAAAGCACCTGCTATGGATAGCAACAGCCGACCTGAAGGACTTGTATGTCAAGAAAAAGGACGGTTCTGTCGTGCCTTTGCTTCAAGTCCTCAATGACCTTGTGAAGAAAGGCGTGGAGGTCCGGCTTATTCATGCCAAAGAACCAGGAACGGCTTTTCGTGAGGACTTTGACAAATATCCCGCCCTCTGGGGAGGCATGGAACGCCGCCTGTGTCCGCGTGTCCACATGAAGATAATCGTGATGGATAGCGAATTGGTCTATATCGGCTCTGCTAACATGACCGGCGCAGGTATGGGCATGAAGTCATCTGCCAACCGCAACTTTGAGGCGGGCATACTGACTGACGAACCAGGATTCATTGATTCGGCGATGAGCCATTTTGATGCGATATGGGAAGGAACACATTGCGAGACATGTGGCCGGAAAGACTTTTGCCATGACAAAATAAAATAATTCCGCATCTTATTTTCCCGCTTTCATCTTGTGAAAACGCCAAGTCGTACTTTTGCAGCGTGATTCAAAAAGAGTCACGCTGCATTGTTTTAATACGATGTGTTTAATATGTTGAACTGTTTGTTTTATTATCATGGTGGAAGATTTTCATAATGTCCGCGATTTTCTTTTTGCAGTAGAGTTAATGGCGCGGATGGATAAACCCCGATGTGAGCGGCAATCCGGTGCTAACGACAGTATGACGTACACATTGACATCTCTCTTACGATTACGATGCCGTTCATACGACAAAGAGTATAATTTATACAAAAGAAAGTATGCCTTTCTTGATTCGCTGCTTCGCTATATAAGACACAAGAAAAACCGCATCCGGTTCCCTGATAAAGTAATTGCACCTGTCTTTAGTAAGGAAAAAGAAACAGGCTTGCTGGTAAAGGACAAGGATTTTGCTCTTATACTCGGGAACTTCAGATACGGTACTACAAACAAGGATTCTCAATTGTTGAACGATGTCAAACATATAACAGATGAAGGTTATAAAGAGGAACAGATATTTGTGATAAATCTTACCACGACTGATACCTGTAATCCGTTGGATTATCCTGAAGAAGAATGGGAAGAACGATATATAAAACTATCATTTCGGGAAGATATTATTGACTGGGTGGAAACAGAGGTTATAGATATCATGCCGTTGATGGATTATTGTCTGGCAAAATACATATACCGTTATTGTGAGTGCTTGGTAAAGATGTTTAATCTGGAAAACAAGCAGGAAGAGCATTTCAAGGTCATATTAGATACCGAACTGCAAAAAACAAGAAAACTGGGAGAAGAAAAGATTTGCATATTTGAAAAACGAGCAAAAACCAAACAGAAAGATACATTCAAAATGATATTTGATACCGAACTGCAAAAAAGAAGAAAACTGTTAAAAGAAAAGATTTGCATATTCGAACAACGAGCAAAAACGCTCTTCGGCATCCCGACAGAATCAACCGAATAGTCCTGCCTAAAAAAATCACATAAAAATCTTCCGCTTTCATCTTGTGAAAACCCCGCTATCGTATTTTTGCAGCCGTCTTTTGGAACGCGGTAGGCTCGCCGGTCCCCGCCCGCAACAAAAACAAAATCAGGTAATAACAAATTTGTTATATAGAAGCGGAAAATAACGGACAAGTCTGTCAGCAACAAGAAAAAACAAAGAGGGGTGATTTATTTGCATAACAGAAAAAAATGTTGTACTTTTGTCGCGTTGATAAGTATATACAGTAAACTTAAATTTTTAACAGTTATGAAGAATTACTTTGCAATGCTGCTTGTGGCAGTTTTGACGTTGGGACTTGTTTCCTGTAATGGAAAGAACGAACCCGAACCCGAACCCGAACAGAAGAAGACGGTTGATTATGACAAAATGCTCGGAACGTGGACGTTGGAGAGTTATACGGAGAAATGGGTGAATACCGACGAAAAAATTGTTGAGAAAGACAGGACTGTCAATCAAGGCTCGCTGACCGTTACGAAGAAGAGTGACGAGGACGGCACGTATTATGCTTACACCGAGAATTTCGTCCACGAGGAGGCCAAGGAGTATTCCGGTAGGATTGAGATTTCCAACGGGTACATCTGTTTGAACAATCCGGAAGGCTTTATCCGTGACGATGGTGCCAATACGTACGATTTCACGGTGTCATTCCCTGCCGATGGCAGAATGGAGTGGACTTGCAACTGGACCGGCACCCACAAGCATAACAGCAATTTGCATCAGGACAAGCGGACGGTGAAAGCGGTATTTGTGAAAAAATAATAACCTGAACCAATAAATATCTTTACACTATGAAAAAACTTTTTTCAATGGCTGCGGCCGTTATCGTTGCTTTGACAAGCATCATGTTCAGTTCGTGCGAAAGACAGCAGAAATCCAGTTATCAGTTCGGTTATGAGATTGCTGCTGATTCTGGTTGCGATGAGGCTCTGGCTGCCATGTTCATGCTTTCGGAGGATGGTTATGTGGTTATCTACAACGAGATGAAGAAGACCGCTGACCAGTGCAGCGATGCTGCACGCACGTGCATCTGGAAAAACACGCGCGACAATGCGGTGAATGCTGCCAAGAAAGCCTTCCAGGCAGGTATGGAAGCCGTCAGAAAGGACAACGCTTCCTTCAAGGGCATCGTGATACAACTGTATATGTTCGACCCTGACACCAATGCCAAGGTGAACATCGAGAAGGCTACCATTTGAGTCAACAGCCGGTAGGAGAGGTGATTGCGCTATGAGAAATCAATTCCCGCACACGGAAGCCTGCCGGAAATCTGCTCCGAATAGCGTCCGTTATGGACGACTGTCAGGTGTGCGAGGCTGATTACCTCGCACACTTGCAAATTAAAACACATTTATTATGAAACGATTTTTCTTTTTGAGTTTTTTACTCTGTGCATTGTCACTTTCCACTTTCACGGCGCGTGCCAACGACTATCTGGAGGTAGGGCGCCACTACAGTGTCTATGTGGCTGGACAGAACTGTATCCATTTCAAGATACCTGTTTGGGCATACGGCAGATGGAACGACTACTTCAACAACGACAGCAGTTACGTCTATCTCCAGATGGAGCAGAAGAATGATAAGAACGAGACGGTCTATGGCAGCGAGACGCGTCTTGTCTGGTTCTGCGGTGACAGCACCGGTGAGAACGAAGCCGGGAACGGCAAGGGAAGCGGCTGGGTCAAGGTGATTGCCGGCAAAGGCAACATCGTTATTACCAATACATACACCGGTGTCAGGCAGCAGGTGGACGACACCGAGAAATGGGTCCGTTTCCATGTCGTACAGAAGGAAGACGACGACTGCAAGCGAGCCACCATTCTGGAGTTCGACTGGTATCCGCCGGTGGAGCTGAACGGCAAGAACTTCCGTCTGGGTATCGTGGCGGACATCTGGAAAAAGACCGGAACCGAACGCTATATGTGGGAACGGTTTGTCTTCAACGGTCCCTTCTCGGGCAACGAGAACCTGCAGACGCCGCAACTCTATACCCCCTATCTCTATACTGTCAACGAATCGGGTGTGGCGGGCTACGGCATGGCGGCGGTGCCTTACATGACGTTCCAGACCCCTCTCTCTTATACTGTCAACTATGCCGGCGGAGGCGAGCAGGGGCAGATATCCGACCGCTCGGGTACCTTCTATGTACCCACTGCCGACACGGTGCAGTATGATGTCAATGCCACGTTCGAACTCTATCGTGACGAGGCGTTAGGCACGACGACTACTCTCACTACGCCGTCCGTTGACATCCCCGCTTACCACCGTATTCACAATCTGACGGTGAAGGAGGAGCGCGACGCGACGGGCTCCCTGACGGGTTCCAACATCGTATCATGGGAAATCCATTCGCCCACGGCAAAAGACCTGGTGGATGGCGACTATATAGAGGTTCAGCGCGCTTACAGCAGTGATTTCAGCGATGCGAGGTCTGTTGCCGTTATGCCGATGCGGCGCGACACGCAGGGGATCTATACGTTTGTCGATGACGCCCGGAACCTGTCGGATGCCGCCAGAACTGCCACCATGCAGAACGATACGATAGAGCGGCACGCCACGGTGGAGAATAAAGGCTACATCCTCCGTGATGCCGAAGGCAACCCGCTCTATTCGATGAATCTCAAACTGACGGCGGACAAGTATGTCATGCCTTCCGCACCGGTCTATTACCGCGTGCGCCGTGCCTCGTCTGCTATGTGGGGGTGGGAGCATGAGTTTGCCCGGGCGGATACGCTGTACAAGCACAATTACCTGGCTCCGTTGGCGAAGACACAGCCGGACTACACCCTCGATCCGGATTTCGCGACGAACCGCACTGTCCATTTCCGGTTCAATATCGACAATGCGGACATCCAACCCTTACCGGTGAATAAAGAGGAATGCAGTCTCTCCTATAAGTTTGTGGAGTGCAAGAAGCAGATAGACACCGTGAAGATGCATGTCTATGTAGCCCAGGAGATTATCAATGCGGTGTATTCCATCGCCTTCATGACCACCGGGCCATACACCTATCAGCGTCTGAAAGCAGGTGACAATACGGTCAAGGTACCCATGCGGTGGGACTCGAACGCTTTCCGATTCGATGTCAAACTGAAGAGCGACACGTACTATTTCGATGGCGACGTATTCAATTTCTACAAGACCTACAGCATCTATGACACTAGTGCGGACAAGTGGAACCGCACCACGATCTATATCGATTTGGTTCGTTCATGGCAGCGCAAGCAAGACAAGAAATGGTGCTATGAATGCACGATAAGTTCAAAGGAAGCACCTGCCTCGACGGGCGTTTTAGGTGAAGCCGGGGATCGCTGGGAGGAAGTGAAAGAGCAAGTGAAAGAGGAACTATATGCCGAATTGAGCAGCAACAACGAGATGGAGCCCTACGGCAAGTGTCTGTGGGACCGCGGCGCCAGACTCATTCTTCGCCGCACATCGGTGGAGAATGGCTTCACGGCTGAGACTGTCGTTCCTCAGGACAGCATACGCCGCAACGAGGACGGCTCTTGGACGGCGCATGTCACCGACGTGGCTTCTGCAGCATGCACCCATTTCGAATATGAGGTGCTGGTTGACCCGACCGACGCTGTGCTGCGTTTTCAGGACTCCGTCAGTCTGCGTCCTGTACGCATCGGCGGCCCCGAGTTGTATTACGACGAAGCGGCAACCGTCACTTCGTTCACGGCTTCGCAGGGAGCGACGGAAAGCAACTTCAAGTCAGGCATCCGGCTGCAATGGCAGACATCGTCCGCGTCGGTGGATGATTTCGTGTTGCTGCGTCTGGTCAAAGGCAGTTCCGCTTCGCCCGACACTGTTTATACCGGAACGGACTACAGTTTCTTCGACGAGACCGCCGTCCCGGATGAGCACTACGAATATACGATAGTGGCGCGCTATGAGTGTAACGGCAAGCACACCGATAACTCTGCCTCTGCGGAAGGGTGGCGCACGCGTTACGCGCAAATCGGCGGTACGGTGTACATGCCGGACAATAGCGGTATGGCAGGTGTCACGGTGACGCTCTCCGTGGACGGACAGACCCTGCGCACGATGACTACCGGCGCTTCGGGTGCTTTCCTGTTTGACAGCCTTGAGTACAATCTTTCTGCCGGTACGGTCTATACCATTGCGCCGACATCCCAGTACGGCACATTCAGTTACAACAACACCTCTTCCGGCGTGGCTGTTGTGGCGGTGGGGAAGGACAAGGCGGTGGTGAACGGCATCGCTTTCACCAATACGTCCGTTGCTCGGCTGACCGGACGCGTGCTGTATAATATGAGTACGATACCGGTTGCGGATGCGTGCTTTGTCCTCAACGGGGACACCGTCCGCCGCAACGGTGTGGTTTATCAGACCGGCACGGACGGTAATTTCGAACTGCCCCTGCCTCTCTCCATGCCCTGCCGTCTGCAGGTGGCGAAAAACGGACATTCCTTCCTGAATGACGGATGGCTCATTGTCAGCGGAACGGACACCGCGTTCTCGCTTGTCAAGGCGCTGGACGGTGTGCGGTTCTATGACACAACGAAAGTGCGTCTTGTAGGCCGCGTGGCAGGAGGTATCGACCAGCAGGCACTCCGGCACGGGTTGGGGTTGGGCAAGAACAACCTCGGCGACGATTTGCAGCTTGTACTCATGCTGGAAGGTGACAACACCGCACATATCGTCCGTGACCCCGACCAGCTTGACCGCGACACGCTCCATTTCGCCATAGATGACTACAGTGGTCATACGGCGACCGTCTATGAGCAGAAACGTATCATCATCCGTCCGGATGTGACAACGGGTGAGTTCTCTGCGGATATCTTCCCTGTCAAATACAAAGTGGTTCAGGCCACGGCGAACGGCTATGCCACGCTCTTCCCGGCGGGCACGGGCAGTGAGACCTTCGACCTGACCAACGCTCCGCTGACGGTTGTCTGTGACTCGCTGGAGGACAGAAAGGTCAGCTACAATGCCGTATATGACCGCATCTACCGTTCGCCTGTCAAGGTGAGTCTGGTGCAGCAGTTGTACGGCATGCCGCAGGACGGATTCGGAGAACCCTCGATGGATGTGAGCGGCTTTGACCCGAAGAACAGGGAGAAGGTGGCGCTTTATACCGCCCAGGCGGACGGTACGGTTCGCTATCTGCTCGGCTACCCGCTCTTCTTCTATAACCGCCGTTACCAGTTTGAGGCGCAGGCGTATGAGGAGTATTTCTACAACAACAGTCCTTCGGGAGCCGTTGACCGTGTACCTCAACGCGGAGGGGAAGTCATTATCCGCAACGGCATGCACTCGTCCACCGACAACACTGCTTATCCGCTCGACAACGAGGGGCGTAACCGCAGTATATGGCTCACCACGGATCATATTCAGACGCAGAACTACGGAGAGAACGCCCTTTCTACGGTTTCTGTCGCGCTCAGGACTGAAGGCACGGTGGTGGAGACCGATGCGTTCCGCGCGTTCGTGACGGGAGATGTTTACCAGGCCAACGAACTGACATCTACCGATGCGGATATCACGCTGCTTGATATCGTTCGTGACCCGGGAGGAAACGGCTCGTCCGCATGGGTGGAGAACGGCACGACCTATAATTATTCCTATGTGGAGAACTACGATTGGACGGCTGGTGTCAATGTCATCCCCAAGTACGGTCTGAACATTTCTAATGATATAGGTATTGTGACCGCCCCTGCCGGCGCGGGTACGTATATTGGCTCAAACTACGAGTCCAGCAAGCAGATATCGTTCACTATACCTATCATACACGAATTCTCATGGGGATACAAGTATAGTTATACCTTCACCACGACGGACCGCATCACAACCTCTTCCGGCAAGAACACCCAGGGTATCGGCTCCAATGCCGATGTGTTCCTCGGCGTGACAACCAGTCAGCTGACCGGTAAGGCCAAGTCGGTAGGCATCATCAGCGATTCGCTCTTCCAGGCGCGTCAGCCGGCAATACAGGCGGGGACGATGCATGTGCTGGCAAGCGGAGCGGACAAGTCTGGAAGGACCTATTATCTGGTGACCGGCGAAAAGGCGGTGCTCGGCTCCGCTGTTAAGCACACATTTGCCTATTCGCAGTTCTATGTTCTGGAAACCGTTATTCCGCAATTGGCATTGCAGCGCCAGAATCTGCTGATGGCATATCCGGATGAGGAGACGGCGCAAGCGGCGGCGGATGCGGCGGAAAGTGAGGTGTATTGGTATATCGACTCGCTGACAGCTGTCTCGCTGCGTGAACCTCTTGCCGAAGGTTCCTACCGCGTGATTGTTCCTTCCGGTTCCAACCGTTCGTACCCTGACCGTGTGGCGGCAATTGACAATATCCTGCTCAAATGGATGAATGTCATTCTTATGAACGAGAAAGAGAAAGTGAAGGCGCGTCAGTCAGGACAGTTGGTCGGTACTTATTCCGTTTCGTCGGGTAATACCTATGCGCATTCGGACTCCTATTCGGCGACGGCAAACTACAATGAGATGCCGCAAACCAGCGACCTCGCTCTTTACGAGACAAAGACCGGCCTCGTGGAAATAGGAGAGGATCTGATTAATACCGGATGGGATAACTTCAAGCAGTTCTTCGGCGGAGACAGTCGGTACGGCACCACCGTTTCGGATGCGCTTGTCGAACTGTTCAAAGATGAAAAGAACCCCGACGGCTCCGGTGCCAAGACGACCAACGAATTGGGAACGGTGACCAACTCCTCCAAATTCAAGGTTAATTTCCAGCCGGTAGTGGATTTCAACTCCACGGACCGCATGACGAGGGAGAAGACAATCAAGAAATCCGCAGGTTTCACCCTCGTGCCGGATGGACAAGGCGATATTACAGTCTCGGTCTATCGCGCTAACATGGACAGCGTGTGGGTGAAAGATACCAAGTCGATTCTCGATAATGTGGATCAGGGCAATAACGACTCTATCCTCTACGGCTCGTATGTGTTCTTCACGCAAGCCGGCTCCACCTATTGTATGCACGAGGCAGAGGAACGCACCAGGTTCTACAACAAGGGCACGCTTCTCAACAATCCCACGATGGCGTTGGCTGTGCCTGAGATGAGTATTGACCGCTATGAGGTGTCCAATGTCCCGTCCGACCAGCGTGCGAAGTTCCGTCTCGAACTCAAGAATGCCGGACAGGTGCCTTACGGCATGCCGACATCGGGAACAACCTTCGCCCTTTCGCTCACTGGAGACAGCAACCCAAATGGCGCAAAAGTGTATGTCAATGGCGCGCCGCTGATACAAGGACTGACCTATTTCATGAAACCGGGACAGGTAATCAGTCAGATTCTGGAAGTGGAGAAAGGCGAAGGGGACGATTTTGAGAACCTGACGCTCCAGTTCAATGTGGACGACTGTCTCAAGAACTGGACATACCTCAATTTCTCGGTACACTTCCAGCCGGAGTCTAGTCCTGTCAGCGTGGCGTTCCCGCGCGACAAATGGGTGATGAACACCCTCTCGGCGAAAGATTCGATAGGCTATTATCTGCCTGTCACCATTGACGGTTTTGACATTCACCATAGGAACTTCGACCATATCGAGTTCCAGTACAAACTGTCCACGGAGAATGACGATGCATGGGTTAACCAGTGCTCGTTCTATGCCGATGACAGTCTCTACAATATCGCTACGGGCAACAAGGCGATGATAGAGAACGGACGTATCACGCCGTTCCGTTTCTACGGCGAGAGGGACCCCAAGGAACTGAACTACGACCTGCGTGCCGTCTCCTTCTGCCGGTACGGCTCAGGCTTCGTCACGAAGTCCTCTCCTGTTATCAGTGGAACAAAGGACACCCGTCCGCCTGTGCTGTTCGGCAAGGCGCAGCCCGCCAACGGCATTATGACGCTTGAGGACAATATCACCCTGCGTTTCAGCGAACCGATTGCGGGTAACTGGCTCGATGAGGACAACAACTTCCAGTTGCGCGGTGTCACCAACGCCACAGGCATCACCCAGTCAACCTCGCTCTATCTCGGCGGAAAGACCGGTCAGTACCTTGAGTCTGATGCCGGACGCGAACTGGCTATCACCGACCTTACCGTCGATATGATGATCAAACCGGCTGAAAAAGGACGCGATATGACGCTCTTTGCGCATGGCGACAGCATCAGCTGGCTCGAGTTCCTGCTTACGGAGGACAACCGGCTGAAAGTCATTCTCAAGGACGATGACAAGGAGATTGTCACGCTCCGCTCCAAACAGATGGGCGAACTGTCCACGACCGACTTCACCCGCGTGCTCATGGTGTATGACTTCTGGGAGTCCACTGTCCGCTTCTATGTCGGCACACTGGATATAACCGATGCTAATGAGACGGATGTCACTCCCTACATGTTGCAGAACGGCGTTGCGCCGCTGCGCTTCGGCAAGAGTCTGTTCAACGATGAGACTGTCTATAATGGCAATATGATGGAGGTGCGCGTATGGACCAAACCGCTTAATCCGGATGAAATCAGCAACACCCACATGCGGAGGCTCTCCGGTTACGAGTACGCTCTGATGGACTATTATCCGATGAACGAAGGCGAAGGTATGGAGTTGCTTGACCTCGCTTCCGGTGCCACTCTCCACGGCAGCGGACTGAGCTGGACCAACCCCGTTGGACTGTCTGTCGCGCTCGAAGGAGAGCCCGTCCTGCTCAAGCCCGAACACTTCTCCCGCTCAGCCGCGCAGGATTACACGCTTATGGGATGGTTCCGCTCCGACAACAGCGTTGATGACCGCTTCTCTTTCTTCTCCACCAGTATGACCGACTCCGTAACGATGGAGATAGGCTACGATAACGGCCGTCTCTTCTTCCGTCAGGACGGGGTGTACACGGGTGGTGCTGCTCCTGTGACGGACGGCGAATGGCATCACATCGCGCTCTCTGTCAGCAAGACCTATGACATCGGAACCCTTTACCTGAACGGTAAGGTGGTGCAGACTTTCGCCGTGCATGACCTCGGCGGACTGGCAGGTACGAAGGTAAGCCTTGGCACCGGACTCAAGGGGAACATCGACGACATCTGCCTCTTCGAGCAGGCACTGCCCGCTTCGCTTGTTCAGGAATGTTACCGTTCCACACCCTATGGCGATGAGATGGGCTTGATTGCGTTGCTGCCTTTCTCGGAGATGAAACGCAATGCCGCCAATGTGATGGAGCATGTCTTCTCCCCCAATGACCGGCGCGTGTTCAAGGATGCCAATGGCAATGTGATTGAGAAGGTCGTTCCGCTTGTATTGGGCGATATCGCGAATCAGAAGGACGAAAGCAATTACGCGCCTGTCGTTGACAGGGGACAGATGACCAACCTCAACTTCACATGGACCTACCATGATGAGGAGCTGCTCATCAACCTCAAGATGCAGGACAGCGAGATTAACAAGCGCACCCTCTACCTCACTGTCCGCGATGTGGAGGACCTCAACGGCAACAGACTTATATCGCCTGTTACATGGAGCGTCTATGCCGACCTCAACAGTCTGCGCTGGTCAACACGCAGAGTCGATGAGAAGGTGACGGATGCAAGCGTGGATTACTCCTTCAAGGTCAGCATGTCCAACACTACTGGCATGACACGCCAGTTCACTATTGACAATCTGCCCGAATGGCTCGACTGCTCGTCCAAGCAGGGTTCCATGGAGGCGAAAGACGAGATGCCTGTTACCTTCACCGTCAGGAAAGGACTGTCGTCCGGACACCATAATGCTGTTGTCTTCCTTACTGATGATAAGGGACTGTCCGAGTCTTTGGTCATCAACATTGAGATTGTCAGCGAATGTCCGTGGGATGAGATAGACACGCGTAAATACAGACAGAGTATGTCCCTGCGTGCGCAAGTCATTATCGGCGAGGACGGAATGGAAACTATCGATACCGACACGGAAGATATAGTGGGCATATTCTGCAACGGCGAATTGGTGGGCAAAGGCCGTGTCAGCGGTGAAGACCACACACGGGGATATGTCTATGTCACGGTCTATGGTGATGCCTCCCTCGAAGGCAAACCGCTCACCGCACGACTTTGGCGTCATTCCACCGCAAAGACCCATCTCCTTTCCGCTGATGTGCCGATGCGCTTCAAAGAGAACGGCTGTCTTGGCTGTCCGCCTTCGGAGCCTGTGCCTCTGCGCACCTCCGATGCCATGATGCAGGCGATAACCCTTGATGCCGGATGGACATGGACATCTTTCTATATCAGGCCGGACAAGAACGGTGTTATCAATTCCGTGATGATGACGGATGACGTTTTCGCCGGTAATGACGAGATTAAGAGTCCCGCTACCGGTAATTTCTGCCGCTACAACGATGGTACGATGCTGTGGCAAGGCTCGCTGACGGTATTCAATCACAAGTATATACACCTGTTCCATACAGCAACGGAGCATACCATCTACGTGCCGGGCACGGCGTTGCAGACAGGAGAGGAACGCACCATCCCGTTGAAACACGGTTGGAACGTGCTGCCCTACCACCGTCTTGACAACCGTCCCCTGCGTGACGCGTTGGCATATTACTACGCCTACGCAGTTGAGGGTGATATGGTGAAGAGCCACGATGAGTTCGCTGTCTTCTCCGCCAACGGCAAGTGGGAGGGCAATCTCACCTATATGCAGCCCGGACGGGGCTATATGCTCTACCGGCAAGGGAACGAAACCGTCGGTTTTGTTTATGAAGGCAGTGCTTCTGAAGTTTCCGGGAAACGGCGGATGCCTTCCTCCGAAGACCCCGCAGATGCTCTTCCCGCACCGGAATTCCATAATCCGGAAGCCGCCGCCAATATGACAGTGATTGCCGGAATAACAGGATTGCCCGAAGACAGGATGAATGCAGGAAAGGTCTGTGTCAAGGTCTTCGTTGACGATGAACTTGCCGCCGTTGCCGCTCCGCAGGAGGTTGATGGGGAGGTTCTCTACTTCCTCACCGTTCAGAGTGACCGCCACGGCAGGCTTCGGTTCGAAACAGGCGATGGCGAACGGCTCTGTGTCATGACGGATGACAGGATTGCGGCCAGCGGCATATCCAATGTGCCCGACTCGCACCTCGGCTCTCTCAAGGCCCCTGTCTTGCTGACAACAGGAGATGCTGATGCCCGGCCTGTGAAACGTGTCATAAACGGCATACTCTATATTTTCCAAGCCGGCCGCGTTTACAACGCATCCGGAATGTTGATTGATAACCCTCTGAATGAAAAATGACCATGAAAACACAACTGATGATAATCATTTCTTGCGCCCTGCTGCTTTTAGCCGCAGGGTGCAAGCAGGACAAAGACAGGGAGCCTGCAGGTACACAGACACCGGCATCCCTTTCCGGAAACGAACAGCGTCCCGCATGGGCTATGCCGGATGGCTATGACATGACCTCTTCCATGACTGCTGTTGTGAGGATAGACCTCACTCGGAATTATGCGGAAGAAGTGAAATCCGCAGGCTATCAGATGACGGCTGACGACATGCTTGCAGCCTTTGACGGCAACGAAACGTGTCTGGGCGTGGCGGAACAGGCGGACGGACTGTTCTGGCTGTATATTGCCGGCAACGGGGACAGTACAGGGAGAATCCGCCTGCGTTATTACTCTGCCGCGCTGAAGAATGTCTTTGTGTCGGAAGAGTTTGCTTTTGTCAACGACACCCGTCTCGGCACGGTGAACGAGCCATACACACCCTTGTTCACTGTCGTTCCAGCTGGTCATTAAAAAAAAGGCTGCTGTATTCCAGAGTAAACACAATATGTGTGTTGATGCATGTACTGTGTTTTATGTCGTAAAGACTTATGCCATAACAAAATAAAATAATTTTGCATTTTATTCTCCTGCTTTCATCTTGTGAAAGCACCAGGTCGTAACTTTGCAGCGTGATTCTTTTTTAAATCACGCTGTAATTGTTACAACAACAGTATTAACCAACTAAGATCTTATTATTATGGCACTTTGGAAAGTAACCGTAAAGCGTCAAGTCAGCAAGGTTGGCTTGCGTATGGAAGAAGGAATGTCCGTGGAAGTGGTAACGGCATCCACATTAAGTCCCTTGTCTAATACAAGGAACATTCCGCTCATCAATGACCTGTTCAAGAGCAAATACGGTATTGAGCCGGGACATTATGTCAATACAGGTTATATGACAGCGAAAAGAATTGATTGACAAAGTTGCATGTCACTATGGAAATCACAAACATCAGATCACTTTTTTCCACGAGAAGCATCCGCTTCAAGATCCCTGCCTACCAACGCTCATATAGTTGGGGCAAAAAACAGATTGACCAGTTCCTTGATGACCTCCATCAGGCAAGCGGACAGTATTATCTCGGACATTTCCTTTTTGAGAAATCCGCAGATGACAGAACACTGTTCCTTATTGACGGACAGCAGCGTCTCACCACGTGTGTCATCTTTTTCAGTTGTCTGCATAACGCGCTGAAATGCAGAAGAGATGCGGACATTGATTTGGATGACATTATAGATTATTACATCAAAGACCTGCGCAAGAATACACAGAAACTGGAAACGGTTGACGATGACAACAACTTCTTCTCGGACGAGATTATCGACCGTTTGGAAAGCGTCAGCACACCTGCGACACGCTCACAGGAACGCATCCGCCAAGCCAAGAAAATCTTCGATGCCGCCTTTGAGGACGCACCGACCGAAGAACTCATACGCTGGTGCAGACTTGTGGAAGAGGCAAGTATAACCCATTTTGTTGTCAATGGCAAAGTGCAGGCGGCACAGATATTCGCTTTCCAGAACGACCGTGGCAAACCGCTATCCAATCTAGATATTGTCAAGTCGTTCCTGATGCTGCAAATCTATCTCTGTTCCTCCAACGAGGAAGAGTCCGAAGCACAGGTGAGATACATGGAGAACTGTTTCTCGCAAATCTATGCAAAGATTGTGCGTATTCGTGCAAAGGAAGATGACGTACTCAATTTCTATTGGCGTTCACGCAAGGGATACTTTGCAGACGATACCGTTAGCAGCGTGAAGAATGAAGTCCTGAAAGCCGAGGACAAACTGCGTTATATCAAGGACTTTGTGTCAGGGCTGCAAATGGCGTTCCAGACTGTGGAACAAATTGAGAACAGCAACAATAGTTATGTCAAAGACCTGCATTATCTCAATAATATGGCTCTGGCATATCCCTTCTTCATCAAAGCCGACCGGCTGCAAATATCCGAACAGACCTTCAACCGCCTCGCGCATTTCCTGGAGAACATCACGTTCCGCTCGCTGCTTCGCGGTGGCAGAGCCGACATTGAAAGCCGTCTGAACGACTATTTGAAAAAGGAAAACGATATGGATAAAGGTATCAACGAAATGGTATGGCTGCTGAAAACCAACGGATGGTGGGGATATTGGAGTGACAGGGAGATGCGCCGCATCATCGGCAGCGGATGGTTCTATCAGAACCGTGTGGATAACTACCTACTGTGGAAATACGAGTTATACCTCTGCAACGACAACCACCCGATGCCTCACAAGGTAACATTTGATGACCTTATCCGCAACGAGAGCATTGAGCATATCGCCCCGCAAACACCGACCGACGGCAACCCCATTGCCAACGGCTACGGGGAATATGATGGTGAAAATGGTATCGTTTCCGGCGAATGGCTCAATTCGGTGGGCAATCTGATACTTATCTCGCAGAGTCATAACAGCAGTATCGGCAACAAACCGTTTGCCGACAAACTGGCATCGTATGGCAAGGACAATCTGCTCAACCAGCAGAAAGAGATAGTCTCTTATGTTTCTGATGCCGCCAGCCCTGTATGGGACAGCATCGCCATCAAACGCCGCAGGGACAAAGTCCTCCAAGCCGCAAAAGAAATCTGGTCGCTTGATACGATATGATTGGATTTGTTTGCAAAACATTGCCGCTCCCATCTTGTGAAAGCACAATCCCCTATTTTTGCAGCGTGATTCTACAAAGAGTCTCGCTGCATTGATTAACAAGCCAATCCCTCATCTTGACAAAGGATTCCGCCTGCGCGTAAAACCAATTGCGTCTGTCAGCGAAAAGCCGTACTTTTGCAACCTCCTAAACCTCCCGATATATGAACAACTTTGTAGCCATAGACTTTGAGACTGCCAACGAAAAGCGTTCCAGTGTCTGCTCTGTCGGCATCGTCATTGTGCGGGACGGTGAGATTGCGGACTCGTTCTACTCTCTCATACGCCCGCTGCCGAATTATTATGCAAGGTTCTGTCAGGAGGTTCACGGTCTGAGCCGCTGCGACACGGACGATGCGCCCGAGTTCCCGGAAGTATGGGCGGACGCGCAGCGCAAGATACATGAATATTTCCCCTTTATCGAAGACGGAGAAGTGCCTTTTGTGGCGCACAATAAGGCGTTTGACGAGAACTGCCTGAAAGCGGTTTTTGCCGCCTACGAAATCGCCTATCCGGACTATGAGTTTGAGTGTACCTTGCTCCAGTCCCGCAAGGTATGGCAAGAGGGACACCATAACTTGGACATCATTGCCCGTTACTGCGGCTACGACCTCACTAACCATCACCACGCCCTCGCCGATGCCGAAGCCTGCGCGTGGATAGCGATAAGCATCTTATAAAAACAGTTGCCACCTGCTTTCCACAGTAATCAGACCGAAGGAATAAGCGTTTTGATTTCTATTATCAGTTTGGTCAGAAGACTTCGGCGTAGGTGCAGCCTTCCCGCCAGCGGGAGCAGCCGTAGCGGGTGTTGCCTCTGATAATGACACCCTTGTGGCAGACGGGACACTGCATTCCCGCCTTGTTCGTCTTCACCTCCTTGACCACATCGCAGGTCATCTGTTTCAGTTCCTTCAGAAACTCCGCCGCCTCAAACTCGCCGCGCTCAATCTCGCGGAGTTTCTTCTCCCACCTGCCCGTCAGTTCGGCGGATTTGAGCAAGGGGGATATGATGGTATGGATGAGTCGGATTCCCGTTTCTGTGGCGTGTATGGACTTGCGCTCACGGACGATGTACTTGCGCTGGAACAGTTTCTCTATGATGGCGGCGCGCGTGGAAGGACGACCTATTCCGTTCTCTTTCATCGCATCGCGCAACTCCTCGTTCTCCACGGTCTTACCCGCTGTCTCCATCGCGCGCAGCAGCGTAGCCTCCGTGTAGTATTTCGGCGGAGTGGTGGTCTTCTCTTTCAGCACCGGTTCATGCGCCCCACTCTCCCCTTTCACAAACGCCGGCAGCGATTTGGAATTCTCAGAATTCTCAGAATTCTCAGCATCATCGGAATTATCCTTTGTACTTTGTACATTGTCACTTTGTACATTTTCAAAAACAACCCTCCATCCCGGTTTCAGCACCTCGCGACCCGTGACCTTGAAATCAATCTCTCCGGCTTTGGCCAGCACCGTCGTGTTGCTCACTTCGCATTCGGGGTAGAAAACAGCGATGAAATGCAGCGCCACCAGGTCATATACTTTCTTCTCATCCGCCGTCATGCCTTCGGGACGCTGGCCGGTCGGGATGATGGCATGGTGGTCCGTCACCTTGGAGTTGTCGAATACCTTCTTCGATTTCGGTAACTTGGCACCTATCAGCGGAGCCGCAGCGGGATAGTAGTCTTTGATACCCGCTAAGGTACCCGGCACCTTGGGATAGATATCATCGCTCAGATAGGTGGTGTCCACACGCGGATAGGTGGTCAACCGCTTCTCGTACAGCGACTGAATCAGCTGCAGTGTCTGCTCGGCGGAGAACGAATATTTCTTGTTGCAATCGACTTGCAGCGATGTCAGGTCGTATAACTTCGGCGCGTACTCCGTCCCTTTTTTCTTCTCCACGGACGTGATGGTCAGCGGCAGGTCCTTGATGCTCTCCACCAACGCCAGCCCCTGCGCTTCGCTCGTGATAGCGTACTCGCCGTCCTCCACCGGTATCTGGGCGCTGAACAGCGT
>DBVX01000071.1:0-200 GCA_002308815.1 Bacteroidales bacterium UBA1253
TTCCTGTTTTCGCGATCCATGCTGATTCAGTTTGAATTACTTTGCAAAGGTATCTCCGATTTTCTGCAACCCGGTTGCAAATTTGGCGTACTGTTCCTATCTTTGCAGACTGATATGGGTCTTCTTCTGTTATTCCTCCTGGGAGCCGTGTGCATCTCCTTCCTGTGCTCTGTACTGGAATCGGTGCTCATGTCCACTCC
>DBVX01000071.1:305-1497 GCA_002308815.1 Bacteroidales bacterium UBA1253
AGGCGCTGCCGGAGTAGGCCGTCAGGCCACGATAGTGTTCGGATCCGAATGGTTCGGGCTCATCTCGGCTATAACCACAATCCTGATCCTCATATTTGCGGAGATCATTCCCAAGACGCTGGGCACCACGCATTGGAAGAGCCTGATGGGCTTCACCACCGCAATGCTCAGCGCACTGATAGTGATAATGTATCCGGTGGTGATCGTGATAGAGGCGCTGAGCCGCTGGATTTCTCCCAAGGAGGCGGAGACGGCGGTCAGCCGCGAGGAGGTGTCGGCAATGGCCAACGTGGCCGAGGAGGAGGAAGTCCTTGACGAGGACGAGAATACAGTCATCCAGAACCTGATAAAGATGGACGACATGAAGGCCTATGAGGCCATGACACCGAGGGTCGTCTGTGCAATCGCCCCCGAGTCAATGACCATGAAGGCCTTCTACAAGAAGGACGACTACCTGCACCACAGCCGCATACCGGTATACGCCGAATCCGACGAATATATTACCGGATATATCCTCCGCACCGACGCCCTGCAGCTCCTGGCCGACGACAAGTTCGACCGCAAGCTGGGCAGCATCCGCCGCGACATTGAGCTTTTCAACGAGGAGACCCCTCTTGGCGAAATCTGGGACAGGATGCGGGAGAAGAACGAGCAGATCTGCTGTATAATAGATGAATACGGCTGCTTCGAGGGCATCCTTACCTTCGAGGACATATTGGAAACCCTGCTGGGCTCGGAGATAATCGACGAGAACGACGTGGTTTCCGACATGCAGCAGTACGCGCGCGAAAGATGGCAGCAGCGGCTCGTGAATCCGCAGAAGAAAAAAGAAGCGGAAAAACAGGAAAATTAACCCTTTAAATATTTATATCATGCTCCGTATCGGTTCCCCTCTCACCACAGTTTCAAAGAAAGCGCTTCTTCTGGGTTCGGGCGAACTCGGCAAGGAAATAGCCATCGAACTCCAGAGGTTCGGTGTGGAAGTAATTGCCGCAGACCGCTATGCAAACGCTCCCGCGATGCAGATCGCCCATCGTTTCCATGTATTGGACATGCTGGATCCGGTGGCTCTCCGCTCCTTGATAGAGACGGAAAAGCCGGATTATATCATTCCGGAAGTGGAGGCCATCGCCACTCCCGAACTCCTGAAACTTGAGAAGGAAGGATACAATGTCATTCCCACCGCCAAGGC
>DBVX01000071.1:1555-3186 GCA_002308815.1 Bacteroidales bacterium UBA1253
GCCCCCTACCGCTTTGCCGACGATCACGATTCCTTCCTCGCCGCAGTAGAGGAAATCGGGATCCCCTGCGTAGTGAAGCCCATCATGAGTTCCTCCGGCCACGGCCAGAGCCTCGTAAAGACCCGCGACGACGTTGAGAAGGCCTGGAAGATATCGCAGGAAGGCGGACGTGCCGGTGCCGGCCGCGTAATCGTTGAAGGCTTCATCAGGTTCGACTACGAGATAACCATGTTGACCGTGCGTCACCGCGACGGAACCACCACCCTGGAGCCGATCGGGCATCACCAGGTCGACGGCGACTACCGCGAGTCCTGGCAGCCCCAGGCGATGTCGGAAGTGGCCATTGAAAAGGCCAGGAACATAGCCAGGACCATAACCGGGGCCCTTGGAGGCTGGGGAATATTCGGCGTGGAGATGTTCGTCTGCGGCGACGATGTGATTTTCTCGGAGGTGTCACCCCGTCCGCACGACACGGGTATGGTGACGATGATCAGCCAGGACCTGAGCGAGTTCGCGCTTCACGTGCGCGCCGTTCTGGGTCTGCCCATCCCCGAGATACGCTTCTTCGGTCCGTCCGCCTCGAAGGCCATTGTCATCGAGGGCGACACAAACCGCGTGCGCTTCCACAACGTGGAGCGGATGCTGGAGGAGAAAGGTACGCAGCTGCGCCTGTTCGGCAAGCCCGAAGTGCGCGGACACCGCCGCTACGGTGTGCTGCTCGCCACGGCGGACACAACGGAAGCCGCGCTGGAGAAGGTTGAGCGCGCGTACAGCAAGCTGCAAGTGGAGATCCTGCCCGAAGAACATTGAATTTTCAACTTTCAACTTTCAACTATGATAGACCGTTACAGTCGCGCTGTGATGCGCCGTATATGGACAGAGGAGAACAAGTTCCAAGCCTATCTGGAGGTGGAACTGCTTGCAGCCGAGGCGTGGTCCGAACTGGGGGTTGTCCCCAAGGAGGACGTGGCTCTTCTCCGTCAGAAGGCGCGCTTTGATGTGCAGCGCATTCACGAGATAGAGGAGATAACGCGCCACGATGTGGTGGCTTTCACGCGTACGGTGAGCGAGTCGCTGGGCGAGGAGAGGAAGTGGGTGCATTACGGCCTGACCTCCACCGATGTGGTGGACACCGCCAACGGCTACCTCATCAAGCAGGCGAACGCCATCCTCCGCGAGGATCTGCACAAGATGCTGGATGTCATAGCGCGCCGCGCCAATGAGTTCCGCTATACGCCCGTGATAGGCCGCACGCACGGTATGCACGCCGATGTGACCTCCTTCGGGCTGAAGTGGGCGTTGTGGTTCACCGCGATGAAGCGCAATCTGGAGCGTTTCGAGCAGGCGGCGGAAGGTGTGGAGGCGGGCAAACTGAGCGGCGCGGTGGGCAACTACGCCAACATCCCGCCGTTCATTCAGGAGTATGTATGCTCGCATCTCGGACTGGAGTCCGCTCCCGTGGCTACGCAGGTGCTGGGTCGTGACCGTCATGCCTGGTACATAGCCACGCTTGCCGTCATAGCCGGCACATTGGAGCAGATGGCTCTGGAGGTGCGCAACATGCAGCGGCAGGAGGTGCATGAGGTAGAGGAGGCGTTCCAGAAAGGACAGAAAGGCTCGTCCGCCATGCC
>DBVX01000071.1:3276-3727 GCA_002308815.1 Bacteroidales bacterium UBA1253
GGCACGAGCGGGACATTTCCCATTCGAGTACGGAGCGTATCGTGCTGCCCGATGCCACGATGCTGTTGGACTATATGCTCACGCGCTTCACCGGCATACTGGACAACCTCGTGGTTTATCCCGAACAGATGCTCCGCAACATCGGTCTGACTCACGGGGCTATCTTCGCCCAAAGGGTGATGAACGCTTTAATAGCCAAAGGACTCGTGCGCGAGCAGGCATACGATATGGTGCAGCCCGTGGCGATGAAGACCCTGCAGGAGGGTGGGGAGATGCAGGCGAACCTCAAGCAAANNACGCCTGCCGTAACGGCTCTGCTCACCGGCAAGGAGATTGACGACTGCTTCACGCTGGACTACTATATGAAGCAGGTGGACTACCTCTTCGAGCGCGCGGGAATAAACTCCAAACTTTAATATTTCTTTCTACTTTCAACTTTCAATTTTCAACT
>DBVX01000071.1:3744-5347 GCA_002308815.1 Bacteroidales bacterium UBA1253
GGGGCGACGAGGGCAAGGGCAAGATTGTTGATGCGCTCACGCCGCGTTATGACGCGGTGGCGCGCTTCCAGGGCGGTCCGAATGCCGGTCACAGTATATATTTCGGCGACAAGAGTTTTGTCCTCCATACCGTTCCGTCAGGTATCTTCCGTGAGGGTACGGTGAACATAATAGGCAACGGCGTGGTCATCGACCCGCTGATACTGATGGATGAGATACGCGCGATTGGCGAGATGGGCGTGGACGTGCGCAAGTCATTGCGCATTGCCAAGCGCGCGCATCTCATCCTTCCCACACACCGCCTTCTCGATGCCGCGCAGGAAAGCGGCAAGGGCAGGAACAAGGTAGGCACCACCGGCAAAGGCATCGGTCCCGCCTATACCGACAAGGCTTCGCGCATCGGTCTGCGCGTAGGCGACCTGCTGCAACCCGACTTTAATGAACGCTACCAATCGCTTCGTAACCAGCATCTCCGCTTGCTCGGATTGGACAGCGTGGACGACAAGGCATGGCTCGAAGCGGCAGCCGGACTGCGCACATTCCCCATCATCGACAGCGAGGTGGAGATGAACAGCCTGCTCGCCTCCGGCAAGTCCGTTCTGGCGGAAGGCGCGCAAGGCTCGCTGCTCGACATCGATTTCGGCACCTATCCTTTCGTAACCTCCAGCAGCACCCTCTGCGCCGGTGCATGTATCGGTCTGGGTGTCGCGCCCTCACGCGTCGGACGTGTGTACGGCATCTTCAAGGCGTACTGCACACGTGTCGGTGCGGGACCGTTCCCTACGGAGTTGAACGAAGAAACGGGTGAGAAACTGCGGAAGATTGGACATGAGTTCGGAGCGACGACAGGCAGACCCCGCCGGACGGGCTGGCTGGATCTCGTGGCGTTGCGCTACGCCGTGATGATGAACGGCACCACCTCGCTTATTATGATGAAGAGCGATGTGCTAAACGACATGGAAACGATACGGGTATGTGTGGGCTACAAGATGGACGGACAGCAGATTGACTATTTCCCGTTTGAGGCGGCAAACGAACCGGTCGAGCCTGTTTATAAGGATTTCCCGGGATGGAAAACGGACATTTCCGAATGCCGCACCTACGACAGCCTGCCCGCGCAACTCAAAGACTACATCGCCTTTATCGAACAGCAGACGGGAGTGACTGTGGACATCATCTCTGTCGGTCCCGACCGCGATGCCACCATCTACAGATAATTGATAATTGACTTCAATGGAACCGATAAAACATGAATGCGGCGTGGCGATGATACGCCTGCGCAAACCGCTGGAGTACTACCAACGGAAGTACGGCACGTGGATGTACGGTCTGGACAAACTCTATCTGATGATGGAGAAGNNCAGCACAACCGAGGTCAGGAGGGTGCCGGTCTGGCGTGCCTGAAGATGAACGCCGAGGCGGGTGAGGAGTTCCTTTTCCGCGAGCGCGCGTTGGGCAGTCAGGCTATCACGGAGATTTTCAGCGCGGTACACCGGCGTTTCGATGAGTATTCGCACGAGGAGCTTGCCGATGCCGACTATGCCGAACGGTGCATACCCTACGCGGGGGAGATCTATATGGGACATCTGCGCTATTCCACCAC
>DBVX01000071.1:5392-5664 GCA_002308815.1 Bacteroidales bacterium UBA1253
AACATGACCAACATGGACGAGGTGTTTGGCTGTCTGACCACCATCGGACAGCACCCCCGCCTCAATGCCGACACCTACGTCATGCTCGAGCAGGTGGGACACCGACTCGACCGCGAGAGCGACCGCCTCTACGACCTCGCCCGTCAGCAGGGACTGGAGGGAATGGCAATCACCCGTTTCATTGAGGGGAACATGGACGTGAGCAACGTGCTGGAGCAGTCCGCCCGCGTCTGGGACGGCGGGGATGTGGTCTGCGGCATCACAGGCAGGGG
>DBVX01000071.1:5709-9990 GCA_002308815.1 Bacteroidales bacterium UBA1253
GAGGTGATGGTGCTCGCCAGCGAGCGGCCAGTCATCCAGACCGCGTTCAATCTCGCCGTGGAGGACATCCGCGAACTGAATCCGGGCGAAGCCATAATGATGAACCAGAAAGGGGAGATGCGGCTCAAACAGATTATTCCCGCAGGTGAGCAAAAGGCGTGCTCTTTCGAGCGGATCTATTTCTCACGCGGCTCTGACCGCGACATCTACCGCGAGCGCAAGGCTCTCGGCAGACAACTGGTACGCCCCATCCTGCAGGCGATTGAAGGCAATCTCGACCATACGGTATTCTCCTATATCCCCAATACGGCGGAGGCGGCTTTCTTCGGCATGACCGAAGGGCTGGACGATTACAAGAACGGGCAGCGTATGGAGCGCATCCTCGCACTCGGTCACGCGCCGTCCGCCGATGAGCTGCGGGGCATCTTTGGCGACCACGTAAGGCGTGAGAAAGTGGCGTGGAAAGACATCAAACTGCGCACGTTCATCACCGAGAGCAACACGCGCAACGACCTTGCCGCGCACGTCTATGACATCACCTACGGCTGCCTGAACGAACATACGGACAACCTCGTGGTCATCGACGACAGCATCGTGCGCGGCACCACCCTGCGCGAGAGCATCATCCGCATCCTCAGCCGCCTCAACCCCAAACGGCTCGTCATCGTTTCCTCCGCGCCGCAGATTCGCTATCCCGACTGGTACGGCATCGACATCAGCCGGATACAGGAGTTCATCGCCTTCCGCGCCGCCATCGCACTGCTGCGCGAGCAGGGTATGACCGCCATGATTCAGGATGTTTATCAGGAATGCATTGCGCAACTCCGACTTCCCAAGACAGAGATGCGCAACGCCGTCAAACGCATATACGAACCGTTCACACCGGAGCAGATATCCGCCAGAATGGTGGAGCTACTGCGCATCCCGTCCGTCACCACGGACATACGCATCGTCTTCCAGACCATCGAGGGACTGCATCACGCCTGTCCCGGTCACAGCGGCGACTGGTACTTCACGGGCGATTATCCCACTCCGGGCGGCGTGAAGAAAGTGAACGAGGCCTTTATTGACTTCATCGATGAATCCAAGATACTCAACCAACCTCTACCCTTATGCGAAAAGTAACTCTGCGCCTCTCCGACGGCACCTGTTTCTCCGGCTTGAGTTTCGGCTACGAGCAGCCCGTGGCGGGCGAGGTCGTCTTCAATACGGCGATGACCGGCTATCCCGAATGTCTCACCGACCCGTCCTACGCCGGTCAGATGATGGTGCTGACCTTCCCCCTCGTGGGCAACTACGGCGTGCCGCCTTTCACCTTCGCCTCCAACGGAGTGGCGGACTTTATGGAGGGTGAGCATATCTACGCTTCCGCCCTTATCGTGAGCGACTACAGCGACCGTTACAGCCACTGGAACGCCACAGAGAGCCTCTCCGAATGGCTGCAGCGCGAACACGTACCCGCCATCACCGGCATCGACACGCGCACCCTCACCAAGCGGCTCCGCGAGCAGGGCGTGATGATGGGGCAGATCATCTTCGACGATATGCCCGACAAGATACCCTCCGCCACCTACGGCGGGGTGAACTACGTGGACCGCGTGTCCTGCAAGGAGATTATCCGCTACAATGAGGGGGCGGGCAAGCGCGTGCTGCTGCTCGACTGCGGTGTGAAGCACAATATCCTCCGCTGCCTGCTTCAACGCGGCGTGGAGATTGTCCGGGTGCCGTGGGATTATGACTTCAACACCCTTGACTTCGACGGTCTGTTCCTCTCCAACGGTCCGGGCGACCCCAACACGTGCGACATTGCCGTAAGGCATATACGCGCTTTCCTCGACGGTGAGTTCAGCCGGAAGGAGGGTGGGGGACGGCCCCGTCCGCTGATGGGCATCTGTATGGGCAACCAGCTGCTCGGCAAGGCGGTCGGCGCAACCGTCTATAAGCTCAAGTATGGTCACCGCAGCCACAACCAGCCCGTCCGCATCGTCGGCACCGACCGCTGCTTCATCACCTCCCAGAACCACGGCTACGCCGTCCGCACGGAAACCATTCAGGACGGCTGGCAGCCCTACTTCGTCAATATGAACGACGGCTCCAACGAGGGCATNNAACGCCTTCTCCGTGCAGTTCCACCCCGAAGCCGCGTCCGGTCCCACCGACACGCAGTTCCTCTTCGACGATTTTGTGCGCCTGCTCTGATTCCGCTATGATAACCTACAAAGCCCATATCATCGACACCCCCACGCCGCAGGCGTTCCGCATTATCGAGAACGGATACGTCACCGTTTCCGATGAGGGCAGGGTGGTGTATGCGGGCAGTCAGCTCCCTGCAACCGCAGGCGAACTGGTTGATTTCGGCGACCGGCTGCTTATCCCCGCCTTCAACGACCTCCACCTCCATGCACCACAGTACCGCAACAACGGACTGGCGATGGATCTGGAACTGCTGCCGTGGTTAGAGCGATACACGTTTCCGGAGGAGATGAAGTTCGCCGACACGGATTACGCCCGCAGAATCTACACCCGTTTTGTTCATGAGCTCTGGATGCAGGGGACGATGCGCTCCGCCGTCTTCGCCACCATCCATCCCGAAGCCACCTGCGTGCTTGCAGACCTGTTCCGCAAGGCGGGACTCGGGGCATACGTCGGGTTGGTTGCGATGGACAGAAACGCACCGAACGGACTTTGTAACACGGCAAAAGAGGCATTCGCGGCTGTTTCCGTGTTGGATGATGAACTGGGAAGGGACGGGATTGTGCGCGCCATCGTCACGCCGAGGTTCATTCCTTCGTGTTCGGAAGAGATGCTGACGACGCTCGGACGGCTGGCAAAAGAAAGGAATCTGCCCGTGCAGTCGCATTTGAGCGAGAACAGGCACGAGATCGACTGGGTACACGAACTCGAACCCGATGCCACCTGCTACGGCGATGCCTACAACCGCTACGGACTGTTCGGACAAACCCCTACGCTGATGGCGCACTGCTGCTACACCAACGACGAGGAGATGCGGCTGATGCGGGAGAACGGTGTCTGCATCGTCCATTGTCCGACCTCCAACAGCAACCTCGCCTCCGGCATGGCACCCGTCCGCCGTTTCCTTGACAACGGCATACGGGTGGCTCTTGGAACGGACGTGTCGGGCGGGCATTATATGTCCATGCTGCGCGTCATACAGTACGCCGTCCAGACCAGCAAGATGCATTTCGCGCAGTCGCGGGGATCGATACCCTTCCTGTCGCTCAGCGAGGCGTTCTATCTCGCCACCAAGTCCGGAGGTTCGTTCTTCGGTAGGGTGGGGAGTTTCGAGCCGGGGTACGACTTCGACGCGCTGGTCATCGACGACTCCTACCTCAATTTCGACCGTTACACGCTGCCCGAGCGCATCGGGCGGTTCATCTACATCGGCGACGACCGCGACATCCGCGTCCGCTTCTGTCAGGGACGCGAACTGCCCGAACCGCCGTTGGTAGTATGAAGAGAATAGCAGTATTCTCTTGTTTGGTCAAAATAAATGCTCTACCTTTGTGCGGTGGCGTAAGGCGAACCGGGAATAATCATATTCAAACTACAATATATAATGTATAACACAAAAACTATGGCACAATGAAAAAAGTATTATGCTTTTTGTTGTCTGTCTGGGCTGTGTGTGCTGTGGCTGAAACCAAACTTACAATCATCAGATTGCAAGGTGAAGCTCAGCAGTACGCAATCGCCCAACTGGGCAAAATCACGTTTAAGAATGATGTGATGTATCTGTATGGCAAACAGGGCAACCTGCTGGGCTATACGGATATTGACAAAGTCGGGAAAATCGTCTTTGACGGTGTTACGGCTCTGGAACAGCAGGATTCCGACGGTTCGTTGCGTATCTGTTCAAATCCTGCACAGGGATTACTGGTAGTGAAGAACCTGCAAGGAAAACAGACTGTCCGTGTGTTCTCCATGACCGGACAACTGGTCACGCAGGCACCTTCAATGGATGGTGAGGTCCGGATTGATGTCAGCGGACTTGGTAACGGCACTTATCTGCTGCAGGCAGGAGCGCAAGTGGTCAAATTTGTCAAATAACTAATCTGTTAGAACAATGAAACGATTATTTTTTATTGCCGTAGCGGCATTCATGTTCATGGGGCTGTCTGCCCAGCAACTGCGGGTCTGGGTCAATGGAAGGATTGATTATCAGAAGGATTTGCAGAATGTTGACAGTATCACATTTTTTGTGAAACAGGATCCCGGTACCAATCCCGGCACGACAGGTGTGGTGGTTCTCAGTGAGGATGA
>DBVX01000071.1:10021-11763 GCA_002308815.1 Bacteroidales bacterium UBA1253
GGAAGCGGCAAGTTCACTTGGACTTCAGAGGACGAGACAGTTGCTTCTGTAACCAACAGGGGAGAAATTACAGCAAACAGTTATGGAACAACCAACATCGTCTGCACCGAGGCAAGCGGTGCGAAAGCAACCTGCAAGGTAAATGTGGTTACTATGCTCGAGACTTTCAAATCCTTCCCGATGGCTTCTGTTGCCAATCCCGAAGTAAAGGACAAGACGATGTACGATTTGTTCGAGATCGATGTTGAGGGTATTGATCACCCCGTTATGGTTCGCGCTTATCTTGCGGAAACAGCCATCCGTCTGTTCTCTGAAGGGGCGTATTATGCCAACTATTCAGGCGAACTGACAGGTCCCGAAATGATGGCAATGATGTATATCCCCGCTTTCGTTTACTATATCGACCACACCACCTGCCCGGAGGTTCTTGAAGAAGGTGATCATGTAATCAACGGTCTGACAAGCCGCTATTTTGAAACGAGCAAAGATACTGTTGCCAATGGTCTTGTGCCTTCCATCGTGAATAACGAGGCATATTGGAAGCACATCAATGCTGCTGCTGCTGCATGGAATAACGGAGATACTCAATCCTATTATAAAGAGTGCGCTGCAAGTGCGGAAGGTTTTGCGGGTGCCTCTCTGACTATTTACAAATACGATGCGGAAGACGGTTATCAGCCAGTATCATGGATTCCCGATGCAATTATTACCCGTGCTAAGATAGGATTGAAAGGCACGGATTACGACTACATGTACAATGTCACCGGTGCTGTTGAGATCCGGCCCATTCTTGGTGACTACGGACTCGGCGTGTATGTGGAAGAGGATGACTTCGGTACAATGACAATCAAGAGCGAGAAGATGGAACTCGGAGAGAGCAAGATTTACAATCTTGGAGTGCCCCAGTCTGAATCGGCTCCCGCCCGCGGCAACAAGGCGGAATTCCTCAAGAGTCTGGAGAAAATGAAATCCGCTCCCAAGGATGTCCAACTGAACAAAAAGGTGAAATAAACTCATTGCGTATAACAGAGCAGAGGTTGCAGAAAAGATCTGCAACCTCTGCTCTGTTATAGCGTTGATTCGGTAAGCCTACATCCGCTCCGGCAGTTCGATGCCCAGTAGATAAGTGGCGCTGCGTATCACTTTCGCCACCGCTGCACTCAGTTGCAGACGGAACACGCGGACAGATTCGTCCTTCTCACCGAGAATGGAGAAATCGTGGTAGAAGGAGTTGAAATCGGAAGCAAGCGCGTAGGCGTAGTTGGCAATCACCGCCGGCGAGAAGTCGTCTCCCGCCTGTTTCACAACCGACGGATAATCGGCAAGTCGCTGAATGAGTGCCAGCTCCTTGTCGTTGAGAGCAGGCACGGAAGCCGTGCAGCCGCTATCGTGACACGTGCATCCTCCTTCGCAGTCGCAACCGCTCTGTTCCGCTTTGCGCAGTACGCTGCGGATACGGGCGTAGGTGTATTGGATGAACGGTCCGGTGTTGCCGTTGAAGTCAATACTCTCTTCGGGATTGAAGAGCATGTTCTTGCGCGGATCGACCTTGAGGATGAAGTATTTGAGTGCCCCCATACCGACGATGCGGGCAATCTCCTTTGCCTCTTCGTCGGATATGTCTGTCAGCGTGTTCACCTTGTCGGCGGACATCTGCCGCGCCGTCTCCACCATCGCGTCCATCAGGTCATCGGCATCCACCACCGTGCCTTCCCTTGATTTCATCTTGCCGTTGGGCAGCT
>DBVX01000071.1:11804-12406 GCA_002308815.1 Bacteroidales bacterium UBA1253
AGCACCTTGAAGTGGTACTCCTGCTCGTTGCCGACCACATAGACCATCTTGTCAATCGGGTAGTCTTCAAAACGCAGTTTGGCAGTTCCGATGTCCTGCGTCATATAGACGGATGTTCCGTCCTTGCGCAGCAGCAGTTTCTCATCCAGTCCCTCCTTGGTAAGATCCGCCCATACGGAACCGTCCTCGCGGCGGTAGAACAGACCTTCCTGCAGACCGCGCTCCACCTCCTGCTTGCCTATCAGATAGGTGTTGCTCTCGTAGTAAATCTTGTCGAACGACACGCCCATCCTGCGGTAAGTCTCGTCGAAACCGGCATAGACCCAACTGTTCATCTTCGCCCATAGGTCGCGCACCTCCTTGTCGCCCTGCTCCCAACGGAGCAGCATCGCCTGCGCCTCCTTGATAAGCGGAGCCTCTTTCTTGGCTGTCTCTTCGTCCATGCCTTGGGCTTTCAGTTCGTCAATCTGCTTCTTGTACTCTTTGTCAAAACGCACATAGTAGTCCCCGATGAGGTGGTCGCCTTTCTTTCCGCTTGTTTCGGGTGTCTCGCCGTTGCCGAAACGGAGCCACGCAAGCATCGACTTGCAGATATGGATGCC
>DBVX01000071.1:12490-15033 GCA_002308815.1 Bacteroidales bacterium UBA1253
TTGTTGGTGTTGGGCGATGAATACTCCACCATCATCAGCTGGTTGCGGTCGGGCTGACGGCCGTAGTTATTATCGGCGGCTATTGCCTGCAATGTCCGCAGCCAGTGGGAACCGGCAATGACAAGATTGAGGAAGCCCTGCACGGCATTGTACCTCTCCACGAGTTGCGGGCAACAGGCTTGCAGGTAACCGCCTATTTCCGCCGCCACCTGCGAGGGAGCCTTGCGCGCTGCTTTGACGAAGGGGAAAACGACCAATGTCAGATGTCCCTCAAATTCAGGACGTGTCTTCTGGAATTGTACTTGTTGTTCGTTTGCGTCTATGCCGTAAAGATTCTGTACGGCCTGAAGCACGACGGGGGTAAGTTGTTGTTCGAGTGTCATATTAGATTGGACAGATTTTATAGTTCTTTGCATTTCTCTTTCAGAAAATCCCTGTCCTCCTTGTCAAGGTGCGGGGCGAGGGTGTCGAAGACGCAACGGTGGTAGGCGTTGAGCCACGCTTTCTCGTCCGCTGTGAGCATCGTAAGATCCAATAGGCGCGTGTCGTAGAAGCAGAGTGTGAGCGTCTCAAACTCGTAGTACTCCTCGCCGGTTGTGCGGTCGGACATGGGACGATACACGGGCGAGGTGATGTTCTGCGAGCCTGCTTTGACGGTCAGGATGAGGTTCTCCGTGCGGATGCCGTACTCGCCCGTGCGGTAGATGCCCGGTTCGTCGGAGAAGATGTTGCCGAGTCGGATGGGGTTTGTGTTGTTGTCCGTCCGGATATTGGCGGGTCCTTCGTGGCAGCCCATGAAGTGCCCTACGCCGTGTCCTGTTCCGTGTCCGTAGGTGATTCCTTCCTGCCACATATACTGGTGGGCGAGTATGTCCAACTGGTTGCCGCGTGTGCCTTTCGGGAAGCGCGAACGGGCAAGGGCGATGTGTCCTTTCATGACGAGGGTGTAGTCATGCCGCAGTTGGTCGGATATCTGTTTCTCATCGCCAATCCATACGGTTCGTGTGATGTCGGTGGTGCCGTCAAGGTACTGTCCGCCGGAGTCGAGGAGCAGCACGCCGTCGCCTTCTATTTTGGCGCACTTGCCTTCCTCGGCGTGGTAATGGACAATCGCTCCGTTGGCGTTCCATCCTGCGATGGTGCAGAAACTGTCGTCCGTGAAATGTCTGCCCTGCGCGCGGTAATCGTGCAGGCGGGCGGCAAGGGTCAGTTCGGTTTCTTCGCTGTCGCGCTCCTCCTGCCAGCGGTCGAGCCAGCGGAAGAAACGTGTCAGCGCCACGCCGTCCTCAATCATGGCAAGTCGCTCGCCCTGTATCTCCGTTTCGTTCTTCACGCTCATCATCCTCTGCACGGGGCAGGGCGTGAGCAGACGGACAGTACTTCCCGTAACGGCTTCGTACAGAGCCTCATTGACGCGATTGCCGTCCATCAGGACAGTATCGGCGGAAAGGTGGCAGAGGTAATCGTAGATGGCTTCGTAGGGAAGGAGGGAAACGCCTTTCCGTTGCAGCGCGGCGGCATCTTCTGTATTGACTTTGCGGCTGTCCACAAAGAGCGTGCATCGGTCGTTCTCCACGACCACGTAAGCAATCACGCAGGGCGTGAAGTCCACGTCCGTGCCGCGTATGTTGAGCAGCCAGCCAATCTCGTCAAGGGCGGCAATGAGCAGCGCTTGCGCGTTCTCGTCTTTGAGCACTTGACGGACACGGGCGAGTTTGCTCTCCACGGACTCGCCTGCATACTGGTCATCGTAGATATAGAGCGGGTTCATCGGTATGTCGGGGCGGTTGTCCGTCCAGATGGGGCGAATCAGATCGCAGGCGGTCAGTTGCAGCGTGCCGAAGGACTCCTTGAGTTGGCGGTAGGCATTGACGGTGTACATTTCGGCATTGACCGCCACCGTGCCCTGCACGTTGTCACGCAGCCATTGGGCGATGGTGGGGCAGTCGATGTCGCTCTCGCGCATGAGGCGGACGGTGGTGCCTTGCAGTTCCTGTTCGGCTTGCAGGTAGTAGCGGCTGTCGGTCCACAGAAGCGCTTCGGTCAGGGTGATGACGGCGGTGCCGGTCTCTCCTTGGAAGCCGCTGATCCACTGCATTTCCGCCCAGTGGGCAGCCATATATTCGCTGTTATGCGGATCGGTGCCGGGAACTATACAGGCACTGATGCCAGCCTGTTGCATCCGCTCACGAAGAGCGTTCAGTCGTTGGGGAATGGTTGTCATAGTATTTTCTTCTTTGTAAAGATGTTCCATATCAATGGGGCATTTCCGGAATAGGCAGAATGATTTCCTCTGTGGTGAAGTTTTGCAAGAACATGACATAATAGACAGGCATATACCAAATACCCTTTTCTTGCCGAACGTCCGGTTCGTTGGAGAAGACGATGGCCTGATGGATGTTATACTCCTTTTCGTCTAAGAATTTCGATAGCGCGCTATGCTCCTTATAATCCTTGCCTGATTTGACTTCCAGAGGCAAGACATTGACCGTATTGTAGTCATTGATGAGATAATCCACCTCGCCTTTTTTCTTGTTGTCGTA
>DBVX01000071.1:15121-15336 GCA_002308815.1 Bacteroidales bacterium UBA1253
CGCGTTCCAAAAGACGGCTGCAAAATTACTAAAAAGCAAATGAATCGTGCAAACATTTTCCACTTATTCCATAATTTTTGCGCGATTTCTCACCACTTATTCTGTGTTTTTGAACCAAAGATACTCCACTTATTCTATAAAAATGACGCTGCGTCATGTAATATTCGTATTGGTGACGATGATGGGTGCTTCGGCGAACTCATAAATATCATAGA
>DBVX01000060.1:0-10161 GCA_002308815.1 Bacteroidales bacterium UBA1253
ATCTTGCGCTTGTTGGCGGGATTGACCAGTTTCTGATGGTCTTTGTAGTTGGTCCATTTCTTCTCCAGCGGACCTTCGGGTATCTTCGCCATCTTGGGCGTGATGATGTTAGCCTGCTTGGCGGCACTTTGCTGTACGGCTTCTTTTACTTCCATAACTGTTTCTTTTATTTCTTGCGCCGTCTCAATGGCAGTCTGCACGGTTTCTTTCACCTTGCCTGCCACCTCTTTTGCGGCTTCCAGTATTTCTTCTTTCGTTGTCATAATCGTATCCAATTGAAATTGTGAATTATGAAATTACGCGCACATCTGACCGATATTGACTCCAAGGAAATAGAGGGTTACGATCATAAACAGACCTACCGTAAGAGTAGCCACAATGGTACCGATAACCTTGATGCGCGAGAGCCACTTGGTGTTGCTCAGGCCCATTGTCTGCATAGCCGACCATACGCCATGACTGAGATGGAACCACAGGGCGCAGAGCCATACGATGTACAGCAGGCAATACACGATGCCGCACCAGCCGTCCGTGAACAGGGCTTTCACCAGAGCGCTGCCGTTCTGCGGGTCGAACGCCGATGTCTCGATGCCGGTCAGTTCGGCGAACTGCATCTTGAACCAGAAGTTGTAGAGGTGCAGCACGAGGAACCCGATGACAATGATGCCAAGAACGAGCATGTTCTGTGATGCCCAGTCCACACCTTCCTGACGCGCCTCGACGGCATAGCGGTCGTTGCCGCGCGCACGGCGGTTCTGGATGGTCAGCACAATGGCATACATAAAGTGAACAACCACCGCCAGCGCAATAACCAGCGAACCGATGACGGCATACCAGTTCGCACCCAGCATGGCGCAAATCCAGTTGTAGGCAGTTGTCCCGAACAGGTCATCAATGACAAGGCACAGGTTCATACTGCCGTGGAAGAGGAGGAAAAGAACCAGGAACGCACCCGTGATACTCATAACGAGTTTGCGTCCGATGGAAGAGTCTTTTAACCACATAAGAAATGAAAATTAAGTTTGTATTGAGTTTTGTTTTTTCTCTTGCTGACAAAAAGCGCGCAAAGATACGGCAAATTATCGTAAACCACAATACTCTGCCGCATTTCTGTCATATAAAATCGCATTTACCGTAGAAAGAATTGTTTACCGTACCCGTCGGCCGCACACATGTTTACGCCATCCTCAACCCCTACAAGGGCGAACTCGCCGACTCCCGCAAAGCCGCCATTGGTTTGTTCGCCGAAGCCGTCAGACAATGCAAGTCTGAGATGCAGAACCCGGACCGTCTCGCTTACTGGCAGGCGGAGTACAAAAAGCACTTGAAGCGCTCCAAGAACCTCTCCCCCGACTCCCGCATCAAGCGTTACAGCACCTTGCGTGGCTTCATCATCGCCTCCATTTCTGCAAGCCTCAAAGCCAATCAGTAAGGTCTTACTCCTTGAGTCTGCTTTGTATGCAGCAATCGGATACAACGCTGGCAGCGTCTGTTAGGTCGGATACTATTCGACACGGCTCTGCCGTCCCATCTCCGTTCATTGCATCGGAATTGAATTCCGACATCGGTCCAAGAGCATCCTTTTCGTCCGTTGCCCCGCCTGAGACGCGGTCTTTGTCAGGGGTTCTTCGTCTGTTAGCCCGACATTTGATGTCGGTTTCTTTCGCCTGCCTCGCTGCTCTTTCTTCCTTTGTACCGGATAATATCCGGGCATCGCCCACTCTACCGACGCACCTTGCATCATCAATGCAGAAAGATTTACCGGCAAGCATAAAAAAACGTGTGCCATCTATCGGCATAAAACTATAATCTCAACACAAAAAATGACATTCATTTGCGTATGTCGCTTTTGTTCTGTACTTTTTTGCCGCCGTAATGTTTCGCGCCGGAGGTAAGTGGGCGGGATATGTCCCCGTTGCAAGGCTCTAAATCGCAACCGTCACTCCCTGACGTTAAACAGGAGCATCCCTTACCGATGTAAAACAGTAAGGACTTTATGAAAAGGCGTTTATTGACGCTCGTTTGCGACCAACAGACATCCTCGCATTTAGTCGTGGCAGCGACAGTGAATAGCCCGAAGTTGATAAAACGATTCAAAAACCACCGCATATATTTGCCCAATCCCCCAAACCACCGTATCTTATCTTGCCGATAAGGAAAGATATGTTCCCCAAAGAATCACAGACTATAGAGTTCAAACGCTTGTGGAAAGACGACTTTTTCCGTGAGTTGTGCGCTTTTGCCAATTGCCAAGGCGGGACGCTCTATATCGGTGTGGAGGACGATGGCACAGTGTGCGGCGTAAGGAATGCCGGGTATCTGCTCGAAAACCTGCCTAACAAAATCCGGAATACTTTAGGATTTGTAGCGGATGTCAATCTCCACTTGGAAGAGAATCAGGAGTACATCACCGTGTATGTTCATCCGCAGGAAACAGCCGTTTCTTTTGAGAGCAAATACTTTGTCCGCAGCGGGAGCACCACACAGGAACTTCGAGGGCAGGAACTGCTGATGTTCCTGACAAGCAAATCAAAGACCCGTTGGGACGCTCTTCCGAATCAGTGCGCCACAATAGGAGATTTGGATGCTGAAAAAATCCGTTCCTTTGTAGGATTGGCACGTGAGCGAAGGTGTTTCGCCGTTAAGTTCGATGAAGATCATATTCCTGCCGTTTTGCGTGCTTTGCGCCTTCTCACAGCGCAAGGTCAGATAACGAATGCCGCACTGCTTCTTTTCGCCAAGGATCCGCAGCAGTGGTTCATCACTTCCGTTGTCAAGTGTGCGCAGTTCTATAGTACGGTGGTTGAGAAACCCATTAAGTCCCAGCATATCTACGAAGGCAACGTCTTTGAACTCATTGATCAGGCGGTCAGTTTCGTGGCGAGCCGTATTGATGCGCGGGTGGGCGAACGTACCAAGTCCGCGCAGGTGGATGTCGATTACGAACTTCCCTTGCAGGCTGTGACGGAGGCTATCGTCAATGCCGTGGTTCATCGCGATTATACGAGTAACGCAAGCGTGCAGGTGATGCTGTTCCGCGACAGGCTGGAGGTCTGGAATCCCGGACGGTTGCCGCACGGAATGACTATTGACGAACTCACATCCGAACATCAGTCAATGCCTGTAAACCCGACTTTGGCATATCCCGTTTACCTTGCAGGATACATTGAGCAGTTGGGAACAGGTACCAACGATCTGGTTCAACTATGTACCCAAAAAGGACTTCAATCCCCCGATTTCCGTCAGAGCGAGTACTTCGTTACCACTTTATGGAGACCCAAAACAGGTCAAGTAATAGGTCAAGTAACAGGTCAAGTATCAGGTCAAGTAACAGGTCATGAAACGGACCATCAAACAGGTCATCAAATAAAGTCTGTTTCCTTGCAAGTGCAAAAGCTTGTCAAGGCGGTCAGAGGAGACACCAAGACCCGCGAAGAGATAATGGAAATCCTTCACTTGAAAGGACGTGACAATTTCAGATCTTCATACCTTACACCTGCTATAAAAGATGGGCTACTATCGTCTCTTTACCCGGACACCCCTAATCATAATGCTCAGGCATACTATCTGACTGACAAAGGATTGGACTTGTTGGAAACACTACAGGAAAAGTAAAACCAGACATAAATGATTGTTGCCGCCGACAACATAAAAAACGGCGCGTCACTCCCTGACGTTAAACAGAAGGACAGGCGCAAGCGTGCGCTACATAAATAAAAAAGCATACAGCTAAGAACTTGGAATCTTGAAAACTCGACACTTTTGAGATTTATATGCCAAGAACAAGGCTTTTTGCTCGCGTTTCGACGTGAGCCTTGTTTCGGATATTTGGCATATAAAGGTTGTCGAGATTCCTCAAGATTCCAGATTGAAGTTAACAAGCCTCACGTTTTTGTATGCCTGTACGTCTGGCAAATAAGCCCATCCTATACTGTTTGAAACACAACTTTGACTATAGGGATAGTTATAGGATAGTATAGGGATAGAGGAGAAGTGCAAACGGAAAATACAGGTGGATGAAAAAAAAGGACAGGCCCCACAAGCGAAAAGGACTAACAAGGACCAGACGCATACCAAACAAATGCTGTTACTTTGCGGCGTTTTGCCGCACTACGATAAACGGACAAGCCTGCCGCCGAATATAATGCGGACAAACCATCAAACCAACAAATATTATGACTTACAAACGCACACCAAAACCACATTCAAGATTAAAGAATGTTTATCTGATGGAAGATGTTATAACAAGCAGATTCCTGTATCGGTATATCCCTTTGTCCTGTCTGACAAAACGAATAGTATTCAAAGAACCGTCTTTATGGACGGATAAATTTGAAAGCAGGTTTTATCGTGCCAAATACAATCAGACCAAATATCCGGGTTTCCCTAAAAAACTTTACGCGCTTTGCACGACATTGAAAAGAGACAGCGAAGCCGCTTGGAAAATGTATTTGCCTCAAAATGGTGAGCCGCTTGTGCAAATCAAGATAAACAGAAAGACGTGGCTTAAGTATCTTAATCAATTCGCTTCAACTCGTTACCGCATCTATGAAGGAACTGTGAACTACGAGTTAAAAGAGTCACATATCGCAATCCTTCATCGGCCGTTTTACCAAAGATTGGATAAAGGTGTACTGAAGTGTTACAACGTGACGGGGCATGATGATATTTTCAACCATTTTGATATGGATAGTTTCTTGAGCCTCCTTCTATTGAAACGTAGCGCGTACAGATATGAGAACGAAGTCAGATATTTTATTGTGCCATCGGAAGAAGAAGGGTGCAATACTGAACTGCATTTGGATACCAATTGGCTTCCTTTTATTGAGGAAATACGCTGCTCACCTGCGGACGAAACTGTGGTCGTTGGAAAAGATTTTGGTGTCAAGGTTAGTGTCATTGACATCAATGAAGGAACTTATATAGACGGTGATGAAACAATAACAATCAACTAAAACTATATCAACAATGAAAACAAAACTTCTTTTAGCAACACTAATGCTGTCAATGAGTCTGTCGCTCTTTGCTCAATCAAGCGGCACTTGTGGCGACAACCTGACATGGAGTTTAGCGGATGGTGTACTGACTATTACCGGTACTGGAGATATGTATGATTATCACAACGGTTACACACCTTGGTATTCAAAGAGGACATATATTAAGTCTGTTGATATTTCCGATGGTGTGACAAGCATTGGAAATTATGCTTTCTTCCAATGCAGGCTGACATCCATCACTATTCCCGAAAACGTAACAACCATTGGCAGTTCTGCTTTCTATGGTTGCAGCAGTCTGACGTCCGTCACCATTCCCAACAGCGTCACAAGCATTGAATACGCTGCTTTCGAAGGTTGCAGCAGTTTGACCTCCGTCACCATTCCAAACAGCGTGACAAGCATCGGAGATTATGCATTCTTTGCTTGCAGCGGTCTGACCTCCGTCACCATTCCAAACAGCGTGACAAGCATCGGAAGTTCTGCTTTCTCTGGTTGCAGCAGTCTGACCTCCGTAACCATTCCCAACAGCGTCACAAGCATTGGAGACGCTGCTTTCTCTGATTGCAGCAGTCTGACCTCCATAACGATTCCCAACAGCGTTACAAGTATTGGAGCACACGCTTTCTCTGGTTGCAGCAGTCTGACCTCTGTCACTATTACTGGTAGCAGCGTGATAAGCATCGATTATTATGCGTTCAGAGATTGCAAAATACAAGAAATTCATTTTACGGGGACTTTGGAGGAATGGATGGGTAAATCGTGGAATCCTTCTATGTTTTCTTCCTCTTATGCGTTGTATATCAATAATTCTTTAGTTACTAATGTTGTCATTCCAAACGGTGTGACGAGTATTGGACAAAATGCTTTCAGTGGTTGCAGCAGTCTGAAGAATGTAATCCTCGGCTCATCTATGAAATTGCTGGAATCTGGAGCATTCTATGGGTGCGCAGCAATTGAAACTATCACTTGTTACAGTATGCGTCCGCCCACTGTCAAAGGCAATGCTTTTGAGAGTGTACAATATAGTGCCATTGTCTATGTCCCCGCCGACAGTTACGACAATTATTACAACCACGATGCTTGGGGGCTATATGATGTCCGCCGTATTGGCGCGGCATCCACCGAGACCAACGATGTGAAAGTCACTCCCACGGAAACAACGGCTGATGTGGTATGGCCTGTTGTCACCGGTGCCGCATCCTACGAACTGGTTATCCGTAACACGAACGGCGACATCATCTGCACACTCGTCTTTAACAGCAAAGGGCAACTGACTTCCATCACCTTCAACGCCCCCGGTCGTGACAATGCGCCAGACAATGTGCAGACCGCAGGCTTCTCGTTCACCGTGACAGGACTGAACCGGGGTACCACTTATAACTATACATTGACCGCCAAGGACAGCGGAGGCAACACCCTTGACACCCGCACAGGCTCTTTCAAAACCATAGGCGAATGTACCGCCGTTGAAGAGACGGAGGGTATGCCCGCAGCACGGACCCGCAAGATGATGCGTGACGGCATTCTCTACATCCTCACCCCCGACGGAAAGATGTATGACGCCCAGGGCGCGGAAATGAAGTAAACGCTTCATTTGCATACATCGGAAAGAGCGGGCTGTCTCCATTGCGGGGCAGTCCGCTTTCTTCTTGCTCCGCGCTGACGCACTGAGAACCTAACAAAGAGCGCGTCTCACGCGGGACAAGGGATGAAAGGGACGGGCGGAATAGACGGAGGAAGAACGGCAAAGCCGTTGTCGGGGTGTCAAGAAGTCAAAAGGCGCAAAAAATGCACCTTTCTATTGCAAGGGTCATTATTATGTCGTATCTTTGCGGGCATTTTTATGCGACAATGCCCTGCGGAGGCGGCTTGCAACAGCGCAGGCAAGGGGAAAGAAGATAAAGGAAACAAGTTTCCCGAACGGCGCATACAAGGCGGTAGAACCAATAAGACAAAGAAAGCAAACAAAATAATATAAATCAAATATCCCATTTATCATTATGGCTAAAGTTTATCAAGCTAATGAAATCAAGAACATCGCCCTCATCGGAGGCAGCGGTTCGGGCAAGACCACTCTGATGGAGGCTATGCTCTTCGAGAGTGGAATCATCAAACGACGCGGCACGGTTGAGCAACAATCGACCGTATGCGACTATTTCCCCGTGGAAAAGGAATACGGCTATTCCGTTTTCTCGACAGTGTGCAATATCGAGTTCGGCGGCAAGAAGCTCAATATCATTGACTGCGCCGGTTCGGACGACTTCTGCGGCGGTACGGTGACGGCTCTTCACATCGTGGACACGGCGGTGGTTACGCTGACGTGCAACGGCGGCGTGGAAGTAGGCACGCAGAACAACTTCCGCATCGCCGAGAACGCCAAGAAACCCGTTGTGTTCGTGGTGAACAAATGCGACCACGACAACGCCAATTTCGACCGCGCCTTCGAGCAACTCAAGGAGAACTTCGGCAACAAGGTGGTGCTGGTACAGTACCCCGTGCAGACAGGCCCCGGCTTCAACAGCGTCATTGACGTGCTCAAGGGCAAGATGCTCGTGTGGAAAGCCGAAGGCGGCGCGCCCGATTTGCAGGACATCCCCGCCAGCGAACAGGGCAAAGTGGAAGAGCTCCTTGGACAACTTCATGAGATGGCTGCCGAGGCAGACGAGCAACTGATGGAGAAGTTCTTCGAGGAAGGCACACTGACCGAGGAGGAGACGATTCGCGGTCTGAAGAGCGTCTTCGCATCCGCTGACGTTTATCCCGTTCTCTGCGCCTGCGCAACGAAGGACATGGGCGCACGCCGTCTGATGGAGTTCCTCAGCGACATGGCTCCCGCCGTGGCTGACGCTTCCAAACCCGTCACCACCGACGGCAAGGAGGTCGCTCCCGACGCAACGAAACCCGCTTCGCTGTTCATCTTCAAGACCTCCGTCGAGCCTCATATCGGCGAGGTGAACTACTTCAAAGTAATGCAGGGTACCGTGAAAGGCGCTGACGACTTGCAGAACATGGACCGCGGCTCGAAGGAGCGTATCTCGCAACTCTATGCCGTGGACGGCTCCATCCGTACCGCCGTGGACGAAGTGGCAGCCGGTGATATTGCCGCGACCGTCAAACTGAAAGACACACGCACGGGCAACACCTTGAACGCCAAGGACTGCGACCTGACATACGCGCCTATCGCTTATCCCGAACCCAAGTACCGTCGCGCCATCCGTCCTCTGAACGAGGCCGACGCGGAGAAACTGAGCGCACTGCTCACCCGTATGCACGAGGAGGATCCGACGTGGATCATCGAGCAGTCGAAGGAGCTGAAGCAGACCATCGTCAGCGGTCAGGGCGAGTTCCACCTGCGCACGCTCAAATGGCGTCTGGAGAACAACGACAAGATGATGATAGCCTACGACGAGCCGAAGATTCCGTATCGCGAGACCATCACCAAGGCCGCACGTGCCGACTATCGCCACAAGAAACAGTCCGGCGGTGCCGGTCAGTTCGGCGAGGTACACCTGATTGTGGAGCCGTACGTAGAGGGCGTTGAGCCGAAAGAGATCTACAAGTTCGGCGGTCAGGAGTACAAGATCACTCCGCGTGACACGCAGGAAGTGGAACTGGAATGGGGCGGCAAGCTCGTGATGGTGAACTCCATCGTGGGCGGTGCTATCGACGCCCGCTTCATGCCGGCCATCCTGAAGGGTCTGATGGACAAGATGGAATCGGGTCCGTTGACGGGTTCGTATGCCCGCGACGTGCGCGTGATCGTGTATGACGGCAAGATGCACCCGGTTGACTCGAACGAGCTCTCGTTCCGTCTGGCAGCGCGTAACGCGTTCGCACAGGCTTTCCGCGAGGCCGGTCCGAAGGTGCTGGAGCCTATCTATGAGGTAACCGTGCTGACCCCGTCGGACAAGATGGGTGACGTGATGAGCGACATGCAGAACCGCCGCGGCGTGATTCTGGGTATGTCGTCGGAGAGCGGTTACGAGAAACTGACGGCCCGCGTGCCTCTGGCTGAGATCGGCAACTACTCGACCACGCTGAGTTCGCTCTCCGGCGGTCGCGCCAACTTCACCATGGAACCCGCCGAGTACCAGCTCGTTCCGGGCGACGTGCAGGAGAAACTGCTTGCAGCCTACGCAGCAGAAGCGCACGACGAAGACTAAGCACTCCGGACATCCGACAAAAAGAATCAGCCTCCCAAATCGGGGGGCTGATTTTATTAGGCAAATTAGGCCGATTAGGCTAATAGGGCTAATAGGGCCAATAGGTCGATTAGATGTTGTCCAGGTAGGGGTCCTCTTCGGTGGCGTGTGACTCTTCCTGCGCGGGTTGTGCCTGGTCCGGACGCCAGAGAATCTGCACGTTCTCCGCCACTATCTCGGTTTTCTGCTTTCGGATTCCGTCTTTCTCCCAACTGCGGGTTTGCAACTTCCCCTCCACGTACAGTTTCATGCTCTTGCGGATGTTCCGCTCGCCCCATTCTGCCAGATTGCGCCATAGCACTATGTTGTGCCACTCGGTCTTGTCCGGCACCTGCACGCCGTTCTGCATTGTGAATCCTCGTTCCGTTGTTGCCAACGGGAATGTGGCAACTGCCACTCCTCTCTCCAGATAACGTACTTCGGGTTCTGCCCCTACGTTACCGATCAAAATCGCTTTGTTTACTGATGACATGATACTAAATTATGTGTTGTTTATGTTTTGTTCCGCAAAGTTACTGCTTTTTTTTGACATATGCAAACTTTTTCATAAATTTTTGCATTATTTCCTTAAATTTACGTCAGTTTTGTTGTCGCTTTTGCCATTTCCGGAACGCATAACGCCATTTTGGGCCGGATTCGGGCATTCGGCAATGCTGTTGCATGCGGAGCGAAAAAACATCACCGTTTGTTCGGATAAAGGCAGTTTTTGCCGCATTAAACGGCATAAACTGAAAAAAGTTTGCATTTTTCCCCGAAAAAATTTGGTAATATGAAAAAAAAGTTGTAACTTTGCACCCGCAAATGGAAAATCTCCATTTGTCTTTTCCGAACATTCAAACAACAAATATGAAAAAGCTAATCTTATCTCTCTGCCTGACAGCCCTTGCAACAGGTCTGTTTGCACAATCCGAGGACAACTACATCGTCCGTTGTATCGCGTTCTACAATCTGGAGAACCTGTT
>DBVX01000060.1:10254-10685 GCA_002308815.1 Bacteroidales bacterium UBA1253
TGCACAAAATGGCGTATGCCATCTCGCAGTTCGGACTGGACAAGACGCCCATCGGGGCCGTGTGCGTAGGTGTGGCAGAGGTGGAGAATATCCACTGTTTGGAGGACCTGGTGAAGCAGCCGGAGTTGGCTGACCGCCACTACAAGCCCATCCTGCTGGAGGGGCCCGACCNNGGTCCCGACCGCCGCGGTGTGGACGTAGGTTTCCTCTACAACCCAAGCTATTTCACGGTGGTGAGCACCAAGGGTTACCAGCTGAACGCTCACTATTCGGACGGCGGCGTGGTGAAGAGCCGTCTGCAGCTGCTGGTGAGCGGTTACCTGAAGGACGACAAGGGCGTGGTGAAGGACAAGATCCATATCCTCGTCAACCACTGGCCTTCGCGCTACGGTGGCGAGGAGTCGAGTCGCGCCACGCGCGACACGGCGGCC
>DBVX01000060.1:10749-12278 GCA_002308815.1 Bacteroidales bacterium UBA1253
GACCTGAACGACGACCCGTACAACCACTCATGCGCAGAGGTGCTGGGTGCGCGCAAGGACCGCGACGAAGTGGAGGAGAAAGGCTTCTACAACACCATGTGGAAGACCTTGGACCGCGGCATCGGCTCGCTGGCCTACAACGGTTCGTGGAACCTGTTCGACCAGATCATCATCTCCGAGCCGCTGGCGCATGCTCCGCGCTCGAAAACCGAATGGAGCTACTGGCAGGCCGAGATCTTCAACAAGCGCTTCCTGACCGTGCTCGAGGGTAAAGACAAAGGCACTCCGCTGCGTACGCACAAAGGCGGCGTATGGCTCGACGGTTTCTCCGACCACTATCCGACAATGATTTATCTCGTTAAACAGAAATAATGGAATACCCCACTCTACAAGGCAAGTTGCTCATGCGCGACTACGGGCGCAATGTGCAGCACATGATTGAACATGCCATCACCATCCAGGACCGCGAGGAGCGCGAACGGTGCGTGGCGGCTATCATCAACACGATGCAGAGTTTCTTCCCCTACCTCCGTCAGGAGGAGTCCAGACATGTGGTGTACGACCATCTGGCTATCATGTCCGATTTCAAACTCGACATCGACTGGCCCAACGGCATGCCCCATCCCGAAGAGCTGCATCTGCACCCCGAACCGTTGCCCTACAACACCACGCCGATACGCATGCGTCACTACGGACGTATCATCCAGGACATGGTGGCTGAGGCAGTCAACGAACCGGACATCGACCGCAAGCATTTCCTCATCAACCGACTTGCCAACAAACTCAAACAACAGTATCTCATCTGGAACAAGGACCAGGTGGAGCCCGAACGCATCATCGAAGACATCTATCTGCTGAGCGACGGACAACTCTCCTGCGGGTTCGACGGTTTTGTGCTCAAGCACGGCTGGCAACTCGTTCCGAAAGATTTGAAACAGGCACAAGCTACAACTCAACACAAGAAAAAGAAGAAATAGGAATTGACATCATATGACATACGACATGAACAAACTCGGGCAACTGTCGCTCGATGAACTCAAGAAACTCGCGAAAGACTTCGGTCTGAAAGTGAAACGCGGCGCGGAGAGCCAGGACCTCATCTACGAGATTCTGGACGCACAGGCCGACCAGCATGCGCAGGAGGTGGAAGCCAAGGCTGAATCGCGTACTCCACGCAAGCGCACCCGCGTTGCACAAAAGAACAACAAGGTGGAGAAAGTGGGACTGTCGCACCTCAACGACAAAGGTCCCAAGCCCACGACGCAGGCCGAGGAGCAGAAAGCCATGGCCGAGCAGGTAGCCGAAAGGACCGAAGAGCAGGCCCGCCTGCAGGTGCGTCGTCGCGGACGCCCGCGCAAGAACCCCATCTTCCCCGAAGNNCCCGAAGAGTCCGCTCAGCCTGCAGCTCCCGCACCTCAAGCCGAAGCGCCCAAAGTAGAGGCACCGAAACCCGTGGTTCCGGAACCCGTGGCTCCTCAGGCCCCTGCAGCTTCCGCCGCTCCGGCAGTGGAGGACCCCGAAGAGGCTGC
>DBVX01000060.1:12285-12865 GCA_002308815.1 Bacteroidales bacterium UBA1253
CTGCGCGCCAAACGCGAAGAGGCCAACCGTGCAGCCATGGAGGCCGCCATGCTGGCTTTTGAGGACGACCGCAACTACAAACAGCGCAAGCAACAGAAACTGCTTCGTCAGCAGCAACAGCAACAACAGGCGCAGGCCGCTCAGAATGCTCAGAACGCAGCCGAGCAGCCCGCAGAGCCCGCTCCGCAGGAGAACAGTCNNGTACAATTTCGGCGACTTCGTGCTGGGCACCGGTACGCTGGAAGTGATGTCCGACGGTTTCGGATTCCTCCGTTCCCCGGACTACAACTACCTGCCCTCCCCCGACGATATCTACGTGTCCGCGCAGCAGATCAAACAGTACGGTCTGAAGCCCGGCGACACCGTGGAATGCTCGATACTGCCCCCGAAGGACGGTGAGCGCTATTTCCCGATGAACAACGTGATCAAAATCAACGGCTGCCTGCCCGAGCAGGTACGCGACCGCGTGGCTTTCGAGCATCTGACGCCTCTGTTCCCGGACCGCAAGTTCAAACTCTGCTCCGGCCACAACGACCCGCTCAGCTGCCGTATCATCGACCTGTTCGCTCCTATCGGCAAG
>DBVX01000080.1:0-4818 GCA_002308815.1 Bacteroidales bacterium UBA1253
CGTGCCACGTTCACGATGCACTTCAAGAGCTACGAACTGGTTCCCGCAGACGTACAGGACAAGCTCGTAAAGGCATACGCGGAAAGCCAGAAAGACGAAGACTAATGGAGACGTATTTTGAGGAACTGCCTATCGCCATCACCATCAGCGACCGGGAAGGGAATATCCTTGATATGAACCAACGGTCGGCTGATGTGAACAGCCACGGGCAGAAAATNNAACCTCTTCGACTGCCATCCGCCCCGCGCGGCACAAATACTGCGCGGGCTGTATGACGAGCAGAAAAAGAATGTATATACCATAGAGAAAAACGGCGTCAAGAAACTGATATACCAAACCCCGTGGTACGACCACGGACAGTTTGCCGGACTCATCGAACTCTCTATGGAGATACCGTCCGAGATGCCTCATTACGTCAGACAATCCGTTCAAAAATAACAAACATCAAACAATATGGCAACTTTACAAAAAATCCGTAACCATGGCGTACTTCTGCTCGTAATAGTGGGATTGGCCATGTTAGCATTTATCTTGGGCGATTTTCTCAATTCAGGAAGCAGTTTCTTTAACCGCAGCCGCGAGAACGTGGGCGTGATTGCCGGTAAGAAGATTCACTACACCGAATACGAGTCAGCCAAGGACCGGCTTACCGAGGTGTATAAAATTGAGTCAGGGCGTTCCAACTTTGATGAAGAGACAACCACCCAGATTCGTAACCAAGTATGGCAGATGATGCTGATGGACTATACCCTGCAGGCGCAGGCGGAAAAAATAGGTATGACCGTAACATCGGACGAACTGAGCGAACTGTGCATAGGTGAGAACCCCCACCAGCTGATAGCCACCCGCCGCGCTTTCTTTGACGAGAACGGACAGTTCAGCCGCGACCTGTTGGTCAATTTCCTGCACCAGATTGAGCAGGAGTCGGACGATGACACACAGAACGCCAACATGCAGCAGGCCCGTACCTACTGGATGTACTGGGAGAACGCCGTCCGTCTGACGCAACTGCAGGACAAGTACACCGACCTCGCCAAGCACCTGCTGACAGCCAACAAACTGGATGCCAAGTATGCGTATGAGGGACAACACGTCAGTGCTGATGTCCAGTATGTAACCAAATCATACTCAGCAGTAGGGGATTCGTTAGTCACCGTCTCACAGCGCGATATCAAGCGGCTCTACAACGACCGGAAGGAACGCTACAAACAGACCCCGTCCCGATCGCTGGAGTATGTTACCTTTGACCTGCAACCTTCCGAACAGGACTTCCAAGCCGCCAACGAACTGATGCAGAGTCTGGAAGAGGAGTTCCGCACCACCGAGGACATCGCCCTCGTGGTCAATACCAACTCCGACCTGATGTACGACGGACGCAACTATTCGGAGCAGACCGTGCCGGAACAGTACAAGGGCTTCGCTTTCGGCAAGGACGCGAAGAAGGATGACTTTTCAGGCATATCCTTCACGGACAACACTTACAGTATGGCGCGTATCATGGAATGCGGATACTCGCGTCCTGATTCGGTCCAACTCAAGGTGATTGCCGCAGAAGAGGGTCAGGAGGACACCGAACTGGGCTGGTTCACCGAAGACCGGCTTGGCCGCGATATGGCGGACAAGGCGTTCACCGGCAAGAAAGGCGAGCGCTTCACCATAGCCGCCGGACTGGGCGAGCAGACCTTTGAGATTATGGATGTGGCTGCGGCTTCTCCACGTGTCAAACTGGCTATCCTCCAGCGCGAGGTGACACCTTCCAGCAAGACCATCTCCGCCCGCTACAACGAGGCCAAACAGTTCGTTGTCAACAACCGCTCCGAAGAAATGCTTCGCGGCACGGCGGCCGAAATGGGGATGACGCTCTATCCAGCGTACAACCTTGACAAGAACGCCGACAAGGTAAGCGACCTCAAGCAGAGCCGTCAGATTGTCCGTTGGGCATTCGAGGCGAAGGAAGAAGGTGCGATAAGCGATGTGTTCGAGTGTGGCGACAAGTTCGTGGTGGCTCTGCTGACCTCCATTGATGAGGACGAGTACCGCCCGATGGAAGACGTGGAAGCCGAGTTGCGCAGACTGGCAACCAACGAGAAGAAAGCCGAATACCTGAAGAAAGAAGTGGAGGGAATGACCACGCTGCAGGACATTGCTGCAAAATGGAACACTTCCGTACAGACTGCCAACGGCGTTACGCTCAGCGGCTACCAGTTCGGCAATATGGGTCCCGAATACAAGGCTATGGGTACGGCTATGGCTATTGAAGAGAACAAATTGAGTGATGTGATTGAGGGCAATCAGGGTGCTATCGTGCTGATGACCACCAAGCGGACTGCGGCAGAAGGCGAGATGAACGCCGACACCGAGATAGCGCAGCTCAACCAGCGCCGCGCCTATATGCTTCCTTATCAGATTATCAATCTGCTGGAGAAGAACAGCGAGATAGAGGACAACCGTTCCAACTTCCAGTAATCGGCAACAGATGCCAATCGTCTCGCCGGTGGCACATTCCATCTATAAGCGACTGTATGACAACTGAGTTGTTGTGCAGTCGCTGTCCTTTGATAGTTATCCGGATGGATGACACTGTTTTTGCCATCACAGAGGGTTATTGATTGTTGTAAATGCTGCGCAAATTCCCTGTCCTGTTGCTGTTGGTGCCGTTAGTGGCACTTATCCTGTGTGCCGACCATTGGAATTGGAGCGGTTTTCTTGGCACGCCCGCTCCCCTTGACAGCCTGCCCGGGATGTACTGCGCGGTGGTACAGGACTATGCCAAACCCTGCCCGCGGACATGGCGCGTGGAGGTCGAACTGGTGCCGGACCACCGTCACGCATATCTCTACCTGCAAAATGACTCTACCCGCGCCTTGCCCTCCGTGGGAGAAACAATCCTATTCCGCGCGGGGTTCAAGCAGGGAGGTCTGTTGGGCGATTTCGATTACAGCCGCTATCTCCGCCTGAACGGCATCGCAGGTACGGCTTTTGTCCGAAGCCGCGACTGGCGGACAGCAGGTTCGGCAACCCGCATACCTCTTCATCTGCGTCCGCTGGCGTGGCAGCACGCTGCATACGAAAGATACAAGGAACTTGGTCTGTCCGGTGACGCGCTTGCCACCACGGCGGCACTCACGCTGGGCTACAAGGACGATCTTGACCCGCAACTGAAAAGCAGTTTTCAGAAAGCGGGGGCGGCACACATCCTGGCCGTCAGCGGATTGCATACGGGTATCCTTTACGGCGTGCTGTTCTTCCTCTTCACCTGCTTCGGACTGTACCCGCCGCTGTACGAGGCGCGTCGGCACCAGAGCATCGTGAGCGGACTGATAGTCGCCGCACTTATCGCTTACGCCCTGCTGACAGGCGGCAGCCCGTCCGTGGTGCGGAGTGTCCTTTTTGTTGCCCTTCTCGAACTCGCCAAGGTGTGGCATCGGCAGCCGTTCACCCTCAACGCCCTGTTAGTCACCGCTTTCCTCATTCTTTTCTTCCGGCCGCGCGACCTCTTCTCTGTCAGTTTTCAGCTCAGTTTCGCCTCTGTGGCGGGNNTGTTGCTCGAACCGCCGCTACGCGCTCTGTTCCCCATTCCCGCTCTGCAGCGCTGCAAAGGATATCGCATAGCGGAGTACATACGCGGACTGCTGACCGTTTCCATCGCGGCACAGATTTTCACTATGCCTCTCTCGCTCCACTATTTCTCGCAAACGAGCAACCTCTTCTTTATCTCCAACTTGATGGTTGTTCCGCTGGCGTTCCTGCTGATGGTCAGTGCGTTGCTGCTTCTGACACTCGGATGGCTGCCGCTGTTTGGAAAGGCTTTGGCTCTGTCCACAGTGTGGCTTGCTGACGGAATGAACCGTTCGGTAGGTTGGATTGAACACCTTCCCCACGCCGTCACGTATGCAGAACTTTCACTTCCTGCAATGGCAGGCATGTATCTGATCATCTTCTTTTTTGTCATACTTTTGAAACGCATTGTACAATGAACTCCTACACCCTTACCCAACTGACCGCATGTATTGACCAGTCGCTTGCCATCCTCTCATCGCAGACGTTCTGGGTGCGTGCCGAGATCGCCTCCCTGACCCGCAAGAACGGACACGGCTATATGGAACTGGTGGAGAAAGCCCCCAACGGACAGCTCGCCGCCAAGATGCGCGCCACCTGCTGGAGTAACTTCTTCCCGATGCTATCGGCGTTCTTCGAGCGGGAAACGGGACAGAGCCTGCAGGCGGGAATGCAGGTGCTCGTGGAAACGGAAGTCAGTTTTCACCCCGTCTATTCGCTCAGTCTGAACATTCGCAATATCGACCCGACGTTCACGGTAGGCGACCTCGCCCGCCAGCGGCAGGAAACGCTCCGGCGGCTGCAACAGGAGGGATTGACGGAACTACAGCAGCAACTGACCCTGCCCACGCTGCCCATGCGGTTGGCAGTCATCTCCTCTGAACAGGCAGCGGGTTACGGCGATTTCACGGACGAACTCAACCGCGCCGGATTCGCTTTCCGTGTGCAACTGTTCCCCGCCATCATGCAGGGTGAGCGGGCGGAAGCCTCTATCATCAACGCCCTGCAAACCATTGGTTCATACCAAGAACAGTTCGATGCCGTCATACTCATACGCGGCGGAGGTGCCACCACCGACCTCGGCTGTTTCGATTCCTACCCGCTGGCGGCGGCGTGCGCGCGATGCCCGCTGCCCATTCTCTCCGGCATAGGTCATACGCGCGATGTGAGCATTGTCGATCAGGTGGTTTTCCTTCCCCTGAAAACACCCACAGCAGTGGCGGACTTCCTCACGGAGCGGCTGCAGCAGCAGGCGGAGCG
>DBVX01000080.1:4892-22014 GCA_002308815.1 Bacteroidales bacterium UBA1253
CCAGCGGCTCGCCGCCTGCTCGCCTGAACGCATATACCGTATGGGCTATTCGTTGGCGACCTACAACGGTCGCCCCCTGCGGTCGGTCAGCGAACTGCCCGCAGGCAAAGTGTTCCGCACACACTTGTCGGACGGCACTTTCGATGCCGTCCGACAAGGCTGAAGAAAACGGAAAAAGTAAAAACAGATTACGCCGCAACAGGACGCAACTGACTGACTATAAATGAAGACATACGCGCCTGACCCGCCTCATTCGGATGAATGCCGTCGTCACACAGATACGAATCATACACACGCTCGGAAAGGAAACCGGACGTGATGTCCAGTATGCGAACCTGCTCCTGTTGCGCGATATTGTAGAGCGCGAGGTTGTACAGCTCGTGTCCGGAGACAATGGGAGCCGTGTTCCCGCCGAGCCACGAGAGGATGTTATTCTTGTGCCAGTCGCTCAGGTTGCGGGTGAAGAAACGGAAATAGCGATCGGCATCCATAGGCGGCATGGACAGCATGACGGGTATGGCACCCGCGCTGCGTATCCTATTTATAATACGATGGTAGGCAGCCACAAAGTCCTCCATCCGCGTGCGCGGCTGATGCGTGTCTTCGGGATGGTCGGCAATGGATTCCCAGTCATAATCGCTGTCGTTGCCTCCGTATCCGATGAGTACCGTTTCGCCCTCGGAGAGACGTTCCCCGTAGCGTTCCACGAGTTTCTCGCCCATCGGAGCAGTACAGCCGAAACGTGCGAAATTTGACACGGGCATACCCAGTTGCTCGCCACAACGGTCAATAATCGACCGTTTGCTCAGTTCATACTCGGGACGACCTTCCTTTGCTGCATTGCGAAGCATCACCCCTTTCATAATCGAATCTCCAAATCCTGCCAACATAGCATTGAGAATTTTTGTTTCTTATTTGAATAGCGCAATCCTGTTTCCGATTGCGGCGCAAAAGTACACCCTCCTGAAGTGCCGAAAAAAAGTTCGTGATTAAGTGGCACAGTTTTTGTAGTAATCGTAAATACAGTGACAAAAATATCAATATCGGGACGAAAATCAGACATCACGGATTTCGTCCCACCAAAACAAGGGACTAAAATATGACCGCATCATCACGTATCCCATCCGTTTTCACGCGCATCAAATGCCTGCTGTATTACATACTGGGTATTCCTGTATTCTTTCTGATTTTCACCACATTATACCGTCCGTTGCTGGTAAGGGAACTGCTGGATATGACTCCACAGGGGCTGTTCTCCTTCAACGTGACCATCATCAGCTGCATCCTGCTGGGCGTGATGATTCTCTCCCGCGTGCTGATGGCTGTCACGAGCCGTCACTCGGCACTGTCGCGCCTGAGCTGGCGGCTGTGGCACGTGGCGGAACTGGTAGGAATGAGCCTTTTCGTGTCGCTCTACCTGACACTGATGTACAAAGGCCGGTACACTTATTACGGTATGGCGGGCATCTGTATGGGTATGCTGACTATGACGCTCGTCTATCCCTATGCCATCCTGTATCTTGTGTGGAACGCCATTGCCGCCAAAGAGGACGCACCTGTGGAGGACGACTCGCTGATGCGCTTCCGCGACCAGCAGAAACAAGTCAAGCTCATCATCGCTTCGGCGGCTGTGCTGTACATCGAAGCAAAGGAGAACTACGTGATTATCAAATATAAGGACGGTGACATAGTAAAAGAATACACGCTACGCTCTTCCATGGTGGCGTTGCAGGAACTGATGCGCAAGCACGGACTGGTGCGCTGCCAGCGAAGTTACTACATCAACCCCGTCCATGTCAAAGCCGTCCGAAAGGACAAGGAGGGAGTCATCACCGCCGAACTGACCACCCCAAACCTGAAAGCCATACCCGTGTCGCCGCGTTACTATGACGAACTCGCCAACCTCCTGTAAACCTGCCAACACATACGCCTACAAATGAAAACAACCGCCAACGAACTCCGCCCGATGACCGTTTACAAGGCATCCGCCGGCAGCGGCAAGACGTTCACGCTCGCCGCGCAGTACATCAGCATAGTCCTGTACGATGCATGGAAACACAACAACTACAAATCCTTCGAGCATATCGTCGCCATGACCTTCACCGTCAAGGCGACCAAGGAGATGAAAGACCGCATCCTGTCCTACCTCCACGATCTCGCCACGGGAAGGCAGGATCCGTCGTTCACCGGCTTCAAGACCAAACTGGCTGAACTGCTGCGCCTCAAAGACAGCACGACAGACATTTTGGCACCGGACACGCAGGAACGGCTGCAGACTTGTGCGCGGGAGATTCTCCGTGCCATTCTGCGCAACTACGCCCGCTTCAACATCACTACCATTGACTCCTTCTTCCAGTCCGTCCTGCAAGGGGTGTTGTACGAACTGGGACTGCCCGCCGAGCAGCAGCTTCTGCTCGACGAGACGGACATACACAACCGCAGCGTGGACCGTATGATTGACAGCCTTCACGATGACGAGGCAAGCCGCGCGGTGCTGAAACCCATACTGGATTTTGCCAAAGACAGCCTCAGCGACAACAAGAGCGTATGGGACATCCGCAAGGAACTGAAAAGCGAAGCCGCCAAACTCGGACAGGAAGTCTATAAGTTCCATGCCGAAGCCATTGAGGAAGAGAGCCGTGGAGGCCGTTACGATGCGCTGCGCAAATCGCTCTATGCAAAGAAAATCAGGATAACGAAACACATAGAGGATTCATGCAACCGTTTTCTGCAAAGAGTGTCCGCCCACCCGCTGGGCGGAAAGCAACCCCTGTCGGTACTGGCAACCGCCGCCAAAAACATGCGCGAACTGAAATGGAAATGGGAAAGCCCCGCACAGGGCGTGCAGAAAGTGCTGGACGGAGAGATTGACGGCGAAGTGCTTTACGACGAATTTATTGACCTGTACAACACCTACCTGCATTGTACGACGCTTCTCAACACTATTCAGGTCGTTCTGCCCAATCTCTACACTATCACCCTGCTGGCGAATATCGAAGGCAACATGCGCGACATCCAGAAGGAGAATATGCAGATGCTGCTTTCCAACGCCAATCTTTTCCTTCGTGACCTGCTGGCAGGCGACGCGCGTGATTTCGTCTATAGCAAGGTAGGCCCCAAACTCGAGCACCTGCTTATAGATGAGTTTCAGGACACCTCGCAGATGCAGTGGAACAACCTGCAACCCTTGGTGAGCGAATTGCAAGCATCCGGAAAACATAATGTTATCGTGGGCGACGTGAAGCAGAGTATCTACCGTTTCCGCAACGGCAAATGGCAACTGCTCGCCGACATCGCGAACCAACGCGGATTCGTGTCCCTCGGCGACAATTTCCGCAGCACACGCGCTGTAGTGGAAACCAACAACAGCCTCTTTCCCCTGCTGGCGCAGGAGATGGACCGCATACTGGATGCCAACGGCTACGGGAAGGACTACCTCTCGCCCGTGTATGAAAAGAACGTGGAAGTGCATCAGAACGTGAACAAGGAGGGCGGCAACGTGCGGTTCTTCATCTATCCCCTCAATACGAAGAAACAAGACAACGAAAAAACGGAGGCGGACGAGCGGCTGCGGAAGGACTTCTGCCTTCAGTTCAGGATCATCCGCCAACGGATAGCGGAAAAAAATGAATCCGCCTCCATTGCCATACTGGTACGGAAAAAAAAAGAAGGCGACACAGTGCTGGACTGGCTGCAACAGGACGAGGAACTGCGGACCCTGTCCGTCGAGACGGAGGACTCCTTCCAACTGGCTTCCTCTCCCGCCGTGCAACTGCTGACCGCCATTCTCCGATACCTTGCCGTCAATGACAAGGAAACACGCCTGCACAGCATCGATCGGCAGTACATAGAAGACAGGCTGGGACAGAAGCGGTTGGACGAGCTGGAAAACAGCCGCACACATTGGCTCAGTCATCCGCTGTACGAGATGAATGACCGGCTGATTCGGCATTTCGGTCTGACCCGTATGAACGAGGACGAGTTCATAGAGAAGTACCTCTCCTGCCTCAAAGCCTTTCTGACATCCGGCATCAGCACACCCGCCGGTCTGAAAGCCTTCCTTGACTATTGGGACGAGACGATGAGTGAGGTAAAGGTGAACAAGTCGCCCGAAAAGGACTCCGTGACGCTGATGACCATCCATAAGTCCAAGGGTCTGGCGTTCGACTACGTACTGGTGCCGCTCTTCAACAGCACGATGAACAAGGAGACGCGGAACGACACCCTGCTCTGGGACACGGAGGAGATTGGCGGGGATGCTGACGATGAAGGTATCCGCCACGACTTGCAGTCCGTCTCGGTGTTGTCCGTCACCTCACAGCGGAGCCGGACATCCCAATCCCTTTGGGCAGCCCCGTACAGCGAGGAGGTACGGCTGCGGTTTATGGATGCCCTCAACACCGTCTATGTCGCCTTCACGCGCCCCAAACAGGCGTACTACTGCTGGTGCGCCTACTCCATAGACCCCAAGACAACCGACACCGACTCCATCGGCACACCCCTCCTGAAAGCCCTCGGACAGACGCAAGGACTTGTCAGGGAAGACTTGGACGGGGATGTCGTTGTTTTCACAAGCGAGCGTCCGATGCCGGAACAAACCGCCAAAGCGGACAAAACACCGCACACCGACCGGCTGGACATCACGAAGAACGCCGCTCCGAACCCGATCCCAACGCCGATGTTCCCCGACACGGACACGCTGCCTTTAGAGATTGTCAACAGCAACCGCGCCCTGCAACTCTTCAGCGACATTCAGGCGGACACCGGCGGCATCCGGGAGCAGCAGTCGTTCATCGACGAAGGACTCATCTACCACGCCCTGTTCGAGAACCTCGCCACGCTCTCTGACGAGGACACGCGGAAAGCCATTGACCTCTACCGTCTGACGCACGAAATGGACGGGCGGCACGAACAGACTTTCAGGCAGTTCGTGCAACAGGCGCGAGATAACGCCGTCCTCCGCGAAGCCTTCTCTCCCGATGCGCAGACGCTCACCGAGGCGGCATTCATAGTCGCCGGAGATGACGGCGCGGAAACCCTCCGCCCCGACCGCGTGGCACTGCTTGACGGACGCGCCATCGTCATTGACTACAAGTTCTCCTCCTACCGGCACCTGCTGCTCAACGACGAGCGGCACGCCCTCCAACGCCGTCAGTACCGTGACCAGATCAACGGTTACATCAGCCTCATACAGCGTTTCTACCACCTGCCCGCCGAGGGCTGGTTCTGGTTCTTACGTGACAATGAAGTAATTAACGTCAATAACCTCAACAACTGATATGCAGACCTTCCTCACCCAAGTTGCCAACCGCCTTTTGGACACGTTCGGCAACGATATGCGCCGCGTCATTGTTGTGTTCCCCAACAAACGCATCGGACTCTTCCTCAACCGCGCCCTCGCCAAAGCCAACAACGGCGAACCCCTACTCGCCCCCCGCTACACCACCATAGACGAACTCTTCGAGTCCTACAGTTCCAAACGCCTTGCCGACCCTGTGACGACCGTCTGCATGACCTATCAGGCGTACTGCGATGCCCGCCTGTCATTTACCATGCCCCTCGACGACTTCTACGGATGGGGTGAGATTCTTGTGCGCGACTTCAACGAGATAGACCAGCAGATGGTCAACGCCGACCAGTTGTTCCAGAACGCCAAGGACCTTGAGGAAATCGACTTCCGTTTCTTCCCCGATACGTTCGATGCGAAGACGGAAGCCGTGCTGGACCGCTTCGGGGGCACGCCTCACGCCAAGAACCAGCTCCGCCGGTGGATGGACTTGTGGACCAAGATGCCTTCCGTCTACCACCGCCTCAACGAACTGCTCGCCGCAGCGAAGGACTTCCCGCTGGCATACAAGGGTGCGCTGCAGCGCGAAGTCATCGAGAGCGGCAAAGTCCTCCCGAAAGAGGGATGCACCTACGTGTTTGTCGGCTTCAACGTGCTGACCGAAACGGAGAAAGCCCTGATGGACGCGCTGCGCGATGTGTCCCTGTTCATCAGCGACGATGAGGAGGAGGGCGCCAACCGTCCCGAGACAAGCGTCATCCAGGCGTCCACCGACATACAGCAGGCGGAGTACGTCCACACATGGATTGACACGAACATGCGCAACGGACGCATCGCGCCCGACCGCCTCACCCACACGGCCGTCGTGCTGGCGGACGAGGGACTGCTCCTGCCCGTCATTTCCTCCCTCCCGCCTGTCGAAACCAACATCACGATGGGTTATCCGATGGCGCAGACACCTCTGCTGCCCTTCATCAACACTCTGCGGGAGGATTTCAACCGGACTTCGCCCGACGGCACGGCGGAGGACTACCTGCAATATGTCATCGATGCCTTAAGAAACCGTATGCAGGAAGGACCGGCGGACAAAAACGCCCCTTGGTTCTTCCACCTGATGGACGAAGCGCTCGCGCAGGCGCTCTTCGAAACCGACAAACTGCTGCGGAACATCCGCTCGGGACTACTCTGCAGCATCACGGGGCTGTCCCTGCCGCTCGTCCAGCGCATCCTCATACGTATGCTGGCGGCGCACTCCATCGCCTTCCACGGCGAACCCGCAAAGGGGCTGCAGGTGATGGGCGTGCTGGAAACGCGCTCGCTCGACTTCGACAACTTGCTCATCCTCTCAGCCAACGAAGGCGTACTGCCGAAGAACGAGCGCGCCAAATCAATGATTCCCTACATCATACGCAGGCATTTCCACCTTGCCGACGAGGAGAAACAGGTCGCCATCTATGCCAACAATTTCTTCCGCCTATTCCGCCGTGCGCGCCATATAGACATCGTGTATTCGCTTTACAACGCCTCCGGCGAAGCCGAGGAATCGCGGTTCATACGCCAGCTGCTCGCGGAGACCGACTGGCCCGTAACCTTCCACCGGCTGGCATCACCCACCGCCCCGACGGAGGACAAGGTGCGGACAGCCGTTCCCAAGAAGGAGGAGACCCTCCGCGCCATGATGGCGCGACCCTTGTCCCCGTCCGCGCTCAACGCCTATATCAACTGCCCCCGCTCCTACTGGTACTCACACGTCAAGGGGCTGCGGAAAGACGAGACACTCACCGCAGACCTGCGGTCGGACCAGATAGGCACGCTCTTCCACAAGGCGGCGGAATGTTTCTACCGCCCTTATATGAAAGAACAGGCGCAAATCACCGCCGCCATCCTTGACCAAGCCAGAGCGTCCGGCGAAGCGGAGCGCGCGATGGACGAGGCGTTTGAGGAGGTCATCTACAAGGACAACCCGCAACTGAAGTCCGACCCGGGCTTCCTGCTGGTCATACGGAGCGTCCTCGGCGAGATGATGGCACGCCTCATCGAAATGGACAAGGCGGTCACGCCTTTCCGCATCTTCTCCCTTGAGGAGGACTGTTACACCACCCTTTCCGTCAACGGACAGCCGCTCCGCATCGGAGGACGCATCGACCGCATTGACCTCTTGTCCGACTCCGGCACCCTGCGTATTGTGGACTACAAGACGGGCAGCAAGGAGAAAACCGACAAAGCCTCCTACGCCTCGCTGGATCAACTCTGCGACATTGACATCTGCAAAAGCGCGGCGCACTATCAGGTGCAACTTCTTTTCTATTCATACATTCTGCAAAGGAAATATCCCGACAGGAACATCCTGCCCGCGCTGTGCTTCCCGCTCAGCGGCAACGAACCCGGCTACCAACCCCGCGTGCGGTACGTGAACGACAAAAAACTGGACACCGTACAGTCATACACTGACGTGCGGGAAACCTTCGAGGCGCGGTTCGACGCGTTCCTCAGAGACGAGATGTTCAATCCCGCCCGCCCCTTCGAGTCCCCGTGGGACACTGGCGGAGAAAGGGCAGCATCCTTCTACGACAAGCCCGACACCACCCGCTGCCGTTTCTGCGACTTCCGCCCCCTCTGCGGTCTGGGCAAGCCCGCAGAGTACTGAAAATCCCTCATCCGTCCCGCTTCTGTATAGAATAATTTACTGATTCAAGTTTCACAAGTCCTTGGACTCCCCCTCCCCGCAAGCGGGGAGGGGGGCAGTTTTATTTTGGGAAAAGGGGGCAGTCTAAAATCGGATAAAGGGGTCAATCAACTTTGGTTTTGGAGGGCAAACTGAATTGGATTTTCCAACGTTAATTTAGTATTTTCAGAGACTAAAATTGTCGGCTTGACAATCGGATATAGGAAATTGTCAGGAAATTTTGGTTCTATCACCCACCGCAGGCAGGATGCCCGCGTACCACCATACCTGTCGAAAACAAATGCTTTCCATAGTGCAGTTTTTATTTGGCAGTTCCAAAAGAAGCAGTACTTTTGTGCCGAAAATGTGATTTTTCATGTGTCAAACTAACTGAAAAATGTGATTTTTCTAATGATTTCTTATGTCGAAAATGTGATTTTTTTACCTGTAATTACTATCCAAAATGTGATTTATGCTATGAAACTGCTTGAAAGAAAGATTGATACATTCCTGGCGCATTGGAAAAGAAACCCCAAGAGAAAACCATTGATTGTGAAAGGAGCGCGGCAAGTGGGAAAAACGGAGTCCATAAGGGCATTCGCGAAAGCGAACTACGAATCGGTCATAGAGATCAACTTTGTCCTTCAGAAGAAGTTCAGAGCCATCTTTGAAGACGGTTACGAGGCGGAGTCTGTCATCCGGAACATATCCTTGTTGGAACCTGCTTGGAAATTTATCCCCCATCGGACACTGCTCTTCTTTGACGAACTGCAGAAATGTCCCGACTGCGCCACCTCGCTCAAGTCTTTCTGTCAGGACGGCAGGTATGATGTCATCTGTTCCGGCTCGCTAATGGGTATCTACTATGAGGAAATAGAGTCCAATGCCGTGGGTTTCAAAGAGGATTATGAGATGCAGTCAATGGACTTTGAGGAGTTTCTGTGGGCAAAGGGCTATAGCAGAGAGCAGATAGAGTATATGTACCGGCACATGCGCACATTGCAGCCTTTCTCACAACTGGAGCTGGACACGATGACCGGCATTTTCCGTGAATACATGACACTTGGCGGAATGCCGGAAGTCGTGAAAATGTTCATAGACAACGGTCATTTCGGAGGGACATTGGAACTGCAGCGACAACTCCTGAAAGACTATGAGGAAGACATAACGAAATATGCCGGTCAAACCGATAAGGCGAAGATACTCGCGGTATACAGCCACATATCGACGTTTCTGGCAAAAGAAAACAAGAAGTACCGGATATCAACGATTGCCAAAGGCGCCCGAAGCAGGGAATATATCGGTGCGGTGGAATGGCTGAAAAGCGCAGGGGTCATCAATGTGTGTTACTGTCTGAATAACGTGGAGTTGCCACTGAAAGGCAATTATAATTCGGACTACTACAAAATCTATTATCACGACACGGGACTGCTGATAGCCTCGTTGGACGAGGAGGCGCAGGAGGATTTGCGGGCCAACAAGAACTTCAGCACATACAAGGGTGCTGTCTATGAGAATGTGGTCGGTGAGATGCTGCGCAAGTCAGGCTACGAGCAGTTGTATTTCTACAAACACGATAACCCCGCTTTGGAGATGGATTTCTTTGTCCGTGATGCCGGATCGTTGGTACCCGTGGAGGTGAAAGCCGGTGACGGAGCCACCGCATCGCTGAATCACCTCATCAAATGGGAATCGTTTCCGGATGTCAGATACGGTGTCAAACTGGGCTACAAGAACATCGGATGGAACGGACATTTCTACACGTTCCCCTATTTTCTGACTTTCCTGCTGAAACGCTTTCTTAAGGAAAATGAGTAATCATCTGTCAGCAGCCCGATTACGGGGGGCTTCCTGCCTCGCTTCCGGTCCGTTTCCTCCCCTTGTCGCCGTTTCCGTCCCCCTTGATGCCATTTCTGTCCTCCTCCGCCGCTATTCTTTCCCCGTCCCCGATGCAAAAAAAACGCCTGCGCCGTACAAAAGTCAAAAAAAATACACCCTTTGTTGCACATTTCCGAATTTTGAAATACTTTTGCCCGCAAATCGGAAATTTCTTTATACGATGAATAGAACAAGGCGATTTTCCAAACTACTGGCGACAAGTCTGTTTGCAATGCTCCTTTCAGGCACTGTCATTGCCCAAGAGGGAACACGTACAACGATAGATATGATGCAGCAGGGAAGCATTGTGCAAGGATACTACGACTTCGAAATCGTCGAATACGGAGCTGAGGCGAACACATGGGGATGGGCTCCCTATGGCGTTAATGACGGTCCCGACCCGTCCAATCCTGATATCCGTATCAAGCGCATCACAGACCACTCGGTCACCGACCCGCATATCGGCATCAAAGCCATACCCGACAACCGGTCCTCCTCGGTCAGAATGGCAACCCAGCGTTACCTGAACGGGTACGATGAATACGGGTATCCTTGGACCGAATCGGCAAAGGGCGGACGTATAGGGTATGTGTTCAACGTCACAGAGCAGACCGCCATTGCCGAATTGGACTATGCGGTTATGCTCGAATACCCCCAGACCCACAATATTGTGGTGGACGGCAACGGATGGAAATACTACCAGCCGTGGGTGCAGATCTTCATATCGATTGTTGATGACCAAGGAAACGAATACCCGCAGGAACCCACCCGCATCAGACACGCCTACGCAGCCCCAAACGGACTACAGGGATGGAAACAGCCTACTACGGCGGACGGATGGGAACAACTCAACAACGTTGAGCTCAAAGATGTCAGCACAGGAGACTTGGAACGCTCTATGGTGCTGCTGAAGAAAGACTGGTCCACAGTCGGTTTTGACCTCCGCGCCTGCATTGGATACAAAGTGTGCATCTGGTGCGAGTACTACGACTGCGCCATCAGTTACAAGAGCGGCGACTATGAAGATCCCGATATATGCTGGGATCACCATATGGCACGCCTGTACTCCTCGCTGGTCTGCACACAAGCCACCCTTCAGAAAGAAGAGGAGACCTGCGGACCCGCACCCGCCGTCGGCAGCGTGACCTACTCCGCACCCGAAGGATTCACCTACCGCTGGTACACCGCTTCCAACCCGGGTATGACTGTTTCAACGGACAGGACTTGCACCTATCAGTTCTCCTATATCGGAGAAACGAACACCCTTTTCTGCGAGATGCAATCCCCCTCGTTTATGAGTCCCACAACCTTGAGTGTGGATATTTCCAACAACTGCCAGCTGCAACTGCTGGATCAGGGATGCGCACCCCAATCATACGTTACCTACTCCGCACCCGAAGGGTTTAACTACAGCTGGCACACATCATCCGAACCCGGTGTGATTATCTCCACACAGCAGACCTGCACCTACATCTTCAAGACCTGCGGCGAGCAGAACGATCTGGTCTGCGACCTGACCACCTATCTGCCCTCCACCAACGGCGGATCGCTGAGCGTCCCAATCGCTGAGAACTGCCCCGTGGAAGGACAGTTCTTCCCGCCGACGTATGTATGCGCCGATGCAGCGACAATCGATATACCGTTTGAATACACCTCCGGCGCGCCGCGCAGTTACGATATCGCTTTCGACTCACATGCTCTTGCCAACGGCTTTGTCAGTCTTACCGACCAAATCATACCCGACGGATCGGATGCCATCCGCATCCCGATGCCGCCGACATCCGCCGGACATCTGTATGCGACCCCCAACCTCTACAGTTACGTTTTGCGCGTCCATCAGTGCGGTGGCGGTGATTTGGAATATCGGAAGACGCTGGAAGTCCGCTACCCGTCATGGCTCATCAGCCAGCGGTGGGATGATGTGCTTGCCCTGCTCAACCAGAACTACAACGGCGGATATATGTTCTCATCCGTCGAGTGGTATCAGGACGGCGCGCCCGCTTGGTCAGACGCTCCCTATCAGACCTATCTCCACCAGCCCGACGGCCTGCATCAAGGAAGCCAGTACTGGGCTGTCCTGACGCGCTCATCCGACGGACTTTCCTTCTGCACTTGTCCGATTACCATCCCCATAAAGGAAGCAGCTCCTGCACGGCAGAAAGGAAGCATAGAACTTACGGCAGAAAACAACAACAGCCGCACCGTCCGTATCAAAACAGACCTGTCAGGCACCTATACTTTATATAATATAGAAGGCAAAGCCGTCGGACAGGGATATTTCGGTGAGGAATACGGCTCACCTGTTATTGAGCTGCCCGCCGCAGGCGTGTATGTCATCCGCTTCCGCGACAACGGACAGAACGAGGAAACCAGAAAATGGCTCGCTGAATAACGACTAAAAACACAATACAGTGAAACACTATTGTAATCTGAAGACTTGGGTCGCCGTGGGGCTGATGGCGTTGGCGACCGGCACCGTTTCGGCGCAGTGCGTGAATATGACCACGCTGGATGACAAAATCTGTGGCAATATAGAAGCAGGTATTGTTTGTCATGCTGGTCAACCTAACACAGAATGTGAAAATAGCGAAGAAGACCGAATCGGATGGAAAGACCCCAAAAAATCGGAAGAGCATCCTCGACATACACTTATGGATGCTGATGGTTATGATAATCTGTGTCCGGAACTTTCGGTACTACCTCCGAACGAAACCACAAGTATTCGCTTGATGAATGACGGATATTTACCTACCGATACCGCCAAAGGTGAATTAATCCAGATTCCTATAACTATTGATGCAGCCAATCCAATCATACTCATAAATTATGCAGCTGTAATGGAAGCCAATAACCATTATGGAATCTATGATGCCAATCAAACAAACTGCGGATTCAGAATAGTAGATGCCGAAAGTGGCGGTACAAAATATTTTTCTGAATTATTTCATTATTCAGCTAAAGAGTCTTCTATTCTAAATTGGAAGTCATTTAATAATCCCGATAGAAAAAATGTACGAACAGTGTGGAAAGACTGGTCAAAAGTAGGTGTTGACTTATCAGCATTAAGTGGAAAAGATGTAGTCCTTGTTTTATATAGCTATGATTGCGCCTTAAGCGGTTTGTCGAACAAACAGGCAAAAATTTGTGAAGACCACCACGAATCGCATTTATATGCCCACATCACCTGCGCACCAAAAGAACTCGTCTTCCACAAGGACTGCGAAGGCACAGAGGACAACATCACCATCACCGCTCCCGAGGGCTTCTCTTACCGCTGGTATGAGAAGAGCAACAAGGGAAAAAAATTATCTGAGGAACGCACGCTCCACATGCCCGCTGCGGACGTGGATGCCACATACGTCTGCGAACTCACCAACCATGTCGGCACCTTCGAACTGGAGCAATTAGTGAAAGCTCCTGAACCCATTGAATACGGGGAACAGGAAGCTGATCGCGGCAAACCATACATCTGGAAAATAAAAACAGATGACGGAGTAATTGATTCTATATGCACCAAGACAGACGACTATTGGTATAATGAGTTATTCAAAGGAGACCCGCAATACAGCGATGCTTGCATAAAGAAAATCCATCACATTCACGTGACTGCTAATCCAATTATTTGTTTAGGTCAGTTTGCTGTCAATGGTTTCGGGATTAAAGATTCAGTCTGCGGTGATGCACGCGGAATCAACATCGCATATCGCTACAAGGAATACAAGGATGAATTAACAGACCCGAATAATCCATTAGTCATTCATCCGTCTGTAGAACGCGTTTCTGTGGATTTCGAAGACAAATGGAACAGTCAGGGCTACAAGGATACCACCATCGCCGTAAATGGTACTACTATGGAGGGTATATTCACCATCCCAATGCCCTACGATTCGGCTGTTTACGAAAAAACTGGCGAATACATCTACTCATACCCGCGTCCCGATGACTACTCTATGACCCTCTCCGTACAGAACACCTGCGGACCGGAACGAGATACTATTCTTCATTTCACCGTCTATTATCCCTTCTGGGTCATCTACCAGCGGTGGAACGACATCCTCTCCATCCACAACGAGACCTACAACGGCGGCAACCCCATAGCCAATGTCCGCTGGTTCCGCAACAAACAGGAAGTGGTAGGACGCGGAGAGCACCATTCCTACATCCACGTTCCCGATCTTGTAACGAACATCGATTCCTACTATGCGGAACTGACACGCTCGGACGACCGCAAGACGTTCTGCACCTGCCGTTTCACGCCGCAATACAACAGCGCGGACGACAAACCCGTATTCAAAGGAGAAGGCATTGACATGGCCCCGCGCAGAGGAGACAACAGACAGTTGCAGGTGCTTACCGTCACTTCCGGTGCATACACCATCTACGACATGACCGGCCGTGCCGTGCAACAGGGCAACTACGGTGAAGCCTACGGTTCGCCCGACATCACCATCAACCCGTCCGTCGCGCGCGGGACATATATAATTTACTTCCGTGCCGATGACGGAATGCAGACCACGAAAAAATGGATTGTGGAATAAACGGGCTGGAGGACACAACCATGACAAACACCAAGACAATGAACAGATACATCGCTCTGATTCTTCTGGCAGCAATGCCCCTTATGCTCTTTGCGGAAAAGAAAACATCGGTCACCGACCGCGCTTGGAAGCAGGCAAAGAAAACCTATACCAAGCCGGTAAACTACATCGGCTTGAGTCCGAAAATAGGTTACAGCCAGTTCCCCATCACCGGCTCCGACCTCAAGTTCCCCGGAGGCATACACGCCGGACTGGAGTTCCGCTACAAGATGGAGTACAACCTCTTCCGTATGACAGTCGGTCTGGATGCCTCCTATGCGGGCAACAGCGCGAACGGTAAGATACAGAAAGAGTTCGAACTGATATATCCGGACAAAAGCACCTACCATTTCGATTTCACCTCCATCAAGGAGAATCAGTACTCCCTTGAGGTGGGTGTCCCTGTTATGTTCGGTGCGGACATCTACAAGGGTCTGTACGCTATGGCGGGTTTCCGCGTGGGAGTGCCGGTTATGTCCTCATACTCCAACCAAACGGAGTTCACCCGCTGGATTCAGGACGGTATGGGTATTGACCCCTATACTGATCTTGGCAACCACGAACTCACTACTGAAAACAAGGACGGCAACGGCAAGATGCCCCTTAATATGCTCAACCCGCAGGTGGCTGTCGAGATAGGCTACAACCTTGACCCGCACATGGCATCCAAAGCCGCCATTCCCGCTCCGCAGAAAGGCAGCGGAAAGAACACCCCGAAACAGAAACTGCCCTTCGCACAACTGCTCCACTATGAGGTGGCTCTCTACGCCAACGTCGGCGTAATGGACTATCATAAGACACCCGCAGAAGGAGCGTATTTCTACAAAAGAGAAGGCGTGAACGTCACGGATGTCTATTCCGTAGCCACCGATGCAGAACTCGCATCCGGCAAGATGCTGCCGTGGAACGCAGGTGTGCGCTTCAATATCTACTACGAGTTCTACGAGCAGCCGCCCGTAAAGAAAGAGAGAAAGAAGAAAAAGAAGAAAGTACAGCCCGTTGTGGTTGATACGGTGGTGGTTGAACCCGAAATCATCCCGCAGGACACCATCGTCTATAACGGCGACACCATCCAGGCCGGCGACACCATCGTGATGGAGAACCTCTTCTTCGACAACGACCGCACCAATATCCGCCACATCAGCGACCAGACGCTTGATGAACTGGCAGACCTGCTGCAGCGTCACCCGACCGCGCATATCACCCTCATCGGTCACACCGACAACGTAGGCTCGGCTGAATATAACCAGCGCCTGTCCGAAGGACGTGTCAAATCCGTCAAGGCGGAACTTGTCAAACGCGGCATCGATGCTGACCGCATCAACACCATCGGCAAGGGCGAGTCCGAACCTGTGGCGGACAACTCGACCGCAGAGGGACGGGCAGAGAACCGACGTGTGGAGATCGTCTTCGACGAAATCATCGTAGAGAACATTCAAACACAGATTATTGAGCAATCCGTTCCCGCAGGAGAGCAGCCGCAAGAGGCTGCCTCTCCGGGCGCGGAGGGAAACGCACCCGCTACAGAGCAAAAATAATACAATGCACTGCAAGCCCGTATCAGATTGACTAATTTCACACCGACGAATATGAAACACCAACACCTTACAGTCGCGTTGCTCGCTTTGCTGCCGCTGACACTTACAGCAAACGACAACCTCGGAGCCCACGGATTTGTAATATGGGCCAACGGTGGCATCTCCAACTATATAGGCTCCACTCCGGGCGCAAAAATGGACATCGGAGGGGGAGGAGCCTTGGGGTTAGGATACGAATGGCACAGTTCGGCGTTCCTGCTACAGACAGGCGTGGCGGGCAAGTATGCCCAATCGGGACTGCGCATTGACGATGCGACTATTACACTGCCTCAACAGGTTGATCCACAGGCAGTGGACGGATTGTTCGACTACCAATACTTGCAGAAAAACCGCAAGGACAGTTATTCCACCATCACGGCACAAATCCCCCTGATGGTCGGCGCGCACATCAACCGTTTCTATTTCCTCATCGGCGCAAAACTCAATCTGAACGTTATCAACAACTACAAGGCCCAGGCAACTTACTCCGGGCAGGGACTCTACAAGGAGTTCTTCGACCCGCTCGCCAATATGCCGAATCACGGTTTCTTCTCTGATTATGAACTCTCTACAAACGGCAAAACGGCTATAAAAGTGAACGTGGCAGGCTCCGTTGAACTGGGTGCGGAGATACCGCTTGGCAGTTCCGCAAAATCAGATGTGGACAATTACTTCCGTATTGCCCTCTTCGCCGATATGAATATCCTTGACGACCGTTTCAAGTCTGACAGTCCGATGCTATCCTATCCTCAACAATACGTGAATGGTAAGGATGTTATGGATAAAAATCTGAAGATGGTGGATTACCTTAGTTCCAACGCCGCCACATCGCCCGTACGCAACCTCTTCGCCGGAATCAAACTCTCCTTCGTCATCACATCCGGTGTCAAGTATGGCTGCGTGATGTGCCAGTCAGGCTATCCGACACGCCGCGACCGCAGACGCGGAAGCCGTGTGATGATTCATTAAACGTATAATCCTATAACATACGAAGCGGCGGCAAGCCGCTTCATTTTGCACCTATGGCAAACTTTCAAAAACTCACTTCCCGACAGGAAGACTACAGCAAATGGTATAACGAACTGGTGGTCAAAGCCGACCTTGCCGAACAATCCGCCGTGCGCGGCTGCATGGTCAT
>DBVX01000094.1:0-957 GCA_002308815.1 Bacteroidales bacterium UBA1253
CCCCCGCCGTAACGGCAGCCGCGAGGAGAACGGGTGCGGAAAGTTTCAGGAGATTACGCCGAAGGCTTTGCAGGCTATCCGGGATTTGGGGGCGACGCATGTGTGGTACACGGGCGTTATCCGTCACGCGACCGCCGAGCGCAACAATCCCACCATAACGAAAGGCAAGGCGGGCAGTCCGTATGCCATAACCGACTATTATGATGTCGATCCCGATTTGGCGGAGGATGAGAGCAAGCGTATGGCTGAGTTCGAGAGTCTGATACGCCGGACGCACAAGGCGGGGCTGAAAGTGGTGATGGACTTCATTCCCAACCACGTCGCCCGCGAATACAGGTCCCTGTGCAAGCCGAAAGGCGTGAAAGATCTGGGCGAAACGGACAATCCGGAGTGGGCGTTCTCTCCGCTCAACAATTTCTACTACCTGCCCGGGCAGGATTTCGCCCCGCAGTTCGCCACAGACTATAGGGAATCGCCCGCACGCGCGACGGGTAACGACTGCTTCACCCCCCATCCGGGCGAAAACGACTGGTACGAAACAGTCAAGCTCAACTACGGTGTCCACTACATGGGAGGCGGCGAGAAACAGTTTGACCCGATACCCAACACGTGGTACAAGATGCAGGATATCCTGCACTACTGGGGACGCAAAGGCGTGGATGCTTTTCGTGTGGACATGGCGGAGATGGTACCTGTTGATTTTTTCCGCTGGGTCATATCTTCCATCCGCACATTTTTCCCCAACATCCAGTTCATCGGCGAGTGTTACCAACCCGCCTTGTACAGGGAGTATCTGGATGCCGGTTTTGACTATCTGTACGACAAAGTGGGTATGTACGAATACCTTCGCGGCGTGACGAGCAAGAACTGGCCTGTGGAAGGCATCACGCGACAATGGCAGGCTGTGGAGGACATTCGCGACAGGATGCTGTATTTCCTTGAGAACCACGATGAGCA
>DBVX01000094.1:1063-11348 GCA_002308815.1 Bacteroidales bacterium UBA1253
TGGAAGGTTTCTCCGGTATGGACGGTCGTACAACCATTTTCGACTACTGGGGCATCCGGTCGCTGCAGGCTTGGACGAATCACGGCAAGTTCGATGGCAGACACCTGACCGACGATCAGAAGGATTTGCGGCTGTTCTACCAGCGTCTGCTGACCGTAGCACGGGACAACAAAGCCGTTTCGGAAGGGAAAATGTACGACCTTGAGTATGCCCAGAGCGACAACTTCAACAAGCACGAGCAGTTCGCCTACCTGCGCAAACAGGATGACGAGGTGCTGCTTTTTGTCCTCAATTTCGACGACCGCGCCGTGGATGTGGATGTGCGGGTTCCGGAGGAGGCGTTCCGCTATCTGGAGCAACCGGAATGGCAGAATGCCTCCGCAGAGGATCTGCTGACCGGAAAAAAACACAAGCAGATGAGTCTTTGCTCTTCCGAACCCGTGCATATCTCACTTCCCGCATGGAAAGGTGTCATACTGCGAATTGAGGAAACAGGAAAGAAGAAAAGACAGTCATAGACAGTTATAGTTATCCGTATGAAAGAATTGGTGCGCGATTACCTGCGGTTGGTACGGGGCGGGAATCTCTGCTTCATCGCCGTACTGATGTGGGCGATGACGTATTGGGTAGCGCGTCCCGTGATGCGGGCGAACTCCTTTACCGACCTCCTTCCGTGGTGGATGTGGCTGATGCTGACGCTTGCCACCGTGTTCATTGCCGCCGGAGGCTATGTCATCAACGACTATTTTGACGTGAAGATTGACCGCATCAACCGTCCTGACCGTCTGGTTGTGTCGCGGACGGTGAGCAAGGACACCGCTATGCGCCTGTTCTACGTAATGACAGGTATCGGAGTGGTAACCGGTCTGGCTGCTGCATGGATAACCCGCAGCCGGTCACTTGCTGTTATCTTCGCTCTTGTTCCGGGGCTTCTATGGTTCTATTCGGCGAGTTACAAGCGGATGCTGATTGTGGGCAACCTGATAGTGTCGTTTCTGGTCTCTCTGGTACCCCTGCTGGTCGCCGTTGCGCAGACATCCTGGCTGACAAGGATTTACGGAGAAGACATATTGCGTTATATGCCGGTGGGACGCAGTCTGTTCGCGTGGCTTGGCGGATTCGCCCTTTTCGCTTTCCTTTGCACATGGATTCGTGAGATTGTCAAGGATCTACAGGATCAGAACGGCGACAGGGAGATGGAGTGCCACACGATGCCCATCGTGTGGGGGGACGTGTGGAGCAAGGTGTTCGCCACCTTGCTTATTGTCCTTGTCGCGGGGCTGATTGCCGTTCTGCATTGGGGTCATTTCATGCCTTTCGGCAGAGAATGGAGCAACCCCGCCACCCGCTATATTGTTTTCGGCTTGTTCGTCCCGCTTGCCTGTGAGACGGCACTTCTGTGGTCCGCGAAGATTGACACGGACTACCGGTCGGCGCAGGGGCTGATGAAGTTCATCATGTTTCTCGGGACGATGTTCAGTTACGTCATCTTCAGCCTGTTGTAACACACAATTCCTCCTATCCCGGACATGCATATCATTCTCGGTTCACAGAGTCCGCGCCGCCGCGAGCTGATGGCGGGATTGGACATTCCCTATGACAGCGTGGTCATTGATGCGGATGAGTCGTTTCCATCCAACCTACAGGGCGGGAATATACCGGCGTTCATCTCACGCTCGAAAGCGAAGGCTTACCTTTCCCGCATGCAAGCGGATGACCTGCTCATTACCGCCGACACGATTGTATGGCTTCCTGAAGCAAATGGGGAAGGTATGATGCTGGGGAAACCCCAAGACGATGAGGATGCCTGCCGGATGCTGCGTCTGCTGAGCGGAAGAACGCACTACGTCTATACCGGGGTTACGTTCACCTATCACAACGGGCGGCACGGCGATATGGCGAACGAGGCTCGCGGATGGTGTATGGAGACACTGGTGGACAAGACGGATGTCACGTTCCGCAAGTTGGAGGAAGAGGAAATCCGTCACTATGTGAGCCGCTACCATCCATTGGACAAGGCGGGCGCATACGGCGTGCAGGAATGGATAGGTTACACCGGAGTGACGGGCTTACAAGGCTCGTATTTCAATGTGATGGGGTTACCCGTTGAGCGGGTGTATGAGTTCCTCGCAAATCAGTACAACAGCCACTTCCGGACAATCTGCTTCGCCTCATCAGGAAGGAACCGGATCAGATAAGTCCCTTTGGGAGCGTTAGGTGGGAAGACGATGTCGGGCGAGCCGTACACAGAACCGAACATTCCAGTCATCACCTGTCCGCCGTTCACATCATAGATGATGTACCTGCCGGAAAGTGATGTCCGAACCGCCATGCGGCGCGGATTACCCGCGTTACGGGGAGTCACCGCAATATCCTCCTTGAAGACAACCATATCGGAATGCTCGTAGGGGTAGTAGTCGCAGGTGGAGATGGTCTGCCCATCGTCCGCACGGGTTATATCGGCGCGGTAAGGGACACCAAACAGCAGCGTCTGCCCGTCACCGGCGTATAGGAAGAAATTGTTGTCGCCGTGTCCGTCCACCGGTTCGCCGTTCCTGTACCATTGCACATGGGTAAAATCGTATCCTCCGTTGAAGTCACGGTTGGTAACGGTCAGAATGTCGTTCCACCGCTGCAGGATGACCTTCGATGGGTAGAGGACGGTGAATGTCGCATTGTGTAGAGTCTGCCGCCCCATCCTGTCAGTTATGCACAGTACGGCGGTATAGTTGCCGGGACGGACGTACCACTGCGGATCATCGGCATTCTTAGGCATCGGCACCGACCATTCGGTTTGCGCCGCATCCGTCATAGACTGGTTGAGCAGATCCACATAGCCCTGCGCCTTGGCGGCCTCGGAGAACAGCACATCATAACTTGCCGGCCGTCCCTGCGTCAAGTCAAACTCCATCGGCAGCGTATTTCCGTCCCCGCAGACGGTCTCCACGAGGAACCGCCCTTGCACCTCGGCGGGTGACTCGAATAAGGCGGTTATATCCATATCAAATCCCTGCATAGTGACACTATAGGTTCCATCACCGTTGTCCTGCACGTAATCCTTGTGAGTGCCCGCCCATTCGAGGAAGAGAACGGAAGGATGCGAGGGCATGGGTGTCAGGGTTATCACGTCGCCTTCCCTATAATACTTGCAAGTGGAAGGATTGACGTTCACCGTTCCGTCACCGACAGCCTGCACTGTCAGCGTATGCAGCGTCGGGTCGGTTTTTCTGCCTATGGTGACCGCAGGATCCGTATCGCAGTCCTGCCCGCCAATCTGGACATAGATATTGCCGTCATCGCCCGTATCCACGGTGATGGTGAATGAGTCAAAGTGGGTGATATAGGAAGTTGCCACTGTACCCAGCACATAGTTCGTGTTGTTGTTCGACAGGTCGCCTCCCTGCGACGCATACGACGAGTACGGACAAACCCAAATAATCCCCGCGTATTCCAGCAGGAAATCGTGGATGCGATAGGCGAAAATGACGGGATAATCGGCGGGAATCTCCGTGTGCGTCCAATAGTACAGTTCGGGATCACCATTCGGGTAGTACACCACGCGTGTCGGAGGTGTCAGGGTATATGTCCCCGCCCTCGGACCGATACCATTGGCATACTGCTGCAGCAGGGTCTTGTTCGTCCCGTCGCCTACCCACCAGTAGAGCTGAATGAAATTGTCCGTGTTCTCGGCTCGGTCGGACCAGGCGCGCAGGCGGACGAACTTGTTGTAGTCCCACTTTTTCGGTGTATCGCCGTCATACATCAACCAGTCGTCGTTCGTGTCCATATAGTCATCCAGCACGATGACATCCTTTTCATACAGAAACTGGTCTCTCTGCCCGACCTTCTCTTTCTCGGGACAGCACTGTGCGTTCACATACAACGCTGCGACCAGTAGAACAATCAAGACTTGCAATCTTGTCGAAAAATATCTCATATTCAATCGGTTTTTCCTGATTTAACTTACCTGATCGGTCAATACACCATCCATTTCTTATGTTTCTCTTTCCCGTTGTCAGGAAGGAAGCGGATAAGGTAAGTGCCGCCGGGGTATGATGCGGGGAAGATGATGTCCGGCGAACCGTACTTATCTCCGAAAAGACCTGTCAGCACCAGCTTGCCGCTCACGTCATAGACGATGTATCTGCCGGACAGTCTGGTTTTGACGGACAGTTGTCGCGGATTGCCCACATAACGCGGTGTCAAGGCATAGTTATCATCATCCTCCTTGAATTTTACTATGTCTTCTTGATATTGAGTGATGAAGTCGCAGGTGGAGAAGGTCTTTCCGTCATCTTGTCGTGTCAGGTCGGCGCGATACGGAACACCCATTGACAACTGCTCCCCGTCGCCGGCATAGTAATAAAAGTCGCCGTTGCCTTTACTTTCCACCCTCTCGCCATTCCGGTACCATTGCACGTTCGTGAAATCATATCCGCCGTTGAAGTCGCGGTTTCTGACGGTCAGCACATCGTTCCACCGCTGCAGGATGACCCACGAGGGATAGAGGACGGTGAAGCCTGCGTTGAAAGTGGTTGTCTCATTGTGTTTGTCGGTTATGCGCAGTGTCGCACTATAGCGGTCGGGGCGGACGTACCACAACGTGTCATCATCCCGCTTCGGCATCGTCACCGCCCATTCGACCACCGCCGTGTCCGGCATCGGCTGCGCAGTGCGATCTTCGAATCCCTGTGCCTTGGCGGCATCTGAGAATAACAGATCGTAGCGGACAGGGCGGCCCTGCTCACGGGTGAAGGACATGGCAAGCGCGGGGTCATCACCGCATACGGAGTCAATCATAAAGGTTCCTGATACCTCCAGATGACCTACCTCCAGATGGATGGTTATATATACCGAATCATGTCCGTTTTCGTAACGGAGCGTGTCGTAGTATATGCCGGGTTCGGTCAGCAGGATGGTGTCGTTGAGACGGTATGATTCGCCCGGTTCGATAACGGTGTCAACTGTGATGACCGTAATCTCCTTGAATTTCACGTGGAGCGTATAGACCAGAGAGTCACATCCGGTATATCCCGGAATGCGTTGTGTGAAATCTCCTCCGGTGGCAATCAGGGTGTCACGCCATTGCAGGGTGTCGCCCTGATAAACGGTGTCGTTAGCCTCGAACAGCTCCGCAGCGGGCAGAACGGTCAGGTTGAGGGTATCCACCGCCTCGCAGTGATCCGTCTTGCCGAGCGGGAAGAAGTACTGACCTGTAGCGTCGTAGTCTTTGCCGTGGAAAGAATAACTTGTTCCCCAGCAGATGACCGCATTGACGGTCTGCGGTTCGGGGATGGTTTTCAGGTTTATTGTTACCACGGAGTCACATCCGGCGATGTTCTTCAGCACGCGTGTGTAGGTGCCTTCTTCCGCATAGACGGTGCCGTCTACCGTTACCGACTCACCCGGACAGAGTGTCGTGTCAATTGTTGATCCAGCAGGAAGAACGGTAAGGTGAACCTGCGCGAGCGAATCGCACAGGCCCTCGCCCTCACGCTTGATGAGTCGTTCGTAGTAACCCGATTCGGTAAGGACAACGTCGCCGAACGGGTAGGTTTCGCCCGCGCAGAGAGTGATGTGATGGTCGCCGCTGACCACCGATCCTACGGTCAGATTCAACGTGTCCGCTGCCTCGCAATGGGCAGTCTTGCCGAGCGGGAAATAGTACTGTCCTGTCTTTTTGTATTCTGTTCCGTGGAAGGTGTAAACGGAGCCTTCGCATATAAAGGCGTTGATGGTCTGTGGTTCGGGCAGGCAGGTGAGGTTGAGTGTTACCACAGAGTCGCATCCAGCAGCGTTGGGGATGGTAACGGTGTGCGTGCCAGTCGAGGTGAATACCTGATCGCCGATGGTGACCGACTCGCCGAAGCAGATGGTGCTGTCAATGGTAGCGGATGAGGGAGTCCGGAATCTGGCGTTGAGGACGTAGGCTATGCTGTCGCATTTGAGAAGGCTGACCAGCGTGTCTGTGTACTGTCCGTCCTTGTCCACTGTCTGTCCACGCCACTGGAATGGCTTGTGGTCACAGATGGCAGAGTCGGTGGTGATGACCTGCAGAGGCGGCATGACTTCCAGATGCATATAGATGATGCTGTCGCATTGCATAGTGTTCTCCGTAACGCCGCGATACGTACCTGATTTTTTTATCCATTCGCCAAAGAAATTGATGGAGTCGCCGTGGCAGATTTGTCTGTCGAGGTGTGCGATGGTGGAGTCGCCTTCGGTAATCCGGAGCGTATAACACTCTTTGGGGCATCCTGTCGAGTAGAAGATTGTATCATAGTAGAATCCCTCTTTGGAGAGGTTCTGGAACTCCGGTCCGTGTCCGTCCCAGTTGAATGCGGGTTGTCCCTTGCATATTGTGATGCGTTCGGTATGGAATTTCTTCGCTATCTGAACCTGCAGGCGGAGTGTGACGGTGGAGTCGCATCCGTACTGCGACGGGAATGTGCGCTTGTAAACGCCGGTGGACGTCAGAACGGTGTCGCCGAATGTGACTTCCGTTCCGTCGCAAACGGTGTCGAGCACGACCAAATCGTATTCGGGATGGACTGCCAGATTCAGTACGTAACGGACGCGGTTCTTCACATCATCGACAAACTTCCCGTTGTCATCGGCTGACGAGATAGTGAATCCGCGCCATTCGGTGGGCAGTTCCTTCTCGCATACAGAAAGGTCTTCCACTTTCTCTTTGAGAATGAAGAGCCGCAGATAGGTGTATTCAGTACAGCCTTTCGATGTCTTCTTCTTGCTGAACTTGTTATAGTACGTTTCCGCCTCCTCATATGATTTGAAGTCATTGTCGTTGTAATAAACGCTGTACTTGTTCCATTCGACCCCTTTCCTTATCTCGCTTTCCGTGACAATCATGGTATCGTATGACACGAGGTCTTCCTGTATGTCGAGCCGCAGAGTGACGATACTGTCGCAGCCGGACAAGACGGAAACGGTTTCGTAGGTCAGTCCGTCTTGTGATGCCTGCCATATCCATTGTCCGTTCCAGTTGAATCCGTTGGCGGGACTGGTCAGTGTGGCGGCACACACCTGCTGGTGGTCCTCATAGTAAATCTTGTCCTTTTCGATGAGTTCGAGCGAGTAACGCGCGCTGTCGCATCCGGAAGCGTAGCGGACGGTGTCCTTATAGCTGCCGCCTTTGGTCAGCGTGCGGGTCTTCTTGCCCATCTTCCAGATGTAGGTTCCGCCGGTGCAGAAATAGGCAGTCTGATGGGGCATGTCCTTGGCACGCTCCACTGTGAGGTCAAGGTTGGTCACGCTGTCAATGCCTGCCGCGAGCGTTACCGTGTTGGTATAGTGTCCCGAGTCGGTCAGTTTCTTGCCGCCGAAGATATACGGCAGGTCTTTCTCGCAGACCGTCTCTTTCAGGTTCACCTCCTTGCCGCAAAGCGGTGTGGTCTCCAGCGTGAACGTGCCTTTCATTCTCTCTTTCTGCTTCACTTCGCAGCAGTAGGTCGTCTTGCCGTCGGTCGGCACCACGATGGTGCGTGCCGTTCCCAATGTCGCGGAGGGATTCGATTTTTTGTACCAGCGGTAGGTGAATCCCTCCGGCGCGGTCAAACGCGCCTGCTGGTTCTCCAGACACTCCGTCTCCATCTCCTTGCGCGCACAGTCCACGTAAAAATAGATGTAACTGAAATGCTTGCCGCAATAGTAGAAGAACACCTCGCCCCACTGCTGGCTCTCATCCACCGCGCAGTCGAAGTTCGCCACGCGGAGCCGGACGGTCTGCCCGATGTACTTGGTCAGGTCAAAACCGACTTTCGACCAGTCTTTCCACGATGACGCTATGCCGCTGTGGGTGAAACTCTTCCATCCCTGATCCGCGTCGGATGCCACTGAACGATTGCCCCTGCACGAGAATGCCAGCGATGAAGGATTCAGGTCATTGCCGTTCTTGTCCGTGATGCTGATGTCAATATGCGCCTGCAGTTCGTTGTCGTTGTCATCGCTTGTATGGTGTGTGCGGTCCAATATGGCTGCGTACTCAAACAGCATAACCGCATTGTCTGCGGTCACCTTGTAATCCATATATATCGCCTCGCCCTGTGGATGCCAGGTCATGAACTGGGAGGGCTGTCTCACGTATGTACCCTTGCCACCGTTGCGGGGGTTGCCGATACGGATACTGCTTGACCGACCGTCCGGAATCATCTGCAGCGCTGGCTGCAAGTAGTCCGGTCCCTGCTCCGTCACAATCGTCTGGCGGGTGCACAGCACGTTCGGAACTTTGTAGGAATAGTTGTTGGAGGTGGAAAGACCGTAATCCTCTATTACGTTCGGATATTCCTTCCAGTCGTAGTTCTCTATTGAGTAGGTCTTGTAGATGAACTCGTGGTTGAACACCGAGCAGGTGGTTCCCGGGTCATCGAGGTCAGTCATATTGACACACTGCGCCAGTACGGCTTCGCTTTCGGATAGCAGACCTGCTGCCGCCGCTATGATAAGAAGAAGTCTGTTGTGTCGCATAATCGTAGGGGTGTCGGGTGAGTATGGATTGTTGTCAGAATAGGCTGAGTTGTCCTCCGTCAACGGGTTTGCTGTCCTCCGGCATATCCGAACTGATGGTCAGCGGGACGTGATTCACAGGAGGTGTTTCTGTGCTTTCGGAAGACTCCGGACGTTCTATGTTTTCTGAAATTTCGGAATTATCCGCAATCTCCGATTCATCAGAATCCTCTGTTGTTTCCTCCGGTTCGGGGCTGATATCCTCAATGGAGGCGACGGGCAGCGTGGTCAGACGTTTTCCTTTGGCTTTAGGGGACTTGACGGAGATAAAGTCTGTCATCTCCAGTGTGGCGGGTTCGCGCCAGTCTTCCTCGTATTTCACAAGGAATACAGGCTCCTGCCGGTCGGTAAGCAGCACGATGCGGCTCTCCGAGTTGTCGCCGAGGAAGTTCTGTGCTTTCGCCTGCGCGTCTATTGTGAACCGCTTGGCGTAGTAGTATCCCAGTTCAGCGTTCCAGAAAATGAGTGTCCAGACCTTCTCCGCATCGAAACGCTCGATGACGCGTATATCGTCATCGAAGTGGGCGGTCAGATCGAACGTGTTGAGGTAGTAATTACCTCCGCGCGTGATGACAAGGATGCGGTCATCGTCCTTGAACTCGCCGAGATACCGTCCCTGTCCGTCGTAGTTGAGGCGCAGCACGTCCGGGTCGAACCAAACTTTCCTGCCGCCTAATGTCGAATGGCCTTTCTGCTTGAGCGATACCGCCTTGACCTCGTATTTGGTGAGCAGGTTGCCCCGCGCGCTGCGGCTTTTGACAGCCAGCGTGCTGAAATCGTATGCGAACTCCAATTTCTTGATATGGGGAGCAGGCTTGAGCTGGACACGTACGGTTTCCGCCTCACCGTTGGGGTTGGCGGTGAAATAAAGGATGCGGCTTCCCGTCTTGCCCTGTGTCAGGTCGTACTCCTTGTCTTTCGCCACACCTGTCACGCTGAAGCGCTTGACGTAACTCACACCGCCCTTGCCGTCGCGATAGACGATGTTGTAGATGGTGCGCGTGTCGTTCTTCTTGAAGATGTCCACATGGAGTATGTCCGTGCCGATGAACGTCTTCTCGCTCACGCGGATGATCTTGTATTTGCCGTCCTTGTGGAAGACGATGATGTCGTCGATGCCGGAACAGTTGCACAGGAACTCGTCTTTCTTCAGTCCCGTGCCGATGAAGCCCTCCTCGCGGTTGATATAGAGTTTCTCGTTCGCCTCGATGACGGTCTTGACGTTGATGGAGGCGAAGTTGCGCACTTCGGTCAGACGGGGGTGCTGTGCACCGTAGGTCTCCCGTAAATGCTCGAACCAGCGGATGGTATAGTCAGTCAGATGGTTCAGGTCACGTTGCGTCTGCTCGATGCGTTTCTTGAGGTCGCGCATCAATTCGTCCGCCTTCTTCGAGTCGAAGCGCGTGATGCGTATCATCTTGATTTCGAACAGCCGCTCGATGTCCTCCCGTTTGACCTCACGGAGCAACTGCGCCTTGAACGGGGTGAGAGCCTTGTCCACAAAACGTATCAGTTTCTCCTTGTCCGGTGCCTGTTCGTAACCCTCCTCCTTGTAGATGCGGTTCTCAATGAAAATCTTCTCAAGCGATGTGAAGAAATACTGTTCTTCCAGTTCACCCTTCTGTATCTCCAGTTCGCGGCGCAGCAGTTGGCGGGTGTTGTCCACCGACTTGCGCAGCAGGTCGCTCACGGTAGTGAAGATTGGTTTTTTGTCCTCAATCACGCAACAGTTGGGTGACACGCTCACCTCGCAGTCCGTGAA
>DBVX01000078.1:0-170 GCA_002308815.1 Bacteroidales bacterium UBA1253
TTCAGATGGGGGAATAAGGCATACTTCTGGAAAACGGTGTTCACCGGACGCTTGTTCGCCGGAAGGTCGGTCATGTCCTCGCCGTTCAGAAGGATATCGCCCTCTGACGCGACTTGGAAACCCGCTATACAGCGAAGCAAAGTCGTCTTTCCGCAACCGGATGGACCTAA
>DBVX01000078.1:241-19076 GCA_002308815.1 Bacteroidales bacterium UBA1253
CCGTCTTCAAACTGCTTGAAGACATGGTTCACTTCAATAATGTAATCCGATTTCATCTCTTGTCCGACTACAGAACCGCAAGGTCTGCATCAAATTGACATTACGCAGGGAAACGCCCTGCAAAAGCAGTATTTGTTGTATCAAGCGGCAAAGGTAATGCCTTCTCGCTGATTGTACAATAAATCAGTGATTTTTTTATTATCTATATGCAAAACAGAGACAGAAACATCTCAAGGAACGGGGTCATATCCGCTGCCGCCCCACGGGTGNNGGGTTGCAACGCAGGATGCGCCACACGGCGAGCACTAGGCCCTTGAAGGGGCCATGCTTGCGAATCGCCTCGATGGCATACTGGCTGCACGTGGGCGTGAAACGGCATGATGGCGGTGTAAGCGGGGAGATGCAGGCGCGGTAGAAATACACCGGCAGAAGAAAAGCTTGCCTTAAATACTTATGAATCATCGGACAGACTGTTGAGTTTGTCAATGGCTTTCGACACGGCCCGGAAGACAACAGGGTAGGGGAGTATGCCCTTGTCCATATAATTGAACGCCAGCACATACGAACCTTTCAGGTCGTGCTGTTGCAGTCGCCACGCCTCGCGCATCAGACGGCGCAGCCGGTTTCTGTCCACAGCGTGGCGGAAAAGGGCTTTGGGTGCCCAAACCAGCACCTCCGTGTCCTCGGGAGTGTGGGAGGCGGCCGCATCCTTGCGCAGCCATGTCACGCGCAGCGGCCATGCCACGAACTTACGTCCCTGCTGATAGAATGCGTTGATGCGCATCTTGCCGCACAGACGCTGCGATTTTGGAAATTTGTAACAATCCGGTGCCACGCGTCTATTGTTCACGGTGGTTCTCAAGGTAGTAATGGATAGCCGATGTGATACCCGGAAACTCGGGGGTGGGAGCCTGAACATCCGGCTCAAGACCGTAACCGCGCAATGCGGCAACGGTGTTCTGACCAAATGCGGCAATGGCAATATCGCCTGCCTTGAGGTCGGGAAAACTGTTGTGCAGAGCCGTTACGCCGGTGGATGTGAAGACGACAACCATCCTGTAGTCGAACGGCTCGTTCTTGTCCCATTCGGCGGGTACGGAGCGGTACATGACCGCAGGCTTGACAACGATGTTGTGTCCCGCCAACATGTTGATCACGTCATCGCTGTGGTTCTCGGACACCACCATCAGGTATTTCTCGTTGGGACGGCGGTTCATGGTCGGTAGCAGTTCCTCGAAGCTGTTGTTCTCCGCAAAGAAGACCTTGCGCTTGCGGTAGGGGATGTACCTCTGCAGGTATCCGGCGATGGACTCGCTCAGGCAGTAGAAGTGCATCGTGTCCGGCACATTGATGCGCATCTCCGTGCAGAGACGGAAATACTGGTCAGCAGCGACGCGGGTGTTGAGTAGCACCGCCGAGTAGTCCAGCGGGTTGATATGCTGCTTGCGGAACTCCTTCACGTCCAGTCCGTCCAGACGGATGAGCTGGCGGAAGTCAAACGTCACACCGAACTCCTCCTCCATATCCGTGTAGCGGTTATGGTCGGTCAGAGGACGGGGTTGTGAGATTAAAATCTTATACATTTTCTTTGCTATATGAGCTTTGTTTATTCGATAGTGCTTATCTGAAAGGCGATGAGGTAAAGTGCCGCCGGAGGAAGAATCTCAACGGTCAGTATATAGAGGCAGATATAAAACAGCGTTCTGAATGATCTCGCATACGTGACAACCATCTTTCCTGTCAGCGTGGTGAGATAAACCCCCGCCACACCTGTTGCGATCCACCGGAAGACATCTTGCGCAGATATCAGCGGGGCAAGACAGCAGGCGACATACTGAACCATAGCCACCAGCATCAGCAGCGAGAGCGAATCCTCGTGAACGGCTTGCGCCTCGTGACGGAAAGAGAACACATAGCCGAGGAAACGGAGAAGCAGAAACCGCATCAGCAGCCATACAACCACCAGTCCGGCGGTCATTCCGTAATGCAGCCAATGCAAAGGGCCGTCCGCGTAGAGACACAGCCACAGGCACATGGCAAGCGTACCCAGCAGGAACAGATGGGAGAAAACGATAGTGGCAGGACGGGTCGTGTCCGAATAACGGCGGGCAATCCTTGAGAAAACCACCGACACACAGTCGTGCAGGAATAGCGGATAGGAAACGCGCGTCACCACAGCGCAAACTAGCAGTGCAAGAAGCAACCATGCAAAACCTGCCGATGAATAAAGGGACGCAATATGTGGATGAAACAGATACATATCGGTCAGATGGCTGCGTCTTTGCGGATTGTCCTGTCCCATGTTCCGGCGTTACGAAGGGCGGGGATAACCTCGTCGGCGTGACGGACAACCGTGTACATCTCCTGATAGACGGGACGCATAAACCGCTCCTCCACCATCTTGTCAATAGCCGCCAGAAGACTGTCGTAGAACCCCTCGGTGTTCAGAATGACCACCGGCTTGGTGTGCAGCCCCAGTTGCTTCCACGTCAGGCACTCTAACAGTTCCTCAAACGTGCCGATACCGCCCGGAAGAGCCACCATTCCATCGCCCAGTGTCTCTATCTTCGCCTTGCGCTCGTGCATCGTCTCCACCACAATCGTGCGGGTGCTGCCCGTGTTGTTCCAGCCCTCGTCCACCATAAACTGCGGGATGACACCGGTTATTTCGCCCCCGCCGTCCAGCACACCGCGAGCCAGCGTGCCCATCAGACCTATCCCGCCGTCACCGTAAACCACCCCGATATGCTCCGAGGCGAACATACCGCCCAGACGGTATGCCTCATCGTGATAGATCTGCCTGACCTGCGAGGACGAGGCACAATAAACGGCGACATTCTTCAACTGCATACGGACTGTCAATCTTTCGTAAAACACCAAAAAAGCGCGCAAAAGTACAAAAAATGTTGCATAGTTGTTTATCTTAAAGAAAAAAACTGTACTTTTGCGCGCTGTTTTGATGCAAACACACCGGAATGTCTTTGGAAATTCGGAAAATATGCACACGTGGGGAGTTACGCCGATTCATTGAATTCGCCAACAGTCTGTACGCTGATTGCCAATACTATTGCCCTCCTCTCTTTCTGGACGAGTTGCGCACGTTTGACGAAAAAAAGAACCCCGCTCTGGAGGTTTGTGAGAAGCAACTCTTTATGGCGTACCGCGACGGGAAAGCGGTGGGACGCATAGCCGCCATCATCAACCATCGCGCCAATGAGCATTGGAACTGTAAGAAAGTGCGTTTCGGATGGATGGATTTTGTGGATGACGAGGAGGTGAGCCGCGCGCTGCTGGATGCCGTCCGGGACTGGGGCAAGCAACGCGGGATGACACAGATGAACGGTCCGGTGGGCTTCACCGACTGGGATCATCAGGGATTGCTCATTGAAGGATTTGACTATCTGGCTCCGCTGGCCTCGCTATACAACTATGCCTACTACGCGAAGCATCTTGAGGACTACGGGCTGCGCAAGGAGGCGGACTGGATTGAGCACCGCATCACGCCGCCACAGATTATGCCTGAGAAACTGGCGCGCATCAGCGAGATCGTGAAGCAGCGGTACCACGTCCGCGTGGACAAGGTGCGTTCCGCCAAGGAACTGCAGCGGAAGTACGGTTCGACGTATATGGACGTGCTGGACGAGGCGTATCAGAACCTGTACAACTTCCAGCCTATGACCCAGCGGCAGAAGGACTACTACCGCGATATGTATTTCCCCATCCTCAATTTCGATTTCGTCACGGTGGTGGTGAACGAGAAGGACGAGATAGTGGGTGCAGGGGTCGGAATGCCGGACATATCCGAGGCGGTGCGCAAATGTGGAGGAAAACTCTTCCCGTTCGGATGGTATCACATACTGAAAGCTCTGCGCGCAAAAAAGATGGAAGTGTTTGACCTTCTGCTTATAGGGGTCAGACCCGACTATCAGAACAAGGGCATCAACAGCGTGATTCTGGCGGACTGGGTGCCGTATTTCATCCAATACGGCATCAAACAAACCGAAACGACCGCCATGCTGGAAACCAACACGAAGGTGCTATCCCAAATGGAACTGTTCGAGACCAGACAGCACAAGCGCCGCCGCGCGTATGTCAAGGAGATATGACGCATCAGGAGAGCGGTTACAAACAGGCATCCCGCCGGCTGGGGCAGTACATCGCCGCTCACGGTATGCGCGTGTCAATGGAGAGGCAGATCCTTTTGCGGATGTTCTGCACGGGGAGGAGGAAATGGACAGTAGCGGAACTGGTCAGCCAAGCGGAGAAAGAGCATATCTGCCGCGCAACGGTCTATAACGCGCTACGGGTGCTGACCGAGGCGGAGATAATAAGAGTATGCAGTCCTGCCGGCGCAAGCCGGAAAACGGAATACGAACTCAACGAAACGGGACAGAACCGCATCCGGATGATATGCACGAAGTGCGGCAGACAGACCGAACTGAAAGACACAGGTATAGCCCGTTTGGTGGGCGAGAAGAAATACAGCAACTTTGTCATGAGCCGTTTCGAACTGACTGTTTACGGCGAATGCAAAGTGTGCAGGAAAATGAAAGCGACGAAATAAATGGAACAGCAATTGGTATATTCCGCCAACACGCTTTATTGGATTATATTCATCGGCATTGCTGCCGCGAGTTGGATTGTGTCGGCATCGCTGGAGCGCAAGTTCAAGAAGTACTCCCGCGTGCCGTTGCGTATGACCGGCAGGGAGGTGGCGGAGAAAATGCTGCGTGACAACGGCATAACCGGCGTGCAGGTGACATGTACCAAAGGTCACCTGACCGACCACTACAACCCCGCAGACCGTACCGTCAACCTCTCGGAGAGCGTCTATAACTCCGCTTCTGTGGCGGCAGCGGCGGTGGCTGCGCACNNGGCGCACGAATGCGGACATGCCGTACAGCACGAGGTGGCATACGCGCCGCTCAAGGTGCGCACGGCTCTGGTTCCCGTAGTCAGTTTCGCAGGCAAATGGATGATGTGGGTGCTGCTGGCAGGTATGCTGCTCATTCAGACCTTTCCGGTTATTTTGGAAGTGGGTGTCGTCCTCTTCGCCCTGACCACTTTGTTCTCCTTTATCACGCTACCTGTTGAGATTGATGCCAGCCGCCGCGCCGTAGCATGGCTCGACGGGGCGGGCATAACTTCGGCGGAAACGACCCCGCTTGCGCGTTCGGCTCTGCGCAGCGCGGCATACACCTACGTGGTTGCAGCCCTCGGTTCGCTCGCCAACCTGCTGTATTACATCCTTATCCTGATGGGAAACCGCCGTAACTGACAACATAACGCAAAAACTATCAACTATAAACTTTCAACTNNAAGGCCCTGTAGCTCAATTGAATAGAGTGTTGGATTCCGGTTCCAAAGGTTCCGGGTTTGAGCCCCGGCAGGGTCACCATTTTCAAACAAAAATCCGCTGAAAAACAAAAGCGCGGAAGCAGTTTTTAGTCAGGTGGATTGTGTATGTAGCGAAAGCGACAGAGATTTTTCAGATCTCTGTCGCTTTTCGTTAGTGACTGCCCTGTGGATTATTCGGCGGCAACCTGCTCTACAACCTCCTCTGCAATTTCTTCCTGTGCAACTTCGCTACCAATTCCATCTTCTATCCCATTTACCAATGGTGTGATGTTGCAACTTGAAAGACTCATCGCTACAATAGTCAGCACTGCGGTTAATAACGAGAATAGTTTTTGTTTCATAATTTTAGGTTGTTTAAGGGTTAATTATATTCAATCAATAGTTCGTTAAAAAAATGATGTTAAATATTATCGCTAAGCGGTCGCTTTTAGACCAAATAAATAGTCTGGTAGCACTTAGCTACCACAATATAAAACTGTTATTAAAATTTTAACGAACTATTGAATAGTATAATGTAGCGGAAAGAGAGGGATTCGAACCCCCGGACCCGTTAAGGTCAACGGTTTTCAAGACCGCCGCGATCGACCNNTCGACCACTCCGCCATCTTTCCGAAAGAAGGATTGCCCCAAAAAGGCAATCACTTCTTCATACATTGCTGCAAACAGAAATTATTGAGCGACGGCTTCCTGAACGGCCTCTACAGCCTCGGTCACTTCCTCTACGGCATTAACTGCCGCATTCTCTTCAGCAACCACTTCTTCCTCAACGGGAGCAGCCACTTCTTCTACCTGTACAGCCTCTTGTTCAGCGGCTTCAGTGTTTTCAGCTTTCTTACCGCAGCTCATAACGCACATTGCTACAGCTGCAATGAATAACATCTTTTTCATAAGATCGTTTTTTGTTGGTTAATTATATTGTTTTTCAAGTATGTGCCTCAAAAAACGGCGCAAAAGTACGTCTTTTTTTATAGAGTGCAAAAAAAAATGTATTTTTGCCCGATTTTTGAAATTCTGACTTTTTCAAGCAAATCGGAACAAATGACTGCCAAGCAAAAAATCGCAATGGAAAGCAATCCGCGCGGGACTATGGCTTTCGTTCTCATCAATCTTGCCATAGCATTGATTATCGCAGTCCTGCTTCTCGTCGCGCTCAAGTGGTGGCTCAACCGGTACACCGAACACGGCATTGAGGTGGAAGTGCCACAAATAACAGGGCTGACCGTGGAGGAGGCACAGATACTGCTGGAAGGTGAGACGCTGCGTCTTGAAGTGTATGACTCGACCTATTCCTCCAAAGTCCCCCTCGGCACTATCGTCGAGCAGACACCCGCACCCGTCAGCCGCGTCAAGCGGGGAAGGACAGTCTATGTGGTTATGAACGCCCGTCAGAGACGGCAGGTTGCCGTTCCTCAACTCGCAGATGTCCCCTACCGTCAGGCGGAAAGCACGCTTCGGCAGATGGGACTCACGCCGGTCGGACTTGTCTATAAACCATCCGCTTACCGGGATCTTGTGCTTGACATACTCACTGAAGACAGCACGTCCATTACGCCGGGGACGCTGCTTACCGAGCACACTCCCGTCATACTGGTTGTCGGACAGGGACTCGGTACGGAACAGGTCATCACACCGGATCTGAAGGGGCTAGGGCTACAGGACTGCCGTTCGTTGTTGCTTGCCACCCACCTCACACTCGGCACGTTCACCTATGACAAAGAACCCGGCGAAGACAACATCAACCGGTACATAGTCTATGACCAGCATCCTGCTGCGGGAAGCAGACTGACGGAAGGGAAGGCTGTCAATATCCTCCTCACCACTGACCGCAAGAAAGCAGTCTCGGTCAATGCGGACGAGTACCCCGAAGAGGAATTCTTCTGAACATCCCCTGACACAACCCCTGAAAACTTACCCCTGCTATGGACGAACTGTGGGAAAGATTTCATATTGAAGTGGACAAGGGACAGTCGCCCCTGCGCATTGACAAGTACCTGAGCGAACACATGGCAGGCACTTCACGCAACCGCATCCAGACCGCAGCCGACAGCGGGCACATCACTGTCAATGACATTCCCGTCCGCTCCAACTACAAGGTCAAACCGCTCGATGTCATCCGCGTGCTGCTTGACCACGAACCGGTTGACACGCACATCACTCCTGAAAACATCCCCCTGAACATCGTTTATGAAGACAACGACCTGATGGTTATCAACAAGCAGGCGGGACTGGTCGTCCACCCCGGACACGGCAACTATGAGCATACACTGCTCCACGCGCTCGCATACTATTTCCAGATAAAAGGCAGCCCCCTCGATATCAATAACCCCGACATAGGACTCGTTCACCGCATTGACAAGGACACGTCCGGTCTTTTGCTGATCGCCAAGACTCCTGATGCGAAAACCGGACTCGGACTGCAGTTCTTTGAGCATACCACCCGACGCACCTATCAGGCTCTCGTCTGGGGGACGTTCCGCGAGCAGCAAGGTACCGTCAACGGCGCACTCGCACGGGACACAAGCGACCGAACGAAGTACCGCATCTGGTCGCTTGAGGACAATCCCGATGCCAAACCCGCCGTCACCCACTGGCAGATCATCGAGACCTTCCCCTACGTGACGCTCATCGAATGCCGCCTTGAGACGGGACGCACGCACCAGATACGCGTCCACATGCAAAGCCTCGGGCATCCGCTCTTCAATGACGAGAAATACGGTGGTACGGAAATACTGAAGGGACTGTCCACTCAGAAATACAAACAGTTCATCCACAACTGTTTCGACCTGTGTCCGAGACAGGCATTGCACGCCAAGACCCTCGGATTCACGCACCCCCGGACCGGCGAACAAATGTTCTTCGACAGCCCGCTGCCCGAAGATATGTCCAACCTTCTGAACAAATGGCGCAACTATGGGAACGCAACTCAAACAGATACTCTGGGCTGACGACGAGATACAGCTCCTGCAACCGTATATCCTTTTTCTTCGGGAGAAAGGCTACGAAGTGACCCCCGTATGCAGCGGACAGGATGCCGTTGACACTTTCCTTGAAAAAACATTCGACATTGTTTTCCTTGACGAGCAGATGCCGGGAATGAGCGGCATCGAGACCTTGCAGGAACTGAAAAGGCTGCATCCGGAGACTCCCGTCGTGATGATTACCAAGAGCGAGGAGGAGAACATTATGGAGCAGGCTATCGGGCAGCAGATTGCCGACTACCTGATCAAACCCGTCAACCCCAACCAGATACTTCTTTGTCTGAAAAAGCACATACAGAGCAGGCAGCTTGTGGCGGCTGAAACCGACAAATCATATCGTGAGGAGTTCGCCGACATAGCCTATATGATTGACACGGCGCGGACGTTCGATGAGTTTGTCAGCATCCACAAGTCGCTCAGTCTGTGGGATATCCGGTTGCACGACATCCAGTCGCCGATGCGCGACATGCTGCTGCAACAGCGCGAGCAGGCGAACAACGCGTGGGCGAAATGGGTCATACGCAACTACGAATCGTGGTTTGACGGGAACAACCCGCAACGCCCTCTGCTTTCACCGGATGTCTTCAAGCGGAAAGTGTTCCCGCTGCTTGACAGCGGACAGAAAGTCTTTGTCATCGTCATAGACAACTTCCGGTACGACCAGTGGAAAACTATCCAACCGTTGCTCAACGAATTCTTCAACATGGACGAGGAACAGATATGCTGCTCCATCCTCCCTACCGCCACACAGTACGCGCGCAACGCCATCTTCGCCGGACTGATGCCTGAACAGATACGCCAGATGTTCCCAGACCTTTGGGTTTCCGAAGAGGACGAGGAAGGAAAAAATCTCAACGAGAAGGAACTGCTGCAAAGCCAGTTGGACCGATTTCGCAAACGGTACGGATTCACATACTACAAAATCAACGAAAGCGACTTTTGCGAGAAAATCACCCGTCAGATAGGCGGACTGCAGACACCGCTTAATGTCGCGGTTATCAACTTTATTGACATGCTTTCGCATGCACGCACCGACTCGAAGATGATGCGCGAGTTGTGCAACAACGAGAGCGCGTACCGCTCGCTCACGTTGTCTTGGTTCCGGCACTCGCCCATACGCGCGTTCCTTGCACGGATAGCCCGCCTCGGCTACAAAGTGATTCTCACCACCGACCACGGCACCGTGCGCGTCACCAACCCCATTCCTATCATCGGCGACAAGAACACCAACACCAACCTCCGGTACAAGGAAGGGAAAGCCCTCACCTGCCAGTCGAAGAACGTCTATGAGGTCAGGCAGCCCCTGCGTGTCGGTCTGCCATGCCCCAACGTCAGCACCAGTTACGTATTCTGCACCGGCAACGATTTCTTCGGGTATCCCAACAACTTCAACTACTACGCGCAGATCTACCGCAACACTTTCCAGCACGGAGGCATATCCATGGAGGAGATGCTGATTCCCCTTGTCTCGCTCTCCCCTAAATAAATTTTTCCGCTTTGCGACGTTTCCTGAAAATACTGTTTCTGCTGCTGTTTCTGCTGCTCATCGGAGCGGGGTTTCTCTTTGTGTCCCACGGTTTTCTCTATCGCGTCCCGGAACAATCATCCACCCGCACCCTGACCGTCCTCACCTACAACACGCACGGCATGGGGCAGGCTCGGAAAACACCGGGCAATGCGGTCATAAAATTCCTGCAACAAAGCAATGCCGACCTTCTCTGTCTTCAGGAGGTAGATGTCTATAAGAACCCGGAATACCTTACGCTCAACGAGTTGCGGAATTCGCTTCAGGGGTATCCTTATACCTATTTCGATTTCAAGGTCTATAACAGCCGCCATCAGTTCGGCAACGTCGTCTTTTCCAAGTACCCGCTTGTCAACAAGCATACCATCCGCTACCCTTCAAGGGCGAACATAAGCAGTTGCTGCGATGTGGTGGTCGGACAAGACACGCTCCGGCTCTTCACCAACCATCTTGAGTCCTACCGTTTCACGGGCAGTGAACTGGACTCTGTTGCGGCACACCCTTTCCATACCGACACCGTGATACGCCGGAAAGTGCAGTCGGCGAGCCGCAGCCGGTTCCGTCAGGCACGCATAATCGCCGACTCGGTTGCCGCCTCGCCATACCCTGTTATGCTTGTCGGCGACCTCAACTCCCTGCCTCTTTCGCCCACGTACCTGCTGCTGAGGCTGCATCTGCGGGATGCATTCCTTCAGACATCATCAGTACGTCTGGGAAGCACGTACAGAAAAGGAAGAATGGGTCTGCGCATAGACTATATTCTCCATTCTCCGGATCTTACTCCGACAGACTGTCATACCATCCGCACGACAGGTTCGGATCATCTTCCGTTGCAAGCGACTTTCGTTTGGTGACTAAGAAGTTGCTGGCAGCACCATGTGTTGAAACCGTGTCCCGGACGCGTGACGGTCAGTATGCCCCGTATCGGCATTCCGAGTAAAGCCATGTCGCCAATCACGTCCACCAGTTTGTGGCGGGCGGGTTCGTTCTCATAAATCAGGGGACTCAGGTAGCCGAGACGGGAAGCGTCAATTGGTTTCTGCCCCAGTTTGCGGGCAAGAAGGTTCATCGACCATTGCCACATTCGCTTGTCGTAGATGACCAGCGCGTTTTGCAGGTCGCCGCCCTTGATCAGACCCAGATGCAGCAGAGGTTTGATTTCGCGGAGGAAACAGAACGTACGGGCGGACGCAATCTCTTTGTCGAAATCCCGCAAATCCGACAGTTCGGCATCCTGTTCGCCTAACACGGGCGAAGGATAGTCCACATGCACCCGCACCTTATACCGTTCGCAAGGCTCAATGGTCATCACGCTGCCTTTTCCGTTGTCGAAGCGGATAGGTTCGCTGACAACAAGCTCTCTGACAGGACTATCCTGCTCCACTATGCCTACACGCTTGATGGCATCCACCCATTGCCGCGCACTGCCGTCCAAGATAGGCACTTCCGGCGCGTCCACCTCCACTATGCAGTTGCTCACGCCCATGGCGTACAGTGCTGCCATCAGGTGTTCCACAGTACTCACTCTCCACGTCTTATGTTCCAGCACCGTACCCCGTGACGTGCCGCCTACGAACGATGCGAGGGCGGGCATTGACGGCTTGTCCGGCAAGTCCGTGCGGCAGAAAAGGATGCCGTTATCCGCAGGCGCGGGACGTACTGTGGCGCATATATCTATGCCTGTATGCAATCCTTTCCCGTGCAGGGTGAAACTGTCGCGAAGTGTGGTCTGGGTCATAGAAACTTTCTGTAAATGTCCGGCAGGCGGCGATAGACAGCCTGCGCCCTGCGCCAGCGGTTCGCCTCAATGGCGGGCATACCCATGTACTGTCCCGCCTTGCGGATGGTGCCTGCCACGCCCGATTTTGCCCCGAACATACATCCGTCGGCTATCTCGATGTGACCCGTTACGCCCACTTGCCCCGTCAGTGTGCAATGACTGCCTATCTTCGTCGAACCGGCTATACCTACCTGCGCGCACAGTACGGTTGATTCGCCTATTTGAACGTTGTGGGCTATCTGGCACAGGTTGTCAATCTTCGTGTTCTTTCCGATGCGTGTCTCGCCCATCATCGCGCGGTCCACAGTTGTGTTCGCACCTATCTCCACATCGTCCTCAATCACTACCGTACCTATCTGCGGCACTTTGTGGTACACACCTTGTTCGTCCGGTTCGAAACCGAACCCGTCCGAACCGATCACCGCGCCGCTGTGCAATATGCAGTCGTTGCCCACGCGGCAGCCGTAATAGACTTTCACGCCCGCGTAGAGAACGGTTCGGTCGCCTATGACAACACCGTCACCGATGTACGTCTGCGGATAGACTTGCACGCCTGCGCCCAGACGGACACCCTTTCCGATGTATGCGCCTGTGCCGATGTATGCGTCATCGGGTACGCTCACGCCCTCGCTTATGTAAGCACCCGTTTCCACTCCGCGTTTCGCAGGATTGAGCGCTTTCGCCACCTCGCCCAGCAGGGCAGCCATTGCCGCGCGGGCGTTGTCCACGCGGATGACCGTGGCATCCGTCTTGCCGTCAAAGGCGATATTGCGCGAAAGCAGCACAACGGAAGCCTTTGTGTCTGAAAGGTAGTGGATATACTTGGCATCCCCTAAAAAGCACAGGTCGCCCTCACGGGCTGTTTCTATGCCTGCCACATTGCGGACGGTACGGTTGCCGTCACCCTCGACCGTTCCGCCGAGCAATTGGCTGATTTGATTGGCACTGAATTCCATTTCTTCAAAGAATATTGAAAATCGCGCGAAGGTACGGCGTTCTGTTCATCTGTGCAAAAAAAACATTCATCTTGCTTTGGCGAGGGCGAAGACGCTGATGCGCGCACCCCTGAAGGCGGATATGGTTTTCATGCAGGATCGGATGGTGCTGCCTGTAGTGATGACATCATCCACAATGAGGATATGCCTGCGGTACATCTCCTCCGGATGATTCACGTCGAATACCCCCTCCACGTTCCTTTCCCTCTCCTTGCCTCGGGTCAGTGCCTGCTGCGGGTTGTTGCGGATGCGTGTGATGTGGGTAGTGTCCACGGGGATGTTCAGCACGTCCGAAAGTCCGCGCGCGATATAGTCGGACTGGTTGTAGCCGCGCTGCCGGTAACGGCGGGGATGGAGAGGAACGGGGATGATGACACTGATGTCGTCGAAGAAATCGGACTGTAGTCCGTCCAGAGCCGCCAGACGCGCCAGCTCATAGTTGATCTCAGGCTGTCTTCCGTACTTGGCATTCTGTATGAGATGGCTCACCAAGTCATGCTTGTCGTAAAAGCAGAACGTCGCCGCCCGCTCGAACTGATGGTTGGTTGCGAACAAATCTTCTGTCAGGTTGCCGCGCAGGGAGAATTGCTCCGTCCGTTCCAAAGCGCGGACACAATCCTGACAGACGGATGGGACGGGAGTTTCCGGCATCGGCGGCTCAATAACTTGTCCGCATCCCGCGCAGCGGGCGGGGAAAAGGACGGGGGACAGGTATCGGCGCAGAATGTTCATCGGAATAAAAGTCCGCGAATCTATTTTAGTGCGATGACTTGTGCCTCCTGATTGTTCATGTTCGGCATAGTGCGTCCCACTTCGGCATTGATGTAGGTCGGGTCGCAGACAACGTACCTGCGGTTCTTGTAGGTCAGATAGTCGCCATTGACGTTGCCGTTGAAAGCGACAGCTGTGGCGAGATGCCCGGGGTAATGCAGCAGCACCACATCCAGTCCCGTCAGATCACGCACAAGACGCGAGAAGAGGATGGAACGGTCCTCGCAGTCGCAATAGGGATAATAGAGAGTCTCCTGCGCGAAGAAAGCGCGGTCGCCACCCCATATCTTGTCATCATAGCCGTATTCGAAAGCGGTCTGCACCCAGTTGAGCAATATGTCAACGGCATCTCGCTCGTTCAGGGATGAGATGGTCTGCCGCAGGGAAGGATAGAGCATGTCCTTGACCGACTGCTCCACTGGGGTGTTGGCGTATGCCGCCCAGCGCGTGTTTTCATCGCCGTTGAAACACGCCTGCGGGTATGAGTCAAAGAAGTCAATCAGGTTCTTGTTAACGCTCACTGAAGCGGAAACGCCTTTGTTGGACCGCAGCGTGCGTGCGGGAGTTGGGTCGCTTTCCAGATCGGGCAATTGAGTTAGTTGCAGCGAGAGCGATTGCTCCTTGTCCCATTTCGCGGCGGTCACCCTCATTTTGACACCTTTCTCGCCGCTTACATTGTAGAACTTGTCTCCGTCAAGCGTGTAGTAGGACATACTGAAGATGTCATACAGGCTGGCGACGAGCATATACAGTTTGGTGTCGCTCATGCCGATTCTTATGCGGTAGCCGGATTGCACCATCACAAATGCCTGCGCCAGTACTGCCTCGCTGGTTTTTCCGTACTGTTTTTCAGTGACGGTCTGCAGCATCTTCATGTACGCCCAGTCACACAGCGTATTCGCCTTGCGGGCATCAAGGGCGGTCTTGACTGTTATGTCATAGCGGCTGTCGGAGAGCTGCTGCCAAGCATCAGCAACCGCGTTTTCGTTTAATGCCTGTAATTTGAGGTTGTCATTGATCGGGAAACCGACAGTAATCAGATTGCCATAATAGGATATTGAGACTTTCTTGTACGGCTCCTCTTTCGGGCGTACGGGGGCAATGGGTTCCGGTGCGGGTTCCGGTGCGGGAACGACCACCACTTTCGGCTTGACGGCAATCTGCACCGGCTTGGTGTCCGCGTCCGGTTCATGCTTGGGAGTTTGTGCCGGAGTTGGATCCGGTTTCGGAGTAGGCGTTGGCTTCGGAGTTGGTGTCGGCTTTGGTGTGTTATTTGGAACCTGATAGACCACCGGCGGAAGTGTCTTTTCTTCCTTCGGCTTCACAGCCTCGTGTACGGGGATTGTATTCCAGGACTGACGCATAAAGTCCGCGTACTGCTCGTTCACACGCTTGCGGAACGAGTCGAACTCCGCCTGCTTGTCGGACTTGAACTGATTGAAGTTTTGGTTCTGCTTCTTTACAAACTCGTCAAAACTGTTCTGTGCTTCCAACGGAATGGCAATCAGAAGTATGAGGAGGAAAATGTGGTGTCTCATTTTTTTATGCTGATATATGGATAAAAGGTTATAACTTGAGCGTATCAGAATACGCAGTTTTTCTCCACCACGCCCACATACGGGAGCAGTCTGCCCTGTCCGTTGTCGTCCAGTCCGCAGCCCACGAAGAAGTCCGCCGAGTCATCCGTGATGCACGAATAGAGCCGTATCTCCGAAGGCAGCTTGGTGGAAGTCCTTTTCAGAAGCGTGAGGAACGCCATCGACTGCGGCTTGAGCGATTGCAGGTATGCGTAGAGAGCCATATCCGTCTTGCCCGTGTCGCAGATGTCGTCCAGCACAACCACATCGCGACCCGTCAGCTCCATCGTGGGCAGATAGTCCCAATGGATGTCGCCGCTGCTCTGTCCGTCGTAGGAATGGAGTTTGACGTAGTGAACCTCGTTCATCGGCTCGCCCAGACGGTCGAACACGTGCGAGGCGAACCATGTCCCGCCGTTCATCAGCACGATATAGACGGTGTCCGACGTAAGCACGCCTTCATTACGAAGGCGGCTTACCGTCGTATCCATCGCTTCATTCACCTGCGCTGTCGTGTATTTTACTTTATATCCCATACTTTCAACTCACAATCTTCTTTCAACTATTAACTTTCAACTTAATAGACGAATATGTCCTTGATTTTCAGGCGGCGGACAGCACCTCTTGTCTTCAGGAAGTCCATCGGCATCTCCTTCTCGTTGCCGAGGAAGAAATAGCGGTAGGTGCGGTTGGCTACGTGTTTCTTCTGGAACGCCTGCACGTCCTCAAGGGTGAGGTTCTTTGTCTCACGGTAGATGTCCTCGAACAGGTCGTGGTCCCAGCCCTTGTCGCGGAAGCCGAGGTACGAGCCGATGGACGACGAGCGCACGTAGCGGCGTTTCTCGATGTTCTTCAGCAGCGACGACTTGGCCTGCTCGAACGCCGCCTGCGACATCGGCATGAAGTTGCATATCGAGTCGAAGGTCAGCATACAGTCTTTCAGTTTGTCGTTCTGCGTGATGATATAGGTGATGTATGAGTTGTTCTCGCCCTTGTGTCCTGCCATGCTGTAGTAGGCGGCGGAGGTGTAGCACAGCGCGCGCGCCTCACGCATCTCTTGGAACACGATGGAGCCCATCGAACCGTCGAAATACTCGTTGTAGAGGCGGATGATGGCCTCGTCTTTGGAATTGTATATCTCGCCCCAGTTGGCGTAGCCCACATAGTAGGTGGTGTTGGCATCGAACGGTGCGATATAGATTTCGCTTTTCTTCACCACTTCGGGCTGTATGCGCTTGCTGTGGATCTGCTGTTCGCGTTTGCCTTGCGCCACCAGTTTCGACTGCGTGTTGAGTACCTGCTTGAGTTCGCCTTCGGTCATCGGTCCGTAGTAGGTCACGCGGCAGATGCCGGGAATCAGCGCGCGCAGACGCGCCAGCACTTTCTCGCCCGACAGTTTCTTCATTTGCTTGGGAGTGAGAACCATCCGGCGGAAGTTCTTCTTTCCGTATGTCCCGTAACTGCGCAGGTTGCCGAAGCACGAGCGCTGGTCGAGTTTGCTGTCCTCGTGTGCCTTGATGCGGTCAGCCACGACTTCCTGATAGACGGTCTCTTCCGGACGGGCGGTCAGCACCCAGTCCTCCAGCAGTTCGAGCGTCTTCCCGAAGTTCTCCTGCAGACCGTAGATATGGAAATGCGTCTCATTGGTGCCGGTGTAGGCATTGGCTTCGGCGGCAATCTGGTAGAGACCTGACTGGAAGATTTCGGTGGTCATTGTCACCGTCCCGAGGTACGAGAGCAGGTCGGTGGCAAGCGACAGGGACGGGTCCTGGTGTGTACCCTTTTCGATGCAGAAGTCCAGTTCGAACAGTTCGTTCTCCTTGTTCTGCACGTAGAGCAGTTCCTGACCGTTGTTCAGCGTCGAGCGGTTCAGATCCTTGTCGAAATGCAGGAACTGGGGTTGCAGCTGGTCGGCGGACATGGCGGCAAGCTCCTTCATGCGCGGCGACTGTGCCTCGCGGTTCATGTCGATGGGCGTTATCTTGGGCTTATCCACTTTGGGCGGATTGACATCTTCGCCCTGCTGCTTGAAGACGCAGGCGTAACTGTCTGTGAAGTAGTCGTTGGCTACGCGTATGATGTCCTCTCGCGTCACCTTTGCCTTGCGGTCCAGTTCGCCGATGACATCCGCGTAGGGAATGTTGTAGATATATGAGTTCAGGAACTTGTTGGCGCGTGAGCGGTTCGACTGGAGGCTCTCCATCTCGTAACGGCGCGAGTTGGCGTTGATGGCTTGCAGCATCTTCTCGGAGAACTCGCCGCGTTTCAGTTTCTCTATCTCGTCCAACAGCATCTTGCGCACTTCCTCGAGGCTCTGACCCTCCTTGGGGGTGCCGATCATGAAGAACGTGGTGAAGTCCTTGCCTGCCAGTGCCCCTGCGCCGACGCTCAGCATGCGCTGCTGTTGGTCGATGTCCACGTCTAATAGACCGCACTTGCCGTTCTGCAGCACGCTCTCCATCACCTCGATGATGTCCATGTCCTTGTGAGTGATGTCGGGCATGCGCCAGCCCATCCATACGGCGGGCGACTCCTTGCCATAGACCACGGTGTCTTTGTGCTGGGTAAGCGCGGGCTGGTACGGGGTGGTGTAGTTCACGATGTCCGGATTGGGCTGCCATGCGCCGAAGTACTCGTCTATCAGCGCGATGGTCTTGTCGAAGTCGAGGTCGCCGGCAAGGCAGATGACCGTGTTGTTGGGACGGTAGTAGTTGTCATAGAAACTGCGTATGTTCTTGATGGACGGGTTCTTCAGGTGCTCCTGTGTGCCGATGATGGAGTGCTGGCGGTAGGGCACGTTCGGGTAGAGGATGTTGTTCACGGCGAGCATTATTTTGTCGCGGTCCATCGTGCTGTACATGTTGAACTCCTCATACACAGCCTCCAGTTCGGTGTGGAAACCGCGGATGACCATGTGCTGGAAACGGTCGGACTCGATGATGGCCCAGCGGCGCAGTTCGCCGGCGGGGATGACCTCGTGGTAGCACGTGCGGTCGTCGCTTGTGTAGGCGTTCACGCCTGTGGCGCCGATGAGTGACATCAGTTTGTCAAACTCGTTGGCTACGGCTATCTTCGAGTTGAGGTAGGATATGCTGTCTATCTGGTGGTAGATGGCGGCGCGTTTCTCGGGGTCGGTCGTCTGTCCGTACTGCTCGTAGAGTTCGTCTATCTGCCGGAGCAGGGGCAGTTCCCTGCCGTAGTCGGTCGTGCCGTAGCTCTGCGTGCCTTTGAACATGAGGTGTTCGAGGTAGTGTGCCAGACCGGTCGAGTTGAGCGGGTCGTTCTGACCGCCCGCGCGCACGGCTATCATCGTCTGGATTTCCGGCTTTTCCGCGTTGCGGCTCATGAACACGGTCAGACCGTTGTCAAGCGTGTACTGCCTCGCCTGTGCGGGGTCGTTCGGTACGGTCACGTACTTGTACTCTTTGGCATACACCGTCATCGCGGCGATTGCCAGCACGAAACATAGGATTTTTCTCATTGTGTTAAAATAGTTTTTGTATTGTGTTAATGATTTGTTCTGAACGCGGCAAAGATAAGGCTTTTTCCCGCCTTGCGCAACCTTGTGCGGATTTTTGATATGAAAAGCCTGAAAAACACCCGTCCGGCGAAAAAACTTGGTCTTTGACAGATTGAAATACTGATATTACCGCAAAAAAATGATTTTCTGATAAAATATGCAGTTTTATACAGTTTGAAGATGAATATATTTGCATTTTCATTCATTTTGTAAAATAAAAATCACACAAATTTGTTCAGTTCAAATATTCTTTTATTACTGTCCGATAAAACTCATAAAAACCGTTTAATCCCATGAAACTCTCAGATAATCAAATGTACATTGCTTGGTT
>DBVX01000057.1:0-8236 GCA_002308815.1 Bacteroidales bacterium UBA1253
TATCATCTGCACCAATAACCGGTACATCCGTTCCGCGTACCATCTCACTCCAATCGGGGATATCCGAGCCCGGGTCGTCATCGCTGTATTCGGAGCCGGTGAACATCGTAGCTTTGATGGTCAGAGCAGCGTACTCAGCCGTGATATGCCACATCTCCTCGCACGTCCAGGTCGTACCATCTGCATTCGGAACCAACCGGATATTACGGCCGGTATTGGTACGCAGGAAATAACCACCGGGTTGGAACTCCACACCAAGGTTCTGTTTGCCCGTTTGCGTCGCGTCCACTATCATACGTCCGAAAGCACCTCTCGGTGCAGGCTTTCCCAAGTGCTGGATTTTGAGCGTGTCAATATTCTTGAACTGCGAATCAAACTGGTCACCTTGGTCCTTATGGCAATACTTATTCTGATATCCCACATAATAATAGGTATTATCGGGTACGGGTACGTTCATCCAGTCGGAAACATAGTAATTGGTCTCCCCAAGACGCTCCATGCAGACCAGACGGTCGATGGTATAGGTCTTCTTCTTATCGGTGTATTTCGCCGGCGTTACAGCAAAGTTTTTATTGTATTGTGCAGAGTCCTGCTCGTCGTACGCGAAATAATACGAATCCGCACAAGTAGAAGTCAACGGATCATTCAGCACATACAAACGGTAAATCGTACGCGGGGTAGCATGGTGTTTATCTTTATTACCATAAGCATACAATGCCTGACCCGGTCGAGCCGATGCTTCTTTGTTACTATATTGTATTGTGCTTAATGTTTTATTGAAACCGACCAGCGAAGCATTGGTGTAAGAAACAGGAGAGTTGCCTCTCGGTATGTCGAGCCAATACACTTCGCGATAAGGCAGACCCAAAAAACCATAACCCTTCTCACCATTGAATCGGCCTTGGGCATCTTGCGTTCTCCCCTCTAAGGTATTTAATGTTTTATTCGGGTCAAACGTGGTAACGGTAGAGCGGTTGGTCGGCACGACAAAGATGGCGTTACAGATGTTGTTATGGTTTGCCTCTCTGGTCAAATCACCTTGGAATCTGAACGAATTGCCGTCAGACGTGCGCANNGGGTTGGTACTCCACATCGTATAGGCGATACCATCCAGCGGATAAGTTTGACCACTATAAAGAAACGTTACAGGGTCATCAATGGTCCAAATAGAAGGAGAAGCGGGTTCCGTTGCATCTGCGGCTTGCGGAATCAACTTAAGGAAGTTTCCTTTGTTACCATCCCAGTTCTTGTAACCGAAATAGCCGCCCGTAGAACTCGGGTAATGGCACACGAAAAATTCCTCTCCGGAATCCTCAACACCGTTACCGTTTACGTCCACCCAAGTGGACAACAAAATCCGGTCACCCGGTTTGAGATTGACCACCAAGCCACCATCCGTCGGCGTAAAATCATATACTGCTGCGACCGCCCTGACAGGCAACCATGCGAACAAGAGCAGGAACAATCCGACCCTTGCATAAGCGTTGAGATTTTCACACATACCTGATAGCACACCCCGAATACGCGTGACCTTGCTACCTGATAATACCTTCTTTTCCATATATCGCATCTATTTATTCGCTTATTGACCGGTTAAATAGAATGGAACGCATATACATACTTGCAAAGTATGCATACACGCCCCACTCTTCTACATCTCATTATGCCGCACTTGTATCAACAACATTGTGATTATCAGTCAATTACCCCCCCTCCCCGCGTTGTGTGTTTCACTCTGTGGAAAGAGAGTTTAATTAAACCTAAAAAATCGAGCAAAGATACTGCATATTTATTTAAAATGAAATAACTTTACGGAAAAAATGTAAATATGCGTCATCTTTGTAATGTGCGGATGGCATTTTTTTTGTTTTGACTGATAGATTTTGGTGCTTTCCCGCCTCTATGGATATGTAAAGGGCAGGAACTGGGATGGCCGGAAACTTTCGGGGGGTATTGCGTATGTGGACGGGTGTGTGTATTTTTGCGGCGTTTTAGTGAAGATAACAAGCATTATGTATCATCGTATCTTACTCAAGTTGTCGGGCGAGAGCCTGATGGGACGGCAGGGCTACGGCATTGACCGCGAGCGGCTGGAGCAGTATGCCGCGCAGATCAAGGATATGGCGGACACCGGTTTGGAGATTGGCATCGTGATTGGCGGAGGGAATATCTTCCGGGGATTGAGCGGTGCGCAGAAAGGTTTTGACCGCGTGAAAGGTGACCAGATGGGTATGCTGGCGACCGTCATCAACTCGCTGGCACTGTCGTCTGCTTTGGAGGCAACAGGGCAGAAAGTCCGCGTGCTGACGAACGTGCGGATGGAACCTGTCGGCGAGTTCTACAGCAAGGAGAAGGCGGTACGGCTTCTGGGAAAAGGGAATGTGGTGATATTCGCCGCCGGTACGGGCAATCCGTACTTCACCACCGACACGGCATCATCGCTGAAGGCGATCGAGATTGAGGCGGACGTGCTGTTCAAAGGCACCCGTGTGGACGGTATTTATACCGCCGATCCCGAGAAGGACCCGGATGCGGTCAAGTTCGACGAGATTACCTACGACGAGGTGCTGCGCCGCAAGTTGCACGTGATGGACCTGACCGCAATCACGATGTGTATGGAGAACAGGATGCCTATTTACGTGTTCGATATGGACACACCGGGCAATCTCCGCCGCGTGGTGAACGGCGAGCGTATCGGCACGCTGGTGAAGGTTTGTTGAAAGTTGAAAGTTGAAAGAAGTTTCAGAGTTGGAAGTTGAGTAATTCACATTTTATAAATATCAGACTATGACAGAACCCAAACAGATTCAGGCGCAGGCTACGGAGCAGATGGAAGCGGCTGTGGCTTATTTGGACGACACGCTGGCGCATATCCGCGCCGGGAAGGCGAGTACCCGCATACTGGATGCCATCCGAGTGGATTACTACGGACAGCAGAGTCCTCTCTCTTCCGTCGCGACCGTAACCACCCCGGACGCGCGAACCATCCAGATCCAGCCGTGGGACAAGAAGATGCTCGGCACCATAGAGCGCGCCATCATCAATGCCAGTATAGGTCTTGCTCCGAACAACAACGGTGAAGTGATTCGTCTTATTATCCCCCCGCTGACGGAGGAGCGCCGCCGCGACCTCGCCAAGCAGTGCAAAGCGGAGGCGGAGAACGCCAAAGTCAGCATCCGCAACGCCCGCCGCGACGCGATTGACACCCTCAAGAAACAAATCAAGGAAGGTCTGCCCGAGGATGCGGAGAAAGACGCCGAAACAGAGGTGCAGAAACTCCATGACAGGTTCATCAAGCAGGTGGACGAGGTGTATGCCAAAAAAGAGAAGGAAATAATGACCGTCTGATGGTCAAACGGTTCAGACTTCTTCTTGCTGTCTGTTGTCTGCTTTCCGCCCGTGTCGCGGCAAGCGGTTGGGCGTGGCTGGACAGGATAGTCGATAGCGCGCTGAACCTGCCTGCGATAGCGGCTCCAATGGTCACTTTCTCGCCGGAAACGGACTGGGCTTTCGGCGGTGCGGCGCAGGGGTATTTCCGGTGTGACAGTCTGGCGGAAACATCCATGGTGCAACTGACGGGTGCCTATACGCTGAACAAGCAGTGGTATCTGCGAACAAAAGGCACCGTCTATGCGGGGCGTGGACGCACGTGGCTGATTCAGTACGACGGAGGGTACCGCAATTATCCTGACCTGACCTATCCGGCAGGCAACAGGTTGGCACTCAAAACAGCCATACCCTACAACTCCTGTCGCGGTTATGTCCGCGTGAGCGGTCTGTGTCCGCTTGGCGGCGGCTGGTCCATGGGACCGCAGGCGCACTATCTGTACGAACGCACGGACAGTCTTCAGCCTATCGCATCAATGCTTGGATTCGGAGGCGTGGTGCAGTACGACACGCGTGACGGGCATTACTACCCCCGTAACGGTCTGTTCTTCCGGCTTTCGGGTTTCCACTACGAGTCACTCACGCCCGACTTGTCGCGCATGGGACTGGTCACGACCGATCTGCGGCAATACATCCCCCTGTACAGGGATCTGATTTTCGCATGGCAGCTGCGCGGCGAATGGTCAATAGGCACCGCCGCCAACCGTCCCTTCCAGTTGCTGCCCGCTTTGGGCGGGGAGGACCTGATAAGAGGTGTGAGGATGGGAATGTTCCGCGACGACACGCTATGGGCGTTGCAGGGCGAGTTGCGGTTCCCGCTCTTCTGGCTGTTCGGCGGTGCGGTATTCGCGGGCGCGGGAGATGTCTATCATTACGAGGACTGGCAATGGCAGGTGCCGAAGGTCGGTTACGGCTTGGGCGTGAGGCTCAAAATCAATCAGGCTAACATCAATGTGCGTCTGGACTTGGCGCGCAACAATATGTACAAGAGTTGGACAACAAGAGAGAGCTACTCGTTCTATCTGGCAGTGTCAGAGGCATTTTAAGACGCTTATGAGAGGACTGGTTATAAAGACAACAGGCAACAGTTACACGGTGCAGCCTGCGGACGGCGGCGGACCGGTTACGGCATACGTGAAGGGCAACTTCCGCATACGAGGTATCCGATCGACCAACCCCGTGGCTGTGGGTGATTATGTGCTTATCGAGCGGCTGCGGGACGGCACGAACTGGATAGCGGACATAGAGGACCGCCGCAACTACATCATCCGCCGCTCCGCCAACCTGAGCAAGCAGACGCATATCCTCGCCGCGAACATCGACCAGGCGGTGCTGCTGGTCACAGTGGCGCACCCTGTCACATCAACCACGTTCATCGACCGCTTCCTTGCCACGGCGGAGGCGTACCGTATTCCGGCGGTGCTGCTGTTCAACAAGACGGACATCCTCACGGAGGAGGAGATGCACACGCTCTGTGAGTGGAGGGAACTGTATCAATTGCTTGGATACGAGACTTATGCCGTGTCTGCGACACATCTTGGTGTGGACACTGTGCTACCGCTGTTCGCAGGGAAGGTGAGCCTGCTGTCCGGCAATTCGGGTGTGGGCAAATCGACCCTGCTGAACGCCGTTGCAGGCAGGGAACTGACACGCACGGCGGAATTGTCCGCACAGCACGACTCGGGGATGCACACGACCACTTTCTCGGAGATGTACCCGCTGGAGGGTGGCGGTTATATCATCGACACGCCGGGTATCAAGGGTTTCGGGGCGGTGGCAATGGAGAAAGAGGAGATCTCGCACTATTTCCGCGAGATTTTCCGCACGGGTCGCTCGTGCCGTTACGGCAACTGCCTGCATCTTGGCGAGACAGGTTGCGCGGTGACTCCCGCCGTGGAAAGAGGTGATATAGCCCTGTCGCGCTACGAGAGTTATCTCTCGCTGCTGGGCGACTGCGAGGAATCCAAATACAGATAAAGATATGATACGTGCAGAGAATCGCGAAGGCAAGGACTACGTTTTCTGTCCGTTCCGCCGCAAACGGGTTCGCATGACCCCGGAGGAGGAGGTGCGGCAGCGTTTCCTGCGCGAGCTGGTGGAAGAATACGGATACCCCGCCTCACGGGTGGCGGTGGAGGCGGTGCTGCCTTNNGTTCCGGCCAGCGCGCGGACGCGGTGGTCTATGACAGACGGTTGCAGCCGGTGATGCTCATTGAGTTCAAAGCCCCATCGGTCGCGCTGACCGGTCAGACGCTGGACCAGGCGGCGGTCTATAACCGGATGCTGCACGTGCCGCTGCTGGTGCTTCACAACGGAAGTCAGACCGTAGTGGCGCAAGTAAAGGAGAAAACAATTGATTTTTTGAACGATATACCCCGATATGGAGAAGATAATTGAACTGGACGACCTGCTGGACACAGCCGTCTTTTACGGTACGAACAACCAGAACATCCTGTGCCTGAAGGCGCAGTTCCCCGCCGTGCGGGTGGTGGCGCGCGGAACAGCCGTCAAACTGTCGGGTGCGGACGGCGATGTGGCGCGCTTCGAGGAGGCGTTGCGACTGTGCGAACGGCACTGCCTTCAGACGGGGCAGATGACCGAGAAGAGCGTGCTGCAGGTTATTCACGGTGAGATGCGCGAGGAGAGTCCGGCAGGGAATCTCATTCTGTACGGCGTTCATGGAAAGGCTATCAGCGCACGAAGTGAACACCAGCAACAACTGCTGCGCGCCTATACGCACAACGACCTGATGTTCGCCGTCGGACCTGCGGGCAGCGGCAAGACTTATACCGCCATCGCCCTTGCCGTCCGCGCGCTGAAGAACAAGGANNGACAAGTTCGGCCGCATCACCGAGAACGCCATCATGGGCATCATGGAGAGCGGCGGCGGCAGCCCCGAGGCCGAAATGAGCGACGAGGTGCTGGTGCACGGTCGCAACGGACTGCTCATCAAGGCGCGCACGCCGAACCAGCAGCGGCTGGTGCGTGCCGTCTACGACCACGACATGGTGTTCGCCATCGGTCCCGCAGGTACAGGCAAGACCTACACGGCGGTGGCCATGGCCGTCCGCGCGCTGAAGAACAAGGAGGTGAAACGTATCATCCTGAGCCGTCCGGCGGTGGAGGCTGGCGAGAAACTGGGGTTTCTTCCCGGCGACATGCGCGACAAGATTGACCCCTACCTGCAGCCGCTGTATGATGCGCTGCAGGATATGATTCCGGGGGCGAAACTAAACGAGTTTATGGAACGCGGTGTCATCCAGATAGCTCCCCTTGCCTTCATGCGCGGGCGCACGCTGTCGGATGCCGTGGTCATACTGGACGAGGCGCAGAACACGAGCATACCGCAGATAAAGATGTTCCTCACGCGTCTGGGAATCAACGGCAAGATGATTGTGACGGGCGACCTGACGCAGATTGACCTGCCGCCCAGCCAGCGGTCAGGTCTGTCGGATGCCGTTGACCGCCTGCAGGACACGCTGGGTGTCGCCGTCATACGCTTCACCGAAAAGGACATAGTGCGCCATCCGCTCGTCGGACGAATCGTGCAGGCTTACAGGAAAGACCTTCCGCAGCAGGAAACGAAGGAATGATTGCACAAAGTGTCAACCCATTGTTATTCAGGTTTCAGACCATATCATCACTCAAATCCGAACACGAACCAGACGGCCAGAATCAGGCATGCGCCTGCCGCGATGTGGTTCCAGTGCAGTTGCATACGGAACACCGCCATTGAGAAAAGAACGAAGACCACAAGGGTGATCACCTCCTGGATGATCTTGAGCTGCATCAGGCTGAAGGGACCTCCGTTCCCCTCAAAGCCGATACGGTTGGCGGGCACCTGCAGGCAGTACTCAAAAAAAGCCACACCCCAACTCAAGACAATGACGAGAATGAGCGGCCAGCGTTGAAACCAGTCGAACTGCCCCAGTTTGAGATGGGCGTACCACGCGACGGTCATCATAATGTTCGCGAAAAACAGAAGAATAACGGTTTCCAGTCCTTGTATCATACAGATTTATGTTTTGTTTCCTGCCAAAGATGGCGGGGATGAGACTATGAATGCTGTCTTTTGAGGGCGTGCAGCAGCGAGGATCGCGCATCAGGATGGATGGTTTCCATCTCGCACAGCAGATCGCGCATTCTCCGGCGGTTGGTCTGGTTCTCCCATCCGCACGGAACTTTCTGCGTCTGATAGTCCCGCATCCCGGCATAGCGGACGATGTCCTCCTCGCGTATGTACCATAGCGGGCGGATCAGCGAGACCGGCATCTTGTCCAACGGCAATATTGGGGGAATGGATGTGGCGCGTCCCTCGAAGATGAGGTTCATCAACAGGGTGTGCAGCACGTCATCCTGATGGTGTCCGAAGGCTATTTTGTTGCATCCTTCCTCTTGTGCAACCTGTAGCAGTTTTTTCCTTCTGTACCACGAACAGAGGAAGCAGGGGGATTTCTTTTCTTCGCCTGCGATGTGCGTATCCCGTATGAGAAGGGGAACACCCGCTTTCTGGCAGAACCGCTCCAGATAGGACGTGTCGGACAGGTATCTGCGCTCTTTGACACGCACATGGACGGCTGTCACGCGGATGGCGGGCTTGAAGACCCGTGCCTGTCCGCCAAGCAGTTCGGTCAGCAGCAGACTGTCCTTGCCGCCGCTCAACCCGACAAGCACATGATCGCCGTCTGCCAAAAGCCGGTAGTCCGCGCAAGCCTTGTGGAACAGCCGCCACAGTCCGGCTTGGATTTGTCTCTCCTGTTGAGCCATTGGGAAATGAATACGCTGTCAAAAAAAAAGCAGCCGTTTGTGCGGTTGCCTTCTGAGTAGCGGGGCCCGGGATTGAACCGGG
>DBVX01000057.1:8272-21816 GCA_002308815.1 Bacteroidales bacterium UBA1253
TAACCAGCTGAGCTACCCCGCCGTACTTTCGCTCTACAGGTAAAAACAACCCCAAATACACTTTCGAGCGAAAGCGGCTGCAAAAGTACAGCCTATTTTTGTACATACAAAATTTTTTTCAAAAAATCGCACAGTTTCCCGTCTTTCCGCCCCTGGAATCCGTCAGAAACTACTTATACAGGTATCTCTTGATGCTCTTTTTCGGCGTTTTCTCGAATTCCTGTCTGACTATCTCGATTTCGCTTACTTTTGAATAGACGGGCATCATCTCATTCAGACGCACGAGTATGTTCTTCATTTGCTGTTGGATATGCGGCAGGCGTTCTTCCGAGTAGTCTTCCGGATAGACAAGGGCGATGAGTTTGCCGTTGCGGTCCACAACCACCGATTCCGCTACGCCGTCCAGCGAGTTGAGTTTGTCCTCAATCTCNNTCTCTTCGGGGTAGATGTTCTGTCCGCTAGCTCCGAGAATCATGTTCTTGCTCCGTCCGCGCAGGAACACATTGCCCTGGTTGTCCACTATGCCGATGTCTCCAGTGCGCATCCATCCGTCATCGGTGAAGATGTTGTCGGTCGCCTGCAGGTTCTTGTAGTAGCCGCGCATGACCCCGTCTCCGCGCACCAGCACCTCACCTTCCTCCTTGTGCGGGTTGTTGCTGTTCACTATCAGTTCCATACGTGTGATCACCCTGCCGCAGGAGCCTTCCTTGTAGGTCTTCCAGTTGGCGTAGCAGAGCAGCGGCGCGCACTCGGTCATACCGTAGCCGCATGTGTAGGGGAAATGAATCTGGCGGAGGCAGTGCTCCACGTCCTTGTTGAGTGCCGCGCCGCCGATGATGAGTATCTCAAGTTTGCCGCCGAAGGCCTTCATCAGCTGGTTATAGACCTTGCGGCGTATGGGTTTGTTCACAACGGGCGTGTTCCACAACAGGTTCACCAGCGGTTTGTGGATGACAGGGAAGATGCTCTTCTTGAATATCTTCTCAATGACAAGCGGAACAGTCAGAATCATATAGGGCTTGACCTCCGCGAACGCTTTCATAAGGAGTGCGGGCGTGATGCTCTTGGTGATGAAATAGACGTGTGTGCCGCCCGCCAGTTGGTAGAGAAACTCGAACATCAGTCCGAACATGTGCGCCAGCGGGAGCATTGACACGATGCGCTTTGAGGGATCGTTCGGTATCTCCGTCTGACCGAAGACGACGTTGGAGGACAGGTTCTTGTGGGTCACCATCACCCCTTTGGGCGAACCGGTGGAGCCGGAAGTGTAGTTGATGAGCGCCACGTCGTCCATATTGTCTATGGGGAAATGCACATCGGTCGGACGGAATCCCTGCGGGTACCGTTCCCGCATCATACGGTCAATCTCGTCGGGAAGTACTTCTATCCGGCTTCGCATGATGCTAAAGTCCTCCAGCGAGACGAATGTCTCCACCTCCGGCATCCGGTCGAGGTCGATACGCCCTTTCACCCACGGTCCGACAAAGAGCAGGCGCGCGTCCGAATGCTTGACCAGTTCGTGGATGCTCTCGCTTGTGAAATCGGGCAATATGCTGACAGCCACGCCTCTGAAGGCGGCGATGGACAGGTATGCCACACCCCAGTTGGACGAGTTGCGCCCGCAGACGGCGATTTTGTCACCCGCGTGCAGCCCCAGACGCTCGAACAGCAAATCGAGCCACGTCACCTTTTCCGCCAGTTGTCCGTAGGTGTAACCGCTTGTTCCCTGAAAATCGGTAACAGCATCGCCGTCCCAGTTGGTACGAATTACGTCCTGAATATAGGACATGTAGTGTTTGATCATAGTTATTTTGTTTATGCGGTTTGTACTATTCTGTCTGTGCCCGTATGCTGTCCGGCACCGTGTTCGCCACAAATAGCGCGGCAAAAGTATTTGCGTATGTCGAACGGGACAAAACGAATGGATTGACGAGTGATTTTTGTGGTTTTTTTGGCAGATATGGGGTGAATTCCTGCATAAAGGGGTGAAAAAAGCGCGTATTTTTGACGAATTTTGTTGCGGGGGTGGAATATGTGCCGTACTTTTGCGCCCCGTAAAAGGTCAGGCGGAAGACTTAAACATCCGCTATTGGCGCGCAAGGCGGACAGTGATACAAAAACGCGGTGCGTGCCACAAGGAAAGGAGGTGCACAGTATGATCGTAGTTCCCGTGAAAGAAGGTGAGAACATCGAGCGTGCGATTAAGAAATTCAAACGCAAGTTCGACAAGACCGGCGTGATTAAAGAACTCCGCCGCCGTCAGCAGTTTGACAAGCCCAGCGAAATCAAACGCGCGAAGATGCAGCATGCCATCTACGTTCAGCAGATGCATGCTCACGACGATATGTAATCATATTCGCTGTCATATTTGACTGACCAATGAAAAAGCGTACTTTTGTGCGCTTTTTTTCTCAATCAACCGGAGATGGCAGATAGACAAATTAAAACCGATATGTTATGCAGATAATCAAAACAAAAGAAGAATTGCGGCGGGTAGTGGACACTTGCAAAAGCGGGAGGAAGACGATAGGTCTGGTACCCACTATGGGGGCGTTGCACGAAGGTCACGCGTCTCTGGTCAGACGTGCCGTAAGTGAGAACAACGTGTGTGTGGTTTCCGTGTTCGTCAATCCCACCCAGTTCAACAACAAGGAGGATCTGGCCCTCTATCCGCGTGACTTGCAGCGTGACGCGGAGCTGCTCGCCTCTCTCGGCACGCATTTTGTGTTCGCCCCGTCTCCCGAGGAGATGTACACCGCCGAGGAGGTGAACCGGACTTTCGCGTTCGATTTCGGTGGACTGGACAAGGTGATGGAAGGGAAGATGCGACCCGGTCATTTCAACGGCGTGGTGCAGGTGGTCAGCCGGCTGTTCTATCTGGTTCGTCCCGATCGCGCCTATTTCGGTGAGAAGGACTTCCAGCAACTGGCTATTATCCGGTTTATGGTGGACCGCAGCGCTCTGGCGGGCACGTTTGGCAACCTGCGGATTGTGGGTTGTCCCATTGTACGCGAGGCATCTGGACTGGCACTTTCAAGCCGCAACGAACGTCTCAATGAAGAGGAAAAGGCGACCGCTGTTGCTATCTCCCGCACACTGAAAGACAGTCTGAACTGGGCGAAAACGCAGACTGTCAAGGAGGTGAAGAAGATGGTGACGGACACCATCAACAGCGTGGAAGGACTGGAAACGGAGTATTATGAGATAGTGGACAAGACCACTTTGCTGCCTACGGACACGTTCGACAACGCCATCGGCTGTGTCACAGTCTATTGCGGCAAGGTCAGGCTGATAGACAACATACAGTACTGACCCGTGTACAGGATTGTCATTGACAGATGTATTCCTTTTCTGGAAGGCGTGTTCGACGCTTTCTCCGAAGTCGTGCGTCTTGCTCCCGAGGAGATAACAGCCGCCGCTGTACGCGATGCTGACATACTGATTGTACGTACGCGCACGCGTTGCGATGCCGCCCTGTTAGACACTTCGCGGGTGCGGTTTATTGCCACCGCCACCATCGGATTTGACCATATTGACACATTGTATTGCCAAAAGCATGGCATACAGTGGACCGCCTGCCCGGGCTGCAATGCACAAGCTGTCTGCGATTATGTGGAGGAGGTGTTGCGCTACTACGGATTGGCTCTCGGAAAAGACTTTCAATCCATAGCTGTTGTGGGAGTCGGACACGTGGGAAGCCTTGTGGCTCGTATGGCGGAGCGGAAAGGGCTGCGGGTTGTTCTCTGCGACCCGCTGCGAAGCGATGCGGGGTTTGTCAGCGCTCCGATGGAAGCGGTTGCCGGTTGCGATGTCATCACGTTTCACACGCCACTTACGCACGCAGGTGAATCCGCCTGTCCCACGTACCATCTTTGCGATGCTTCATTTCTGTCAATGTGCAAGTCCGATGCGCTCATAATCAATGCTGCACGCGGAGGAATAGTGGATGAGGAAGCCCTGCTGCAAAGCGGTCTGCCCTGCGTCATTGACTGTTGGGAAGGCGAACCCGCCATCAACAGGGATTTGCTTTTTTCACGGAACACGCTGCTGGGGTCGTACCATATTGCGGGTTACTCTGTGCAGGGCAAACTGAACGCCTCGCAGATGTGCGCGGAAGCCGTTTACAGATGGGCGGGAATGGAAACAAAACCGCCCGTCAATTTCTCTCCTGTCACACGTGGTGACAGCGGGGAAGGGTGGCTGGAGCGGGTTACAGCGCAACTGCGCATGCAGCCTGAAAAGTTTGAAACCTTGCGCAAAGACTATCGGTTGCGGTAGAAACGATAGCCTTTGCACAGGGTGTTGCCCATAAATGGTTTTATTTCAGCAAACTGACAGACCTATTGACGAAACGTGCGAGGGGTTCGCCTTTGAGTTGCCCTGATGCGAGCAGGGCGATGTCGGTCAGTTGGTGCAGGCGTTCTTCCTCCCCTGCCAGTGTCCAGACGGTTTTCTTCACCGTTTCCTGTGGCTTCTCGTCACCGCCGTTGTCCGATGCGGTTTCCGCACCGTCTTTCTTCGCCACCGCTTCCTCGACTTCTTCGCTTGTCATCTTGGAAATGAGTTCCTGAATCAGCGGATGGGAGGTGTTGATGACGAGGTTGTACTGGTCGGGCATCTGTCCGTAGAAGGACATGCCCTGCTGGTGCTGCGACATCTCCTTCATACGGCGCATGAACTCGTTCTGCGTTAGGAAGACGGGCAGCGCGTCCTGCGCGGCAGCCTCGAAGGAGATGTAGTAGTTGAGTTTCTTGTCCTGCGGCAGGACGGCTTCGAAGGCTTTGCGCATACCCTCTTTCTGCTCCTCCGTGTATTCGTCCTTCTTGTTGTCCTCCTTGCGGATGAGGTTTTCCAGTATGTCGCTGTCGATGCGGGCGAAGCGCATTTTCTCGTTCTTCTGCTCGAGCTGGGACATGGCGTGCACGTCCAGTTCGCCGTCCATCAGCAGCACGTCATACTCTTTCTGCTTTGCGCGCTCGATGTGCGTGTAGTTGGCGTCGGGATCCTGCGTGTAGAGGACGATGATATTGCCGTCCTTGTCCGTCTGTTTGTCCTTGATTTTCTCCTTGTATTCGTCAAGGTTGAAATACGTGCCGTCAATGTTCTTGAAGAGGGCGAACGAAACAGCGCGCTCGTAGAACTTCTCGTCGGTGAGCATGCCGTATTGGATGAAGAGGCGTATGTCGTCCCATTTCTTTTCAAAGTCCGCCTTGTCGTTCTTGTAGAGTTCGGCGAGTTTGTCCGCCACTTTCTTGGTGATGTGCGAACTGATTTTCTTGACGTTGTTGTCGCTCTGCAGGTAACTGCGGCTGACGTTCAGCGGTATGTCGGGACTGTCGATCACACCGTGCAGGAGGGTCAGGTACTGCGGGACGATGTTCTCCACCTCGTCGGTGACATAGACCTGATTGCAGTAGAGTTGTATCTTGTTCTTCTGCACGTCAAGGTTGGTGCGTATCTTCGGGAAATAGAGGATACCCGTCAGATGGAACGGATAATCGACGTTGAGGTGAATCCAGAACAGCGGTTCGTCCATCTGCATGGGATAGAGCTGGCGGTAGAACGCCTTGTAGTCCTCGTCCTTGAGGTCGGCGGGCTTGCGTGTCCAAGCGGGATTGATGTCGTTGATAACGTTGTCCTCGTCGGTCTCCACCTGCTTGCCGTCCTTCCATTCCTTCTTCTTTCCGAAGACTATTTCAACGGGCAGGAACTTGCAGTACTTGTTGAGCAGCCCCTCAATGGTGGCATCCTCAAGGTACTGCTGGAACTCGTCGTTGATATGCAGCACGATGTCGGTGCCGCGGTCGGACTTGATGGTGTCCTCCATCTCGTAGGTTGTTTCGCCAGAGCAGGTCCAGTGTACGGCGGTGGCGTCCTCGCGGTAACTGAGCGAGAATATCTCCACTTTGTCGCTTACCATAAAGGCTGAATAGAAGCCGAGTCCGAAGTGTCCGATGATGGCTTCCGTCTTGTCCTTGTACTTGTTGACGAACTCCTCCGCACCGGAGAAGGCAATCTGGTTGATGTACTTGTCCACCTCTTCCGCGGTCATGCCGATACCGCTGTCCCGCACGGTGAGGGTCTTTTTCTTCTTGTCGATGATGACGCGCACTTTTGTGTCGCCGAGGTCGCCTTTGACCTCCCCGACGGAGGAGAGTGTCTTGAGTTTCTGCGTGGCATCCACTGCATTGCTTATCAGTTCACGCAGGAAGATTTCATGGTCTGAATACAAGAATTTCTTAATCACCGGAAAGATGTTGTCCGATGTTACTCCGATTGTTCCTTTTGACATAGTATCTGTGATTACTGGTTAAACATACAAAAACTGCGGGAAAGCACAATATCCCGCAGTAAAGATGACAAAGATTGTGCCATAGGGGCGTAGGCGGATTATTCTGCCAAAATGGCAGTCTTGTTGTTGCCCGCCACCACAATGACTATCTCGCCTTTGGGCGGTTGGGTGGTGAAATGAGTGATGAGTTCGGCGAGTGTGCCGCGCTGTGTGTCCTCGTGCAGTTTGCTTATCTCGCGGCTGACGGATGCCTGCCTGTCAGTACCGAGGTGTTCGGCAAGTTGCTGCAGGGTCTTGACCAGCCGGTAAGGCGACTCGTACAGAATGAAAGTATGTTCCAGCCCGGCGAGTTGCTGCAGGCGTGTCTGCCGTCCTTTTTTCTGGGGCAGGAAGCCCTCGAAGAAGAATCGGTCGCAGGGCAACCCGCTGCTGACCAATGCGGGGACGAAAGCGGTCGGTCCGGGCAGGCACTGAACCTCCGCACCTTTCTGTATACACGCGCGCACAAGCATAAACCCGGGGTCGGAGATGCCCGGTGTCCCTGCATCGGAAATAAGGGCGACCTCCTTTCCCGCCGCTATCTCGTCCGCCTCGCGCTCGCAAGTCCGGTGCTCGTTGAACTTATGGTGGGAGCGGAGCGGAGTGTGGATGTCGTAATGTTTGAGCAGAACGAATGATGTGCGTGTGTCCTCGGCAAGGATAAGACTCACCTTGCGCAGCACATCCAGTGCGCGCAAGGTGATGTCCTCAAGATTGCCTATCGGTGTGGGAACGACGTACAGCACAAGGACTTACTTCTTGATTTTCGCCTCACCGGCGATGACCTGTGTGTTGTTCTCCACAATCTGCGCCATATCCACGCCTGTGGCTTCCTTGATGACCTCCATCGTCTGGCGCATCACGACGGGTACGTTGCCGGATATGCCCGCCGCTTCGGAACCGGAGGTGCCATAGACATGCACGTCGTTGATAGCGGTGAGCGGTTCCGCCACTTTCGCTGCCAGATCGGGCAGGATCTTGACCATCATCTCGGCGATGGCGGCGCCGTTGTACTTCTTGTAGGCTTCGGCTTTCTTGTCCATAGCGATGGCTTCCGCCTCACCTTTGGCCTTGATGGCTGCGGCTTCGGCTTCACCGACGGCTTTTATACCCGCCGCCTCCTGCTGTTTGGCGAAGAGTGCCGCTTCCGCCTGTGCCTTGACGGCCGCCGCTTGCTGCTCGGCTTCGTAGCGTTCGGCTTCCGCCTTGCGCTTGCGCTGCTCCAGTTCGGCTGCCGCGTCAATCTCCTTCTGGTACTTTTCGGCATCGGCTTTTTTGTTCACCTGCGCCTCCAAAGTTTTTTGCTGAATCAGAATCTCTTGCTCGCGCAGCAGCTGCTCCTGCTTGGCTTTCTCCACTTCCGCTTCCACGGTCAGGCGGTTAATCTCCTTCTGTCTTTCCTGCTGGCGGATGGAGCGTGCGGCTTCCGCCTCAACGGTCTTGATGTTAATCTCTTTCGCCTGCTCCTGCTTCTGTATCTCGTAGGCGGCATCGGCGATGGCGGTCTGCGTGTCAGCCTGCTTCTTGAGATCCGCCTGCTTCATAGCCAGTTCGGTGTTCTTGATGGCAATCTCTGTTTCAGAGGCGACGCGCGCGTCGTTGGACTGCTTGGCGGCTTCGGCGCGGGCGATGGCTACGTCACGCTCGGCGTTGGCTTTGTTGATGGATGCGTCCTTGGTGATCTTGCAGGTGTTGTCCGCACCGAGGGCGTGGATGAGTCCCTCCTTGTCGGTGATGGACTGGATGTTGCAGCTCAGGATCTCTATACCGAGTTTGGACATATCGGGTGCCGCTTTCTCCTGAATCTGGTTGGAGAATCCGTCGCGGTCGATATTGAGCGAGCGGAGATCCTGCGTGCCGATGATCTCACGCATGTTGCCTTGCAGCGAGTCGCGTATCTCGGCGGCGATCTGCTCTCGTGTCTTGCCGAGGAAGTTGGCAGCTGCCGTGGCTATGTTCTGCGGGTCAATGCGCACTTTGGCTACCGCGTCCACATCCACGTTGATGAAGTCGGATGTGGGAACGGACGAGTCGGTCTTGATGTCCACACTGAGCTGACCCAGATAGAGGCGGTCCACTTTCTGTAGCCCGGGCAGGCGCAGTCCGCCGGTACCGATGAGGAACTTGGGGGTCTTGCGGGGCCAGCCGGAAATGACGAGCGCCTGATTGGGCGAGGTCTTGACGTAACTGAACAGCAGAAGCAGAATGACAATGACGACTGCGATGATGATGAGAATGGTGGATAGCTCCATTGTGGGGTTGTTTTTAGTAGGTTGGTGATTGGGGTTACGATTGGAAACGTCTTCTCAGGACGTTGACAAAAAGTTCGTAGGTGGGGCTGTCCTTGTCCCAGTCCTGCCGCGACACGATGTCCATCGCCTCGCCGAAACCGGAGCAGGCATTGAAGCGGTCAAGCAGTTTCTGCATCGCCTCGCCGTTGCCGCCGAACAGTTCGCGCTGGAAGAGGAAGCGGTCGCCGATGGAGATGGCTTGCCGTATGTCGCTGACAGGCGCGCCGAAGAGGGATGTCTGTTGAGGCACTCGTACAGGTTGCGGTTGGGGGGCAGGCTCTTGGACTGGTTGCTGGTCGATTACCGGTTCCCGTTCCGACTCCTGTTCGGTTTCGTTTTCCGGCTCAGGTTCAGGCTCGCTTTCAGGTGTTTGTGAATCAGCGGGAGCATCAGTGTTCACCTTCTCTTCCGTTTCCGGTTCCTGCGGTTGTATCTCATCCTCCGGTCCGTTCTCCTGTTCGTCCTCCTCGACGATGAGTTCCACTTCCACTTCAGGTTCATCCTCATCCTCAACGGGAGCGGGGCATTGTTTCAGTTCGTTCTCAAGGTTGTCGCACCGCGCCTCCAGAGCGGCGATGCGCAGCTCCAGAGACTCGATGTATGCGGCAACGGATAGCAATTGGTCTTTCATATCTTAGCAAGCCACTTTCTCAAGCCATTTGACCATACCGAGCATAATACTCATACTGATCATGCAAACCACGAGGAACACAATCCAGCAGTATTGGATAGGCCACGCGTTGTACATAATCGGACCGATGAAGATGAACAGGTTGCCAATAGCGGTCGCACCGAGCCACAGACCCTGGCACAGACCGACCATATTGCGCGGAGCCACCTTGCTGACGAAACTCAATCCGAGTGGCGAAATGAACAATTCGGCAACGGTAAGGAAGAAATAGGTTACAAGGAGTACCCACCAACCGGATTTGGCGATACCGGCGGCGGTCATCTCTTCAGCGCTCATAGCGCGGAAAGCTTCGCCGGAAGGATAGTGGTTGACCATTGACACAATCATCAGGAAGAGGTATGCGCAACCAGCCACAGCCATACCAATGGCAATCTTGCGGGGAGTGGAGATGGCTTTTCCTTTTCGCGCGAGCATACCGAACAGCCACATCACGACTGGCGTAAGCACAATGACAAAGAAGGGATTGAGCGCCTGCCATATCTCCGGAGCAATCTTGTCTGTTTCGATGAAATCGCGTGCGAAGACACTGAGTGACTGACCGTTCTGATGGAACGAGAGCCAGAAGAAAATTGCAATACCCAGTACGGCAAAGAGAGCCGCCATACGCTGTTTGATTTCCTGCGCCATAGCCACTTTCTCTTCGGCAGTATATTCAATGATTTGTGCCGCCTCTTTCTTCGCGGGTTGCGGGAACATTTTCTTGGTGGCAAGGAAGACGCAGAGCGAGATGAGCATTGCCGCTACGGAGGCGATGAACGAATAGTGGATACCGGTGTTGAAGATGGTGATATAGTCCTGGCAGAAGGCTATGTTGTCCACAAAGTTGTAGCCCGTTTGCATTACATGAGCGAGCGTTTCGTTGAACTTGTCAGTAGCAATGCCGTCGCGGAGGTACTGGTGCGCGAGCGAAGCCATATCCGAGTTGTAAATCAGGTTATTGCGGTTGAGCCACCACTGGCGGAGCAAGGGAGCGACGAAAGGAGCAATCAGTCCGCCGATATTAATGAAAACATAGAAAATCTGGAAGCCCGCATCGCGTTTGTCCTGCGCCTGTTTGAGTGCCTCGGGACCTTTTTTGGCGGCTTCCGCTTCAAACTCATCGTACATCTTGCCAACGATGGCTTGGAGGTTGCCTTTGAACAGACCGTTACCGAAAGCAATCATAAGCAATGCCAGACAGGTGAAAACAAGAATTGCCCACCATTGAGAGCCTTCGTTTAGGTTGTCGCTGAACACGGGTACACTCAGGCAGATATAGCCCAAGGACATAATAATCAAACCCCATTGAATGGTTCTGTTGTAGTTTTGCGTGCGGTCGGCGATGATGCCTCCGACGAGACTGAGGACGTAGATGCCAAAGTAGAACACTGAATAAATAACACCTGCTGTTTGGTCGGGCAGACCGAATTTGCTGACGAGGAAGAGCAGCAGCACGGCATTCATAATGTAGTAACCAAAACGTTCGCCCATATTGGCTAACGCAGCGGGGATAAGCCCCTTGGGATGGGATTGGAACATAAATCTGATGTTTTTGGGTTTGTATTAAGGTTAGTTTGTATGCTTCTTGTTCAGTATGGTGCACCAGCCGTATTTGTCTTCCGCCCTGCCGTACTGTATGTCCTGTAACGATTGGTAAAGGTCGGTGAGGACAGGTCCGGGCGTGCGGCTGATTTCGTACATCCTTCCCTTGTCAGGGTCGATAACACGGTCGATGGGACTGATGACGCAAGCCGTGCCGCATGCCGCAGCCTCCTGCATTTCCGCCAGTTCCTCCACAAGGATATGGCGGCGCGTCACCTTGTAACCTTTATCCCATGCCAGAGCCATCAGACTGGCGTTGGTGATGGAGGGCAGAATGGCGTTGCTGCGGGGGGTGAGGTACTCTATTCCTTCATCGGTCTGCTTGATCCCAATGAAATTGGCAGCAGAGCATTCGTCTATGTAGCGGTGGGTCTTGCTGTCGAGAAACAGGCAGTCATAGCCTTGCAGGTGTGCCTCTTCGGTGGCGCGGAAGGAGGCGGCGTAATTGCCCCCGACTTTGTACGCTCCCGTTCCGAGCGGTGCGGCACGATCCACGCGGCGGTTGATGATGAAGGTGGTGCAGTGGAACTTGCCCGGATAGTAAGGTCCGATAGGGGATGGTATGATGGCGAGTTCGTAGTCCACGCCCGGTCCGACACCGAGTTGCGGGGTCGTGCCAATCAGTATGGGGCGGAAATAGAGGGTCGCTCCCGTATCGTAGGGAGGCACGAAATCCATGTTGGTTTCGAGTGCCAGCCTCAGCGCGCGACCGAAAAGTTCTATGGGCGGCTCCGCCATCTTGAGCGCATGGGCGGAGCGTTGCAGCCGTTCCGCGTTGTCCCTCCAGCGGAAGATGCGTATCCTGCCGTCCGCACCCCGGAACGCTTTGAGTCCCTCAAAGGCTTCCTGTCCATACTGCAGGCAGGTGGCGCTCAGATGCAGGTGTATGTACTTGTCGCGGGTGGCGTAAGGTTCTTCCCATTCGCCCTTCAGGCGACCGTTCTCCCAACGACCGTGGAAAGCGGAGCGGACGATGGTGTCCGTTTCGGTGTAGTGAAATCCCAGTTCTTTCCAGTTGATATCCATTGTATACGTGATACTCGTTCTATACCAGCGTTTCCGGACCTTTCTCAAACAGCCGGTCGGTGATGCTTATCTCTTTCTGCCACGGATGCCGGTCGGTCCATACCTCTCCCCGCCAGTCATCCGTATGGCTCAATGCCGTATGGTTTTCAATCGGTTCCGGTCGTTCGTTTTTCAATAGTTGCAAAATCGTTGCGGTCAGACCGTCATTGAGGTCAATCAGCCATTTTGTCGGTTTTTCATAGTAGGGCAGCAGGTAGTCGGCGTAATAGTCGAAATACGGTGTGTGCTTGTAGGCGGATAGGAGCGTTATCCAATGCTGGTGCTGCCACCGCGACTGGTAACTGATCTCGATGTCGCGAGTCAGTTGCTTGTGTTCCGCTTTCTTCACGGGTACGGTCAGCGTCACTATGTTGCCCGAAACGTCCCGTATCAGACAGCGGTTGCGGAACGTCTGCTTCTCAAAACTCTCCATCACCTCAATCTCGCATTTCCCGCGCATCAGGCAGTCGAAATACGAGCGCCCGCACAAATATGCCGTCGGAAGCACCATACCTTATTCCCAAGCCTTCATCCCTATCCGGTTCCAGCGTATATGTCCATGTAGCCACTTGCGGTCTTTCTCTATGCTGAGCCAGATGAAGACGGGTCTGCCCACGATGTGGTCTTCCGGCACGAAGCCCCAGTAGCGCGAGTCGGCGGAGTTATGCCGGTTGTCGCCCATCATCCAGTAGTAGTCCATCCGGAAAGTGTAGTCCTCACCCACGCGCATCGGCTGGAACTCGTAGGCTTGCGCGATACGCTTATAAACAGGATAGTTGGCTTCGGTAATTCGGAGGGTCTCGCCTTTCGCGGGCAGGTAAATGGGACCGTAGTTGTCGCGCGTCCACGTGTTCTCGCCCAGCGGATAGACATCGCCCCCGTCCTTTTCGTTTTCCACCTGCATATTGACTATGTGCGGATTCCTGCCCAGTTCCTCGCGCATCGCTTCGGTGAGCGGGAAGCGGTATAGCGTGGAAGACAGTTTGTGGCGGTCATCCGCGTTGATTCCTATTTTCTCCAGATAACTGTTGTTCAGCACGTGTCCGTCAGTCTGCACGTAGTAGTTGAGTTGCTTGCCATCACGGTCAGGTTCCCGCTGCCAGTCCGCATCGTTCTTCCCTTTGGTATAGACAATGTTGTCCACAATCTTCAGACTGTCGCCCGGCTCGCCCACGCAGCGTTTGACATAGTTCTCGCGGCGGTCAACAGGGCGATAGACAATCTCGCCGAACATGTCCTTGCGGTGATGCACCGTCGTACGGCCGTAATAGTGGCAGAAAGTGTAGTAGTCAGGGTTCTGCATTTTGAGGCACACCGTGTCGCCGGTAGGGAAATTGAAAACCACGATGTCGCCTTTCTTGGGCGTGTCCCAGCCCGCCAGACGCTTATAGTCCCAATGGGGTTTCTCGAAGAAACTCTTTCCTCCGCCGAGCCATTCGGGCATCGTATGCTGCACTAACGGCATGGAGAGCGGGGTGTTAGGCACCCGCGCTCCGTAACTCATCTTGCTCACCAACAGATAGTCGCCCACGCGGAGGCTCTTCTCAAGTGATGAAGATGGAATCTGGTAGTTCTGGAAAATATA
>DBVX01000057.1:21821-36343 GCA_002308815.1 Bacteroidales bacterium UBA1253
ATGGCATCCACCCACGAGCAGATGGTGTAAAGCGTCGGATTGGCTTTCGGATTCGGTTGCTCGTTCTTCGCTGCGGGCTTGTAGCGTTTCCACCAGTTCCACGGAATGAACCGAGTGGTAAACATATCCATAATCACGGGCAGCAACAGCAGCCACTCTAAAGAAGCCCAGTCTCCCCAGGCTACCCATACCACGAAAGCGATGTATATAGCGCACCATATCCCGCCCCGAATCCATTGTCCGACGGTCACTTGACCCAAACGTTCGGATAAAGTCATAATTGTTTTGTTGGTTATATGTTCAGGGGGAGGCAGGTCATAAACCGAGTACCTCCGCCATTGTATGCGGTCCCTGTCTGCCATGCAGCCACTCGGCGGCTAATACAGCCCCGATAGCGAACCCCTGTCGTGACTTGGCTTCGTGGGAGATTGTAATCGTATCGGCGGAACTGTCCCAACGAACTGTATGTATGCCTGCCACTTCCCCTTCCCGGACGGATTCAATCTGCACTTCGCCTCCGATTGCCGCAGCCAGCGTCTTTGCGGTGCCGGAGGGCGCATCCAACTTGTGGATATGGTGAATCTCCTTGATGGAAGACCGGTAGTCGTACTTTCTCATCATCGCCGCCAGCCGCTCGTTCAGCGCGAAGAACAGGTTCACACCCAAGCTGAAATTGCTCGACCAGAGGAAGGGGACACCCGTCTCGCGGCTCTTGCGCCGCATCGTTTCCGCGTCCCAGCCGGTCGTTCCCGACACTACGGGTATTCTCTTGTCAAGCAGCAGGCTGACGTTCGCTTCGGCGGTCTGCGGCGTGGTGAACTCGATGGCAGCATCCGCTTCAGGGAGTTGTGCGACAGACCATCCCACGTCACCGCAGAACACGATTTCATGCCCGCGCTCTTGTGCGACGGTCTCAATGGCTCGTCCCATNNCCCCTGCCGTATCCTATCAACGCTATCCGCATGGCTGCTATTTTATTGTATCATTCCGCATCCTCGCCGAAACGCGGCAAAAGTAAGTTTTTTAAGCCGGTTTACAAAAACAGATTTAATATTTTTCAGTACGTTGCCCCGGATTGGATATTGTGGGTAAAAAAACGATAGACATCCAGTAATGATGCAGGTGCTGTTTTGTCAAGTGCCGTGGGTGTCTTCATCTTGTCAATCAAATCCAAATGCTTTTCAATCGTAACCTCATCCCCGCGTGCCGCTGGACCGGATTGCGCCTCGCGTGGAGGCAGGGAATGAATCTTGTGTGCTGTTTCATCCACAACGGGAAGCAGCACCTCCAGAGGCAGCCCCGCCTCGTCCAGCACCTCCTTGGCGATGGCATACAGGCAGTTGCTGAAATTACCCGCCATATTGCCCGCGAAATGAAGGTACAGACGCTGGTCGTAATCCGCATCATAAACAGACGGGCTGAAAGAATGAGCCAACTCACGCAATGCCGCAGTGCATCGGTCGCTGTCGCCTTCCACAAAGAAAGCCACCTTGCCCAGATCCACTACCCGCGACTTGACGAACGACTGGAACGGGTACAGCACACCCGTCATCCCGAACGCCCGCAACGGACGGAGCGTCTCAATGGGCTGAGTGCAGGCGACGTGTACGAACAGACGCTGCGGGGCATACTCGGCCTGTTTTTCCGTCAGAACTTGTCCCAACCGCTCCGCTGTTTCCGCCAATGCGCCGTCTTTCACCGCCAACACATACAAGTCCGCATCGGGCAGGATATCCGTCAGTTGGTCGGTCGCGGCAATCTGTCCGCCGTCCTTCAGCCGGTCAGCCAGTTGTTGTGCGGAGGCAAGCGTGCGGCTCCATATCTGCACCACGGTATGGCCTTTCTGCTGAAAACCTGCGGAAAGGGATACGGCTATATTGCCGGCACCAATAAAGACTACGCGCATAAGCCTTACTTGGTCTGAATAGTATCCGCCTCACCGATCTTGGAGATGGTGATGGTGCGGCGGTCGGGGTTGTCCAACAGACGGCGCGTGATTTCATCCTCGAGGTAGGTTTGCACGGCACGGCGTATGGGACGCGCGCCGTACTTCGGGTCGTAGGCTTTCTCCAGCAGTTGCGCCTTCGCCTCGGGCGAGACAACTAATCGGTGGTGCTGCTCTTTCATCCGTGCCGCCAGTTGGTCAATCTCAATGTCCAGAATGTCCGACAGCGTTTCGCGCGTGAGGGGACGGAAGGAAATGATGTCGTCCATACGGTTGACGAACTCCGGCGGGAACGCCTTGCGGAGGGCTTTCAGCAGTGTGGACTGCGCCGCCTCTTCGGTCAGTTCGCCCGCGCTGAAGCCCACGCCCGCACCGAACTCCTGCAATTGGCGGGTGCCTATGTTGGAAGTGAGGATGATAATCGTGTTGCGGAACGATGTCTCACGCCCCTGACGGTCGGTCAGCCGCCCTTCGTCCAGAACTTGCAGCAGGACATTGAATATGTCTGGATGGGCTTTCTCTATCTCGTCCAGCAGCACCACTGAATAGGGGTGACGACGCACCGCCTCGGTCAGTTTGCCGCCCTGGTCGTAAGCCACGTATCCCGGAGGCGCACCCACTAACAGGGATGCGGTGTGCTTCTCCGTGTATTCCGACATATCCAGACGGATCATCGCGTCCTTTGATCCGAACAGTTGTTCGGCGAGGCACTGCGCCAGATAAGTCTTGCCCACGCCGGTCGGACCGAGGAAGAAGAACGTGCCTATGGGTCGTTTGGGGTCGCGCAGTCCCAGACGCGAACGCTGAATGGCCTGCACCACGGTCTTGACCGCCTTGTCCTGTCCTTTCACGCGGGCGCAGAGTGCGTCAGCGAGTGTGCGCAACTGCTGGAACTCGTTGGCGGCAACCCTCGTGGCAGGTACGCCTGCCATCAGGCTGATGACCTCGGCTATGTCCTCTTCGGTCACTTCAGCGTCCTTCGCCGCCAAGGCGTGCTTGCGCGCGCCCGCCTCGTCCATCGCGTCAATCGCCTTGTCGGGCATCGAGCGGTCGGTCAGGTAACGCATGGACAGTTGCACGCAGGCGCGGAGTGCGCCGTCGGTGTACCGCACGCTGTGGAACGCGCCGTAAGGCTCGCTCAAGCGGCGGAGGATTGCCAGTGTCTCATCTGAAGAGGGCGCGTCCACCGTCAGTTTCTGGAAGCGGCGTTCTAATGCTCCGTCTTTCTCAATCGAGCGGCGGTACTCGTCCACTGTCGTCGCGCCGATGCACTGCACCTCGCCGCGCGCCAGAGCCGGTTTGAGGATGTTCGCAGCGTCCAGTGACCCCTGTGCGTTGCCCGCACCGATGATGGTATGAATCTCGTCAATAAAAAGCAGAATCTCCTTGTGTCCGCGCAACTCTTTTAGGATGTTCTGCATACGCTGCTCGAACTGTCCCCGGTAGGTCGTACCCGCCACGATGGAAGCCAGTTGCAGCGACAATATGCGCTTGCCCTGCATCGAAGGTATTTTGTCGGACGCTATCATCAGAGCCAACTGCTCCACGATAGCTGACTTGCCTACGCCCGGCTCGCCGATCAGCACGGGGTTGTTCTTTTTGCGGCGTGAGAGGATTTGCACCAAGCGGGCAATCTCTTTCTCGCGACCTACCACAGGATCCAACAAACCGTCCTGCGCTTCTTTCGTCAAATCGCGGCTGTACTTGTCCAATGCAGGTGTGTCGCCCTCCTTCTCCTTCTTTTTCTTCGGAGTGAGGCCGCCACCCATCAGTTGGGAGAAGAAATCGTCCTCCGTGTCGTAGATGTCGCCCGAGTCCTGCGGGGTCTTCTGCGGCTTGGGAAGCAGTTTCTCTATGCTCTCGTAGGTCACATTATAGGAGTCTTTCAGTAAGGTGGCGGGGTAGTTGATACGCTCGCGCAGGATGGAGAGCAACAGATGCTCCGATCCTACTTGTTTGGCATCGTAATCGCCTGCCTCAATGGTACAGATACGCAGAATGCGCTGTGTGGTGCGGGAGAACGGGATGTTCTGACCCGCCTGTGAGGGCGACACGAACAGATGGTTGTCAATATCGTGCTTCAGGTCGCTGAAAGCGACCCCCGACTGAAGCAGCAACTGCGAGGCCTTGCAGTCATCCACCCGCAAGATAGCCAGCAACAGGTGATCGGGCATTACCTGCGCCGTACCCAACCGCCCGGCCTCTTCGCGGGCGTAACGGATAATAGTGTTCAAATGTTCAGTATAATCCATATCTATCAATTGTCAATTAAAAATTATCAATTATAAAAGTGGAATGCCAGTCCCGCACGGAACACGTCCGGATTGGTCGGATAATAAGGCATCGAAAAATACTTCCTATCCATAAAAGTGGCATTGAAATGCTGGTACTGCACGAAGAAACGCAAATGAATCCGTTTCACGAAGAAACTAGCATAGACATTCATCCGGGGGTAGTTGCCCACCGTCACTCTATCCTGCACAGCAAATTGTCCGAGAGCGGCATTCAGGTAAGGGGCATAGTACGAAGTATGGTAACTCAAATCCACGCCGATTTGCGCGTCCATTGCGCGGCGGAACCAGCTGCCGTGGTAATAAAGGTTGTGGTATAGCGTCAGGACAGGCAGAGGAATCAGGGAGGATGATGCGTACTGCCAGATGATGCGGTTGTCCAGATTGACCCACGGTGTGGTGATATTGGCGGTCAGATCCGCCGCAAGGACGCTGACTGCCCGGTCAGCCTGCGCGGGACCGTCCAGTCCGGCGAAATAAATCATATTATGCACCGTCTCATAAGACACATTCAGCCTCGGCACGAACCATCGCGTGGGGTATGCCACCTCGCCCCCCACACGGTAGCGGTAAACACGCCGGAAGTCATTGTCCCAGCGGTAGTGACTGCTGTAATAGTGTTGCAGGAAATAGTCCGGAGTCTCGTTGCGGACAAAAGCCTTGGCATCCACGGTCAGGCTGTCCTGTCCAAGTTTGAAACCAAGCCCTACCTTTCCGTTGACGGCGAACTCCCCTATCTTGCGTCCCAGCAGGCACACCTCACCGTCTGCCTGATAGCGGATCCACCTGCCTGTTTTCTTGTGGATGGCACCGCCGACAAAGACGTTGTTGGACCACTTTTCGCGGGGTTCAATGTTCACGTGCCTCTGCGCCTCGTCGCGCGCCCACGCCGTGATACCGAAGCGCAGATGGCGGTTGAACGCCTCCTCGAAGGTGACAGACAGCGTGTTATTGATGGTCAGTACAGCCGCCGTGTCCGGAGCGATTGTGTCGTTCCAGAAGTGGTTTGCGTAGAAAGTCTGCGTCGTGTCCCGCTCGACATAGCGTTTCGTACCCTCGCTCGTCTCGAACACGTGGCGGAACGTCAGAACAGGAATCTCCACCGAATCCTTTGTCATAGTCGTAACGCTGTACAGATGGTTCAGATAGCCTGACAGGTACCGGTAGCCGGACATACCAATAAGACTTACCGGCAAATCGTCCGTCATCAGATTCTCGTTCTGAAGGTCAGATGATTTGCTCAGACCGCCGTTCTCGAAATTGGACAACGTATTGAACAGAAACGCTCCATACAGTGAGTAGTGGTTGCCATCATAGGAACCAAACACCGATCCGTTGAACGTCTTGCCCGCCTGATTTTTGTAGTGACCCGCATCGTCTGTATAGTTGAGCATTGTCCCCAGATTGATCCGGCGGTTCAGATTGCCCGTGAAATCGAAGTGCAGGTCATGCTCTTCGTGATAGGTCGTGAAGCCACGCTTGTAGGAAATATTCGACCATGGGGTGGTCGTGTTGCAGAACCGCACGTCACGAGCCGTTGTGGTATAGACATCGTAAGAAGTACCGAAGAGAAAATCCGTCTTCTGTGTCCGTTGGAAATAAACCGCCGGCTGAAGAGGGGATACCAATGTGCCGTTGTAAGAGTTCAGTACGGAAAAGTCGTACTGTGCATTGCGCATCGGAAAGTTCAGGAAAGAAGAATCCACACTCTGCGTATCAGGCAGTTGCACAGCGTCAGCAAACGACCAAGAGCGTACTACTGTCTTAGGCAGTTTCACTTTTGCTGACACCTGTAGCGTCAGCAACAACAGCACCGGCAGCCATCTTGTCTTTCCCATTCCCCGCATCAGACCTTTTCCTCTTTCCTCTGCGTTTGCTTTCCGCGTCTGCGTTTCAATTCAGCAATCTCAAGCTCCTGATTTCGGATGGTTTTAAGAAGACTGTTCAGTTCCTCGTTCTCTATTGATGTCGGATACTGCTCCTCAACGCGCTGTAGGAAATCCGCCAGAATGTTCGTGTAGTTGATGAACGCATCGTAGGGGGACTCGTATCCGTTCGCCCCGTCGGCACTGTAGTTCATATCGCTCAGATACGTTGCATCCTGTAGCAGCAGCCAGTCCCTGCGCAGTGACACATCCGCGCACATACGCACGCGCTCCGCCACGCTGTACAGTTGCCGCAACGCCTCCTGTTGCAGATCATTGCCGGTAAACGCGCTCAAATCCTTCGCCTCGCCCGCCCACGTCAGCGGATAAGGAGATGATACCATTTGGACGGGACGCAGTTTCTTAGCCGCCTCCGATGGAGTCATAAAGCCGATCTCCTGCTCGATAGCGAAGTAAGGCACAGCTTTCAAGAAGTCAAATATACCTGTTTCCGCCGGCTGACGGATGCCGAACGTTTCCGCCCCCATCCAGATGTTTGCTATTTCCTCCTCTTCGGGCAGTTCCGTTATCCGGCGCACGAACTGCTGCGCGTCCATCGGGTAATGGGCGTAAGCGGGATCCGAAAAATGGAATGACAGCGCGTCCGACAGTCCCATATTGCGCAACAATACAACTTGTTTGCCTTTGACGGGTGACTGGTAAAGATAATTGGGCGACTGCCATGACAGGATGTGCCGCGCACCTTCCGTCATAACCGTCTTGTAACCTGCTGCATACAGCTGTTCTGCCTGTTCGTCCGAGTACAGCAGCTCGGCGTTCCATACACTGCCGCTGGTCACGCCGAAGAGGTCTTTCACTTTCTCCGACTGACGGCGCAATTGATCTTGCAGTTCGCTGAAACTGTATTCGCCTGCGATGGAGTAACTGTAAGGCATCACCACCATCTCCACGCAGCGCGTGTCCGCCAGCTGTTTCAGTCTGTCAACCATCTCCGGAGCGTACTGCTCCAGCAGTTCGAGGGTCGTCCCGGGTATCGCGATGGCGCAGTGGAAACGGTTTTTGCTCAACCGAATCATCTCCATCAGCGTGTCACACAAAGGGATATACGAACATTCCACCATATGAAGGACAGCCTCTTCCGATGCCAAATCATCGTAATAGTAATGATCCTGACCAATGTCAAAGAAGCGGTAACGACGCAACCGGTAGGGGATATGCATCAGAAATCCGAAACAAATATTCTTCATAATCAAGGGTTGGTTTTTAGCGCACGCAAAAATACACCCTCTATCTGATATGCGCAAAACAAATCGCCATTTCTTGTCCGGATATTCAGAACGGATATCCGATTCCGAAATTGAGACGGAGGGCATCCAGTGCAGACGGGATATTGAAATATGTGTTGATTGGTTTCGATTTGTCGGGATTCCAGTCCTTGTCGTACTTGTATGTCTGATAAGGAGCATGAATGGCGACACCCAAATCCAGACGGATGACGAGTCCGTCCAGATCTATGCGCAGACCGGCACCGGTACCCAGAGCGATTTGCCTGAGCAGTTCAGGATTGTCCATGATACCGTCGTACAACTCGCTACGTAACTGTAGTTGCTCAATGTAGTCCGTGACACCAGCCTCTTTGAGCAGTTTGCCCGTACAGTACCAGTTCCACACGTTACCCGCATCGAGGAAAGTGGCTCCGTACAGTTTCCATACGATAGGGAACCGCAACTCGATATTCGCCTCCAGTTTGATGTCACCTGCGTGGAAAAAATTATGGTTGTATTTTTCTGAATAGAAGTTACCGGCTCCATATGCGTATGGCGAGGCGGCGCGCATACCATTGGGACCTCCGGCATAGAAGGCTTCTGACAATGGCGACTCCACAGAGTTGCCGAGCGGAATGTTCGCTCCGGCAAATATACGTGTGGCGATGCACACCTTTTCCGTGAAATTGAACTTGTTGCGCAATTCTGCAGTCAGCTTGACGAATTGGTTAAAAGTGAGGGAACCGAGCGTTTTTTCCAGTTCGTTCCATTTATGACCGAAGATACAATAGATGGCATTGATAAGGTTGCCGGATTCCTTGAAACCAAGATCCAGCAGGGTGTTGACTGCACGCTTGGAACGGTAGTTATTATAGATGAAGTTATAACCGATAGACGGTACAAACTCATTGCCGGCAATAATCTTAATCAGTTGCGGATACTCTGCCGCTTTGCTGAGAAGGCTGTCCGATTCTGCCTTCATGCGAACTACGGAGAGGGAGAAAGGTGTGAATGTGTGGGTGATATAACGTGAACTATGGATGAAATAGGAGAACGAACCGGTCAGTTTGTGTACACCGTAGCCGCCGGCAATGTTCTCATACTGATAGCCGAGCATATAGCGCGTGTCACCTTCAGGATTGTTGTCGCCTGCCCAATGCAGGTACGGGAAGATAATCGATGCGTTTGCACCGAGTTTGTAAGTGTCGGTTTTCTTCGGGTCACCCGGATGACGGTCTCGCAGTGCCCAATAGTAAGCGCAGTTGCCCTTGATGGAGAAGGTCTCACCATGCCCGAGTAGGTTCTTGACAGACGATTTGATTGTCGCATCCGGACCGATACTGTTATTTGACCGGTACGCTACACCTGCATCGGCTGTCAGAACGTAGGTGCGCGTGATGCTGTCACCGCAGTATAGTTCCTTGCGGCGCCAGTCTTTAAGTGCCTGCACGCCAAGACCGCTTTTATACAGTTCTCCTTCAAAAATATTGTTATAGTCCCTTTGAGTAAAGGCACGCAGCAACACATTGCCATCTTGGGTCAGTTTGTATTCGGCAGACAGATTGTTGAGTAGTCCGCTTGTCTGGTTGACATCAGGATTGTCGGTTAAGGTAGAACCGACAGTGATACGGAATCGGTCTTTGAAGAAGGACTTGCTGATGGATATATTCATATCATTGGTCTTTCCGCCGGCATGTTCCGTCTGTGCGTTACTGATATCTATATCCACTATTTTCCCCATTTTGGAATTGGCCATCGCTGCATTGATACGGCTGTTGATGATGGAGGATAAGGCATAACCGTCCCTTTGTGTCGCCACGTTACTTTCGCCCAGATACATGCCCGTGGCGAGCAGGGTGGCAGCCAATCCTTCGCGCGTCTCTTCGTCCAGAGATGCCAGTTCGCGGGTGATGGTCTCATCGTCCGGTGCTTCCAGAAAGAAACCGATTGTATTCAGCCCTATGGAATCGATCACACCGTTCACCCGCACACCGGTCGTGAAAGCCACACGACGGGTCTCTTCCCCTTCCGACTGTACATCGGCTTTCACTTTCTGTGAAGCCGAGATGTTCAACAGGGTTCGGCCAAGAGACCCGTTAAACGCTATGTTACTGCCGGAATCCACATGGAAAGGCATGATCGGGTAGAGTTTCGGTGAATAGCGTATATAGCCTTCATCCACGTTAATCTGACCGCCAAGATGGAGAGGCATACTGTCTGCCAATGCATAACGCACATTGACCATACCGTGTGGTTTGACTTGCGCCATATTTTTCTTGTCAATCTGATAGGTGATATCGGTTACTGGCAGGATTGTGACATCCACATCAGCAAGGATGCTATCCAGTGGTCCTGTGACAGTGCCTTGAATATCCGTGGCCAATTCACCATAGAAAGGAACAGAATCGCCCTTTACCAGTTTAACCGGCACAAAACTGTCCGCTTCCAAAACGATGTCAAGTCGCATACTGCTGAGATCCAGACCTCCGGTCATGCTCAAAAACGTACTGTCCGCACCATAAACGGACAAACCGTTGAAATCCGTTTTGTTGTGGTTCATGACTATAGGAGTATCATCCAGACTGAATCGCGCGTTGTAGGGCTTGTATATCGCAGATACGCTGAGCGGCAGAACTTTGGCAGATAGGTCGAAATTATTCGGCAGACCGTCAATCGAGGCATAAGCACGAATAGCTCCGTTCAGATCCACGTCCGTCGATTTGAGGATACTGTCTGCGATGTCCAGAGGGATGTCGTCCATCCGGACATCCGCTTTGATGCTGTTCTTGTAGTTTTGCGAGCGTGCGATGACCATCCTCACTTCACGACTGCTCAAATCCATTCCGCCGAAAACCAGACTGTCCATTTTCAGGAAACCTTCGCCGTCCAGATCGTTCTTCCGACGCTCCAGATTCAACTCCAAGTCCACATTCGTCTTCAATCCATGCAGCGACATCGCCCCATCAGTCAGTCGGCTTTTCGCTTCCAATGAAGCGTGCATGCTGCCGTCTGTCATTCGGACAAGAAGATTTGCTTTCGCTGCCGGCAGACGCATTGCAGTATTGTCTTCCGGGTGACTGATTTCCGGAATAACCGCTTCTAACGACAAGTCCGTATGTGCAGGAGTTGAACCAAGCAGCAAGTCAATCTTCTCAATGTCCAGTCCTTTCCTGTCAATCATCCCTTGCGCCGGATTGCCGTGCCGTAACGCAACCTTCGCTCTTATCTCCGGAATCTTCTCCCGAAGTGTATCCAGAACCGTCATATCAGCAAAAGAGGAAAGAGAGGTCATGATGGCAGAGTCGTTCACAGCATTCAAAAGAGGTTGAATCTTTTCTGCCAGGGTAAATGCCGGTATCGGACTCTTCACATCCATCTCCAGACCGTCAGCAACCAGATTCAGCGAGGTTGCGCTGTCAGTGGTGAATTGCATATCCAGTTGTTCTGCATAGAAATCTTCGCCTGCCGTATGTGCTTTCACATTTCGCATCCGCGTCTGGTAGTTCACCCGTATTTTCTCCATCGTCAAGAAACCATCCTTCTCTTGGGATAAGAAATTGGCTACGTGAAACCGGTGTTCCGTCTGCGCCGCCACTCGCAGGCTGTTATTGGTCATGGCAAACGGCAGAAGCAAGACTCCTTCAACGGCTTTTTCTGCCAATTCAACATCCAGACGCATACCGGATGCGTTGATGTTGTCGTAAATGGCATCCGTAAAGTGCATTTTGAGTTTGCAACGCATGTCCTGCGAATAGAGATTGATGCCTTTCCCTTCAGCATCTATCCTGCCCGCTATTTCTACATACCTGTTGTCTTGCATAAACGGTGAAAGATTCACCTTCTCTACATCCAAACGCAGGTCATACGCCTCATTGTCAATGTTATAAAAACCTCTCAATTTTGCCTTGCTTCCACAGAAGTCTGCATCTGCGGTCACATTCACCTGCATCGTTTCCAAATTCATTTCCGTTGCGGACAAATCCACCCGGGTGTTCATTTCTTCCGACCGGATGTGCAACCCCCTGCTTGTAATCAGCTGGTGTTCCAAATCTATATAAGCGTTGCCGTATAAAGTATCGACAGGCAGCGAGAAATTACCTATCGTGAATTCCGTATGACCTATATCCACGCGGCGGACATCATATTTGCTGTTTCCTACATCTGCCAGCACATTCGTCTGTAGTGAGCGGGTGGTCAGATCCATCCCTATGGGTGTTAGGCGGAAACGTACATTTCTGAACGTGCCGTCCGGTATATCGAAGCGCATAGGTGAAGAATCCTGTGCCGTGGAGTCTGAAGGAGTGTCCCGAAGTTCAATGCCTATATAGGAGTCGGAAAGTCGCATACCGCGGATGGGGAAATCTCTCTTTGCGATGCTCATGCTGGGACTTTGAAATTCCAGATGCCCGATGATCGCATCTATACCCACCGCCGCAATCATCGCACCGGAATGGATGGTTGTCCTGTCCAGTTGCAGGCACTCTATTCCAATTGGCACGTCTGTCAAATCGTCGGTGCCTTGTGATGTCAGAATCATGGCCTTCAGACGCAGGGAGCGTACATAAAGCAAAGTGTCTTGACCCCGATGACCGAAATAAACACTGTCTATTTTTACATTAAGAGGCAAATCTACCTTTCCTTTCCATGCGCGGTAAAGCGTGAAAGGTGATATATGAAAGGTAAATGGAGAATTGATCTGCTCCGGAGTTTCTGATGCTGATGCGATGGATAAAGAAATCTGACCGGCATCAATATCCAGTCCGGTCTGTCGTTGCGCCGTGGTGATAAATCTCTCCAACGCAATCTTGCGTAATGAGGGTATATGGATTACACACACCGCTGTCACTGACAGTAGTACTACCACTCCTGCAACTATCCCGATGACAGCAAGAGGAACTCTCCAAAGCAACTTTCTTCCTTTCACCGTTGAATTTTCAGATTCTTGATCCCCTGAATAACTCTGTTCAGTATATGAACATATCCGAGCGTCATCCGCAAAAGTACTGTATTTTTTTTTCTCACGTGTTTTTTTATATTGCCACAGCAAATTATAGGTCATGTGTGACAACAAAGATATGTTTTTTGCAAAAATATTGCATCAATCGAATAAATAACATACTTTTGCGCGCTTTTTGTGCAATTACGAACGGCAGAAACAACTAACACAACACATACATATTATGGCAAAGAAAGAAGACTTTACGAAACAAGACCAGAATCTTGAGAACGTCGAAGAGGCAATGTCCACGACCAGTGTATGGATTGAGGAGCACAGCACAATGCTCACGTGGATTATCGTAGGCATCGCGGCCGTCGTGATGGGCTGCATCGCCATCAACAAGTACGTCATCCAACCCAAGGCGCTCGAGGCAAGCAACGAGAACGCCAAGGCGGTCGCCTACTTCGCGAAAGGCGAATGGCAGAAAGCCCTCGCGGGCGATGACGCCGAGTGCATCGGATTTGAGGCGATAGCCGACGAGTACAGCCGCTATCAGGAGGGCGAACTCGCCGCCCTGTACGCCGGCATCTGCCACTACCAGCTGGGCCAGTACGAGGAAGCCGCCAAGTACCTCAAGAAATTCTCCGCCAACGACATGACCATCGACCCCGCCGCCCGCCAACTGCTCGGCGACGCCTACGTGCAGATGGACGAACTGGAGAAAGCCGCCGTGGCCTTCCGCGCCGCCGCCAACTCGGAGAACGAGATTGTCGCCCCGATGAGCCTGAAGAAAGCAGGCCTCGTATATCTTGAACTCGGCGACAAGAAACAGGCACGGAAAGTGTTCGAGACCATCCGCAAGGAGTACCCCACCTCCGCCGAGGCATCCGACATTGAAAAATTCATCGCACTGACGGAGGAATAAACGGTGAGGGCCAATCTGTCATCATACGATGTCACCAAACTGCCCGCCAAAGAGATTGTGGCGGAACAGCACTACGCCATCGTGGTAGCCGACTGGAACGCCGACATCACCTACAAGTTGTCGAACGGCGCGTTGCACACGCTGCACAAGAACGGCGTTCCCGACAGCCATATCCTCGTGGTGCACGTCCCCGGTACGGTGGAACTGACCTACGCCGCCGCACGGCTGATAGGCAAGGTGGACGCGATAATCGTCATCGGCTGCGTGGTCAAGGGCGACACGCCCCACTTCGACTACGTATGCCAGTCGGTGACGGAAGGCGTGACCCGCCTGAACGTAATGGGCAAGACCCCCGTCATCTTCTCCGTCCTGACCGTGACAGACAAGGAACAGGCGCGTGAGCGTGCCGGCGGCGAACTGGGGAACAAGGGCGTGGAAGGCGCAGTGACGGCAATCCGTATGGCTAATCTTCAGACCCATCATGCGCGTCTTTAAGTTTGGCGGCGCTTCCGTCCGGGACGCGGAGGGCATCCGTAACATAGGACGCATCATCGCGCAGACAGACGACCGGCTGATGGTCGTCGTCTCCGCCATGGGCAAGACAACCAACGCACTGGAAGGCCTGACGCGCGCACTGTGCGGGTACGACCTGACGGGCTTTGACATGCTGTATGACCAAGTGGTCAGCACAGGCGAACTGCAATCGACACGGATAGTGAGCGCCTACCTGAACCACTGCGGCATAGCGAACGAATGGATGGACATCACCCGGATAATGGTGACCGACAACGCGTTCCGCCAAGCCAACGTCGATACAGACCTTACGCTGCGGCAACTGAAAAGCTACATGAGGGCCCATCCCGCGCACGTGTATGTGACGCAGGGATTCATAGCCGGCACAGCAGACGGCATGCGCACGACACTCGGGCGCGAAGGGTCGGACTACACCGCCGCCCTGCTCGCCAACCTGCTCAACGCCGAATCGGTGACACTGTGGAAAGACGTACCCGGCGTGATGAGCGCCGACCCGCTGCGGGACAGCAGCGCACATCTGCTGCCGCATCTCACCTACGACGAGACGGAACGGATTCTCGCACAAGGCGCGCAAATCATCCACCCCAAGACCATCGCTCCCCTGCGGGAAAAGAACATCCCGCTCTATGTCAAGCCGTTCCTCAACCCCGAAGCGGAAGGGACGGTGATCAAAGACTGAAAATCCATTTACTTATGCAACCTACCCTATTTGTATTGGCAGCCGGAATGGGCAGCCG
>DBVX01000021.1:0-3799 GCA_002308815.1 Bacteroidales bacterium UBA1253
TGAGTTTTTGAAGGTTAATTTATGTTGTTTGTTTTATTGCATGTCAATCTGTATAGCGGACATCTTGCGAAAAACAAGAACAACCTGCGAAAAGCAAATTGTTCCCATTCTGACGGACAAACCATAATATAGTTTATCCTAAAGGACAGTTGTGATTCAGTGCGGATTAAGGAGAATATTCAGAAATACCTTATATCAATTACCAATCCAACGCTTCGGGTTGAAGCAGGAAATCAGTCAGAGAAACGGTAAGGATGCCGTTTTCATCATGCCACGGCACCACCGGCGCGTTCTGAATGATGATACGCTTGAAGCCATCGGCTATCTTTCGGAAGGAATTTGTTTCCTGCCGTCTTTTCTCCTCACCTTGCATCTCAAAGGCGGACTGTATATAATAGCGGCTGNNCTGCCGCTGTTCACCACAAAATCCACCTCGTACTGCCTGCGCACCAGTTTCCCCTCTGCGTTCTTTTCCGACACCGGCACGATACCCACATCCACCGACATGCGGCGGGCAAGCAGTTCATTGTAAATCATGTTCTCCATCAGATATCCCTCGTCCTGCTGACGGAAAAGAAGCCGGGCGTTGCGCAAGCCCAAATCCGTGAAGTAATACTTCTGCTGCGCCCCGATATACTGCCGCCCTTTGATGTCATACCGCTGTGCCTCTGAAAGCAGGAAGGAGTCTTTCAGGTAGCCGATATAACTGCTGACCGTGTTCGGCGAGATACGCGACTTGCGTTCTGAAAGGAACGTGTTCTGTATCTTCAGCGTGTTGGTCAGCGAGCCGACAGACGAAGCCAGCACATCAGTCAGTATGCCCATCTCCTCCAATCCGCGCAGGTGATAGCGTCCGATGATATCGGAGAAATACACCCTGTCGAACAAGTCCTTGAGGTACTGCTCGCGCTCCTCGCCGCTGTCGCTCTGCCAAACCTGCGGCATGCCGCCGTAGCGGAAATACCGAGGCAGCAGCATCTGCGGGTGTTCGTCATACAGCGTGCATATATCCGCAAAGCGGAACGGCATCACCCTCACCTCGTCGCCTCGTCCGCGAAACTCGGTGATGATGTCCGTGGAGAGGAAACGCGAGTTGCTGCCCGTGACATACACGTCAAGGTTCTCCTTGTGCAGAAAGCCGTTCAGCACCGCCTCGAAACCGCTCACCATCTGTATCTCGTCCAGCAGCACATAATAGGTCTGCCTGTCCGTGGCACGCTCCGTCACATAGTGATAAAGTGCTTCGGGGTCAAGGTAACGGCGGTTGTCGAAATCGTCCAATGCAAGTGTGATGATATGATTTTCTTCCACTCCGTGCGCCATCAGATGACGGCGGAAAAGCGTAAAAAGCAGATACGACTTGCCACACCGGCGCAAACCGGTTATAACCTTTATCATACGGTTTCCACGCTTCGCTTCCAAGCGGGCAATGTATTCGCTGCGACTGACTTCTCTCATGGTGTTATTGAAATTTTGTGCAAAAGTATGCATTTTTTTTCAATACACCAAATGTTTCTGTCTTTTTTGTCAAAATGTCCACTACGTCAAAGGTCGTTTGCGCGGTTGTTCGTGTGGGCGGCACGGTATGATGTCAGCCGCTCTCTGCGGCGGTGTTACAAAAATTTGAAGAGGCCAACTCTGAAAGATATAGATTGTTCTTGTGCCATAACAACCATTCCCTATCTCCGCCTATACGCAGGCTGCCTGTATACTGACGGGCAGCAACAACGCCAGCGCTAAAAAGACTGAGAATAGTTTTTTCATACTTGTTGAGTTTTTGGGGTTAGTATTATTTGTTTGTTTGTTTTGTCGTGTTTGCTATGTCATCGGATTGAAACAACTGATATAAAACACATTCAGACACTGCATTAACAATGTCTGAATGATAAAAGTATCAGGAACAGCCGTTTTGCCGGAGGCTGCTATGGATTCAATACAGCAGTCCGAACAGCCAGAGCGGAAGCTTGTTGCCTGCAGGCAGTTCCAGATTGTCAGCGGCGATATACGCATCCGCCTTACCGGCAATCTGCCTGCCATCCTTCGCCTTGCCGCCCACCTCAAAAGTGAACCGGCGGTCGATAAGGAAATCACCTTGATGAGAGTACTCAATCTGATGCAGGCTGCCGAGCTGGTTGCAGAAGAACGTCTCGCGCAACGTGCCGGTGTCCGGTTCCGAAAGCGACAGGACGCGCATCAGGTTGGTGTTCTCCAACAGTATCTTGTCGGGTTTCTGCATTTTCTTCACCGACAGTTCGTCCGAATACAGCAGCCGGATCAGTCCGGCGCGCTGCAGATACTGGAAATAGGCAAGCAGTGTGTTCCTTGACACGCCCGCCAAAGCCGCCAGTTTACTGACATCCACCTGCAATGGGACTTGCGATGCCATCACCACCAGCAGGGCTTTCAGCCGCCTCACATTGCCAATCTCCACCCTGCATACAAGCGGCAGTTCGACATTGAGAATCATATCCACCACATTGGTCAGCCGCATCTGATACCGCTCCGGCGACTCCTTGCGGAAGGGGTAGTAGCCGTTCAGCAGGTAGTCGTTGAAATGCTGTAGTGGTCGGAACTTGCCGAAGAGCGACGAACAGATGTCCGTGGCGTGTGTCAGGATGTCGTCCAGCGAGCAACGGGGGATGTCAAGGTCGTGGAACATACGCAGATACTCACGGTAGGAAAGCCCCTGCACGGTATAGGTCAGACATCGGCGCGAAAGGTCAGCTTCGGCGTTGAAAATCTGCAACAGGGAAGAGCCTGTGAACACAATGCGCAGCGACGGATAGGTGTCATACACAGCCTTTATCTCCTTGCTCCAATGCGAGTAGCAATGCACCTCGTCCAACAGCAACAGTTCGCCGCCCTGCTGATAGAACCGCTCCGCCAGTTCGAAAAGCGTGTGTTGGGTGAAATAAATCCCGTCCAACTGCGCATACAAAGCCTTGCGGTTGTTGATACCGTAATTGAGTTTCTGGTATTGCAGCAGCAGGGTGGTCTTTCCCACTCCGCGCGAGCCGCGAAGGGATACCAGCCGTTCATTCCACGGGATGTCGTCCATCATCGAACGGATGAAAGCCGTTGAGGTTAGCTCAAGCAACTGGTTGTTGATAGCAAACAAAGTTTCCATAATCTATCTGCAAAAATTGTTGTTTTTGAAAAGATGCCGCAAAGATACTGCAAAAGCTTTATTCATACAACAATTTTATAAGGAAATTGCTTTTTGTGTTTAACAAATAAGTGTTTAATATGTTAAATGCGCTGACAGATATGACATCCGTTACTTTTATCAGTCATTTCAATATGTCAAAGGTCGTTTTGCGCAGTTTAGCGTGTGCGTGGCACGGTATGGTTTTCAATTAACCCCAACAACTATTCCCTATCCCCGCCGGCATACCGGCTGCCTGTATGCCGGCGGGCATTTATTGCTTGATTGTCTTTTGTTTACCCTAAGATACTTATGGCAATCACAAGTTTATCAGTTGCGGAAGTGCAGCTCTCCGTCCCGCAGCTCGACGATAATGGGCTTGTCGTGCGTAACCCGACCGGCTATGAGTTGTTTGCTCAACTCGTTCAGTACCCNNGTCCCAGCCGTTGCAGGGCTCTCTTGACGGGTCGCGCGCCGAATTGCGGGTCATAACCCTCTTTTGCGATATAGCGGACCGCATCGTCCGTAACGCGCAACTCAAAACCTTGTTTCAACAGCATGTCGTGGATGTTCGTAATCTGCAGGCGCACAACCTGTTCGATGTCCGACTCGCTCAACTCCGAGAAATGTATGATGTCGTCTATACGGTTGAGG
>DBVX01000021.1:3986-5928 GCA_002308815.1 Bacteroidales bacterium UBA1253
TCGTAGCCGACGTATCCGGGAGGCGCCCCTATCAGACGGGTGGCCGAGAATTTCTCCTGATACTCTGACATGTCGATACGCGTCAGCATGTTCTCGTCGTCGAACAGGTAGCTTGCCAGCGCCTTCGCCAGTTCGGTCTTGCCTACGCCGGTCGTGCCGAGGAAGATGAAGCTGCCTATCGGTCGTTTCGGGTCCTGCAGCCCTGCGCGCGAACGCCGTATGGCATCCGATACGGCCTGGATGGCGCTCTCCTGACCTATGACGCGCTTGTGCAGTTCCTCTTCAAGGTGGAGCAGTTTGTCGCGTTCCGACTGCATCATCTTCTGCACAGGTATGCCTGTCCAGCGGGCTACCACCTCGGCGATGTCGTCCTCATCGACTTCCTCTTTTATCAGTGTCTCGCCGTCAATGTCCTGCAACGCCTGTTGCGCCGCTTTTATGTTGGCTTCCGCCTCTTGCAGCTTGCCGTAGCGTATCTCGGCGACTTTGCCGTAGTTGCCTTCGCGCTCCGCCACTTCCGCTTCGTGCTTCAGTTGCTCCTGACGCGCTTTCTCGTTCTGGATGGTTGCCACATAGCCTTTCTCCTGCTCCCATTGGGTGTTGAGTTTCTTGCGTTGCTCGTTCAGGGTCTTGAGTTGGTCGGCTATGACCGCCATTTTCTCCTTGTTGTTCTCCCGCTTGATGGCCTCGCGCTCTATCTCCAGTTGCTTGATTTGCCGGTCGAGGTTGTCGAGGTCTTCGGGCTTGCTGTCCACCTCCAGACGCAGTTTGGATGCGGCCTCGTCCACAAGGTCGATGGCCTTGTCCGGCAGGAACCGGTCGGTGATGTACCGCGTGGAGAGCGTCACGGCGGCGATGAGCGCGTCGTCCTTGATGCGGACGCGGTGGTGTGTCTCGTATTTCTCTTTCAGGCCGCGCAGGATGGATATGGTCGAAGCCTCGTCCGGCTCATTGACCATCACTTTCTGGAACCGGCGCTCCAACGCCTTGTCGGTCTCGAAGTATTTCTGGTACTCGTCCAGTGTGGTGGCGCCGATGGCGCGCAGTTCGCCGCGCGCGAGGGCGGGTTTCAGGATGTTGGCGGCATCCATCGCGCCGGAGGACTTGCCTGCTCCCACCAGCGTATGGATTTCGTCGATGAAGAGGATTATCTCTCCGTCGGCGTGTATCACTTCCTCTACCACGCCTTTCAGACGCTCCTCGAACTCGCCTTGGTATTTGGCGCCGGCTATCAGCGCGCCCATGTCGAGCGAGTATATCTGCTTTTTCTTCAGGTTCTCCGGCACGTCACCGCGCACGATACGGTGTGCCAGGCCTTCGGCTATGGCGGTCTTGCCCACGCCCGGCTCGCCTATCAGCACGGGGTTGTTCTTCGTCCGGCGCGACAGTATCTGCAGCACGCGGCGGATTTCGTCATCGCGGCCTATCACGGGGTCCAGTTTGCCTTCGCGGGCGCGTTCGCACAGGTTGATGGCGAACTTCTGAAGGTTCTCATTTTTCTGATTGGTAGTGTTCATATCGTAATCTCCTATATTTATAATCATTGTTTCTAAAACACTTGCAACCGTTCAAATCCTGTACCATTGTCCCAAACGAGCCAATTGTCTGCCAAAATGGCAGATGATTGGCAGGATTATGCATATAAAGCAAGAAACGGACAAGGTACAATATGTGTCCCTTGTCCGTTTCTTGTGTCAGAGAACCTGTCCTATGTATTACCTGACGGAAGTCATACGGCGCACTTTGGCGTTGAAACCGTCCGCCTTGAGCAGGTCTTCCAGAGAGATGTGCATACGGTAGTTCCAGAAGTGGCGCGGGTTGGCAGGAACGTTGATGCGTTCGGACTGCGCGTCAGGTTTGCGTATCTGTTCGTCGATAGCCATCCAGTCCTGCAAGGGGAGAATGACCCACATGGCGGGGCTGTACATATGCTGGTTGATGA
>DBVX01000102.1:0-10673 GCA_002308815.1 Bacteroidales bacterium UBA1253
ATTGCATTTGCTGTTGGACAGTATAGATTCGCACATAAACCTCAAAAAAAACAAAAAAATCAAAAAAACTTTTTGTTGATGGATATGTTTTCGTACCTTTGCGGCGTTTTCCGCAACTTTCCGAAGCTGCAATGAAAAGACTTTGCATCATATTCGTTTCACTCTCGCTTGCCGTTTCGGTTTCCGCCGTTCCTGCTGATGAGTATTGGCAGTTGTTTTACCAACCTGACGGGACCACTGTGGAGTTGTGTCTGGCGGGCGATGAGTACGAACGGCATTACGAGGGTCGTGACGGATATGTGTATGAACAGCGTTCGGACGGTTTCTGGGAGCGGCTCAACAAGTCAGAGAGTGAGCAACAGATTGCGCGCCGCCGCAGCGTTTCGCCTTTATCGCGCCGTCCGAGGCGTGTCGGGGACGTGAATCTCGCCCCTCGCGGACTGGTCATTCTGGCCAATTATTCGGACGTGTCTTTTGATCCCTCCAACGACAGGAAGGGTATGGAGGAGATGCTAAACAGCGATGACTACTCTTATGAGGGTGCGACAGGTTCCGCCCGCCGCTATTTCATTGACCAGTCGGACGGGAAGTACGCCCCGCAATTTGACGTGGCGGGTCCTGTGACACTTGACAAGCCCCGTTCATATTACGGCGCGAACAACGGAAGCAGTCTGGATGTTAACGCCTCGCAGATGGTGGTTGATGCCTGCGTCAAGGCGGATGAGGCGGGGGTTGATTTCACCCCTTACGACAACGACCATGACGGGACAGTGGATTTTGTGTTCATCATCTTTGCAGACAAGGGTGAGGCGGACGGAGGTCCGGCAGAGAGCATCTGGCCTCACAACTGGTACGTGCGCAGCGGAGCGAAAAAGACGTGCATAGTGGACGGCTTGTATATAGACAATTATGCCTGCGCGGCGGAGAAGAACGGTCGCACGGGAAAGCGAACCGGCATAGGCACGTTCTGCCACGAGTTCGGTCACGTAATCGGTCTGCCGGACTATTACGACACCAAGTCGGGTGTCAATTACTCCAACCGTCTCACGCCGCGCTACTGGTCGGTGATGGATGTCGGAAGTTATCTGAACGACAGCAAAACACCGCCCAACTACAGTGCCTACGACCGCTACTATTTGGGCTGGCTGACTCCCGTCAATATCGGTACGGAGGAGCAACGGATTACCCTAAACCCCATCGGCACACAGGGATACACGACATATCAGGTGACCGCTTCGGGGCAACTGGTATCCGCCCGCAAGGAGGAGACTGTCTATTACATTGAGTGCCGCGAGCGGATAGGTTGGGACAAGTATCTGCCCGGACACGGAATGCTGGTCTGGCAGGTGAAATACAACAACAGCACGTGGCACAACAACACGCCTAACAACACGGCGTACGCCCCGCGTTACACTCTTCTTTCCGCCACAGGATCGACGACGGATATAGGCACATCGAGCGACTCCTATCCGGGCAAGATGGATGTCACTTACAGGCAAGTGTCTCAGAACCGCACGCTGAGCGACATCACGGAGGAGAACCAGCAGGTAAGCTTCGTCTATAACCGCACCCGCAAGACAGTCATACTGACATCCGTGTCAACACTGTCGCTAGACGATCAGACAACGGCATCATCGCCTTCATATACCGTAACGGGGACATTCAAGGACGGTAACGGCGAGACCTACAAGGCGCGGATACAGGTTCTCTCATCCGTTTATACGGGCAACTACACGTCCACCACTCTATCTCTTGCTAACAGTTGGTTGGAGCAGGGCAGTGTCCGTCAGACTCCTACAGGGGCAAGCGGCAGGGTAACCATCAGTGGTCAGAACTTGTACCATATTGATTTGTCGCTGACGGTTGACGAATTCACCACCTACCGTGTGACGGGCGATTTCAAGGTCAGCATTGCAGAGCCGGTGCAGCACATGTTGAGTATAAATTGCTCGGAAGGCGGTTCCGTCACTCTTCTTGCAACCGATTACACATCGAGGACGAACACGGGTTCTTACGCGGAAGGCACGACCGTGCAACTCCTTCCATCTCCGGACAAAGGATGGCTGTTCAGCGCATGGGATGGCAGGGACGCGTCGCTGATTCAGACTTCCGGCAAAGACTACCGTATTACAATGGGGCAGACCGATCTTTCGCTGGACGCGGCTTTTGTCCGCCAGTCATGCGATGTGCGCAGTGCATGCTCGCCTTCCGACAAAGGCGAGGTCACCATCCGTCTGGGCGGCAGCACGCTCTCGAATGGTTCGGAGGTGCCATACATGACGCAGGTTACGTATGAGGCTGCGGCAACGGACAGTTACCGTTTTGACGGCTGGAGCGACGGTGACATCACCAACCCGCGTACTATAACCGTTACGGGCGACACACTGCTGACGGCTCTGTTCTCATATGTGATACCCAAGCCGGAGACACACACAGTCTCCGTCGTTTCCTCCCCCTACGGGCAGGTGCGCCTGCGTTCCATCAATATGAAAGACAACATCAACAACGGGACTTATCAGGAAGGGACAACGGTGATACTGACACCCGAACCGGCGACAGGTTATCAGTTTGCAGAGTGGACAGGTCAGGACGCGTCGCGGGTTGTTACCAATAACGGAGTCCATTCTGTGTTGATGGGCAGACAGGATTATTCGCTTGGTGTTCGATGGGAGAAAAGGGGATACACGGTTACGGTGGAAAGCAGTCCGAACGGCAGCGGAACCACGGCAGTTACCGCAGACGGAGAGGAGGTTGCGGAAGGAGCAACTGTTCCTTATATGACACCAGTTGTCGTGTCCGCTACTGCCGCCAAAGGGTGGGAGTTCGCCCACTGGAGCGACAAGCAGACCGCCAATCCCCGCACCATCGAGGTCAAAGACGATTTGCGCCTGACTGCCTGTTTCACCCGTCAGAATTACTCGCTCACAACGGCTGTCTCGCCGGACGGGAAAGCGCAGATTGCCGCCACGGTGAACGGCAGTTCCGTTGACGACATGCAGTCCATCCCATACGAGACCAAAGTGTCGCTGCGGGTCAATCCCGCCCATGGCTGGCTGTTCGATCAATGGAATGACGGCAATGCGGATAACCCCCGTACCTATATTGTTAAGAACAATCTGACACTGACGGCACAAGTGAGCAGACAACTGTTCGCGGTAGCGGGAGTGGCAAGTCCCGCAAACAACGGAGTGGTCAAGATGACTGCTGATGCCAAGACAATTAGCAACGGAACAGCATTGCCCTACGAAACGAAAGTTGTGTATGAGGCTGTTCCGGCGAAGAGTTACCGTTTTGACGGATGGAGCGACGGCGAGACCACCAATCCCCGCACCGTCACACTGACGGGCAATCTGTCGCTGACGGCACTGTTCTCCTACGTGATACCGGAACCGGAAACACATACCATCCTCATTGCCTCATCCGATTACGGGCATATCAGTCTCCGCTCCACAGGTAAAGAGGAATGTGTCAATAAAGGCACGTATCAGGAAGGCACGACCGTTGTGCTTGTTCCGCAGCCCGAGACCGGCTACGAACTGGCAGGATGGCAAGGCAAGGACGCATCGGCCGTAACCGAAAACAAAGGTGTTTATACGATTGTGATGGGCAAGCAGGACTACGAGTTGGAGACTGTATGGCGGAAGAAATCATATCCCGTCACCGTTGTGAGCACACCTGACGGAATCGGGAATGTGACTCTTACGGCGAACGGGAAGACTATGACGAACGGAAGCGGCGCGGAATACGGGACAAAAGTAACCCTACAGGCACTACCTGCCACCGGTTGGAGATTTGTCCGTTGGAGCGACAACGTGACAACCAATCCGCGAGATATTGAAGTAATCGATGCTGTTGAACTGACAGCCTGCTTCGAGCGTCAGACTTACTCGCTGACCCTGTCGGTCAATCCGACAGACAAGGCGGATGTGTCAATGACCGCCTATGGAAATACGGATGTGAATCCTGCGGCCATACCCTATGAGACGGAAATGACCTTGACCGTTACGCCTGCCGAAGGCTGGCAGTTTGTCCGTTGGAGCGATGCGGACAAGAAGAATCCGCGCGTTATCCAAATAACGGATAACATAACCCTTACCGCCGAAATAAGCCGCCGGAACTATGTTGTCACCTCTTCTGTCAGCCCGGCATGGAAAGGTACGGTCAGAATGTCGGCTGACGGCAAGGAGCAGCCTGACGGCAGTCAGTTGCCTTTCGGCACGGAGGCTGTCTTTGAGGCTGTTCCTGTTGATGGCTGGCGTTTTGCGGGATGGAGCGACGGTGAAACCGCCAACCCGCGTACAATAACTGTCACAACGACCGTCGGTATCACCGCCGTAATGGTGCGCGAGCAATACACTGTTCAGACCAACACGCTTCCCACAGGCAAAGGGGAAGTGATAATGACTGCCAATCAGACGATGCTGCAAAGCGGGCAGAAGGCTGATTTTGAGAGTACTGTCCGATTGGAGGCCGTTTCGGATGCAGGGTGGCTGTTTGACGGTTGGAGCGATGGCGAAACCGCCAATCCGCGCACCTTTGTTCTGACGCAGGACACCGTTATGACAGCCCGGTTCATCCGCAGACAATACACGCTGCAGACATCCGCCTCACCAAGTGACAAAGGAATAGTGACAGGAACAGCGAACGGTCAGCCGCTGGACAACGAGGCGCGGCTGGACTATGAAACGGCAGTCCGTCTCTACGCATCCGCCTCCGCGAACTGCCATTTCGTCTGCTGGAGCGACAGCGTTACGGACAATCCGCGCGTTATCACCCTGACGGGCGATAGGATACTTCAAGCTATCTTTGCCCGCGATGACATAGATTATCTGTCCATCAAAGAGGACGGCGACAGCCTGTATTACGACATGGTGTCCTCCTACACGGATGCAAAGGTCAAACTGGCAGTCATTGAGCGGACTATAAAAGCGAACACGTACTCGACATTCTGCCTGCCGTTCGATGTGGCGGACATAACAGGCACGGATCTGTGTGGCAGCGTGCTACAGTTTGTCAGTGCCACTGGTGATGCAGAGGTAGGCATGACGCTGAATTTCACCTTTGCTACAGAGATAAAGGCGGGTGTGCCATATCTGCTTCTGGCTACGGACACGATAGTCAATCCGTTCTTCAAGGATGTGACGATGCGCGGTTTTGAGAGCAGAACGCTGAAAGGCGGGACGGTGGAGTTCCGTTCGGTGGTCAGACCTGTGCATCTGATGAATATGGGCAAGTCGGTGGCAGCGTTCCGCGACAACAAGGTTTACTACCCGAACGCCACAGCCGGCATGAAACTGAACGCATTCCGCGCCTATTTCTATATACCCGGCAATGCGGCAGTTCCCATACACCGTATCAATATACTTACTGCCGAAGAGTACCTTCAGGAGAACCCTGCGGCAGGACAAACGACCGACTGAAGAAAGACGGAAAGATGAAACACCATATTGCCATATATATCCTGTTTGCAGCCACCCTTGCGGCGGAAGCCGTTCCGGTACGGATTGTGAAACCGAATTTCGGCACAGTGGTTGCGGCGGACGGTCAAGGCAACCAGTATCCCGCTTCCGACACGCCTTACGACATACCGGAGGGAACGCGGCTGACTTTCATTCAAACGCCCAAGAGCGAATGCAGCGTGTTCGCGGAGTGGCAATGCGTAGGGGGGGAAATGTCGGGCGACCGGCTGGAAGTGGGCAGCGTGCCGCTGACCATTTATGCCCGTTTTCAAATTGTTCAATACACGATTGAGGCACAGGTATTTCCTGCGGATGCAGGGCGTGCCCGTGTCCGTTGCGGCGTGGGGGACATCTTTCTGGATGTGGCGGGTTCGGTGAACTGCGGCTCTACATTACAACTGATTGTATCTGAAGATGAGACAACCGGTTTCAAGTTTGAGCAATGGGATGACGGGGTGACGGACAGAGTGCGTCTGGTACCGGCTGATGGAGACAGGGTATATGTCGCGCACTTCAGCAACCCTCAGCAGACAACAGGTCTGAAGAGTATTCCCAACGGTGCTGCGGCGAAGAAGTACATAGAGGACGGGGCGCTCAGAATCAGGCGAACCGGACAAGTGTACAACGCACAAGGGCTGTTGTTGACAATCGAAAATACAGACAACAAAAAACAAAACAATAAATAACTTTATTAACCACCCTAAAAACAAACAAGATTATGAAACATTTTTTTCTAACACTTATTGCCCTGTTGGGCATCAGTTACGCGTTTGCCCAAACGCATACCGTGAAATTCTATGACGACGCGCTGGAGCCTGCCATTCAGTCCATCGTTGATCAGAATGACTTTGTGTATGAGATAGGCGAATACGGCCTTAGCCAATACGACATTGCTGACGGCACGACATTGACCTTTACCATGAACGATCCCACCAAGATTATCTACTGCATTGACGAGACGACCGATGAAGGGAAAGAGATTGCCATGGGCTTTACCTTCACGATTAACAGTTCCATGCCGGAAGAAATCTCTTTTACCGTAGATGATCCTGCCACATCAATCTGCATTTACGTTGCCAATGCCTGCAGTATCATCACCAATATCAAAAAGAACGGAATGGATATGGACGAAGACTACTGTCAGAACGGGTATCTCGAAATAACAGGAGCAAAAGAGGGTGACACATTCACGTTCACCGCATCAGAAGACATTGACTGGGGGAACGGCAAGATAAGCAAGACCCATACGATAACAATAGGAGTGGTCTCCATCGTAAACGGTAAACCCGAGACAGTAAAAGTAATCGGAACGGATGTCTGGAAGGATGAGGATGACAATTCCGACACCAATCCGGGATGGCTCACCATCGCCTATATCAACAGAACCATTTACGGAGGAATGTGGAACACCATCTGCTTCCCGTTCGCAATCGACCAAACCCAGATGGAAAAAGTCTTCGGAGAGAACACCGTCTTCAAATTTGAGGATGCCACTTTCTCAGCATCAGACGGTCTGACAGTCGAATGCAGCTACGCGACAAGCATGGAGGCCAACACTCCGTACCTGATCAGACCCAATGAGAACATCGTGAGTGTCCAGAATAATGCTGTTATGAGATTTGAGGCCGTTCAAGTGATGAATTTCAACGGCGGAAGAGTGAACAGCAACAATGGTGTCAATTTCGTGGGAGTGGTAAGACCCACTGCTCTCCAGGCAAACGATAAGACGAAACTGTTCGTCGGTTCTGGCAACAAGGTGTATTACCCAGACGAAGACATGACACTCAACGCCTTCCGCTGCTATTTTGAGATACCTTCCGGTTCGCTTGCCCCCGGCAGGAAGCCCGGATCCGCCCGTTTCATTATCCGTGAGAAACAGGCTCCCACAGGTGTTGAGAACGTGACAGACAACACATCAGAAACCGCCGCAAAGAAGTACATGCAGAACGGGAGTCTGGTGATTGAGAACAACGGCGTACGCTACAACGCGCAAGGTCTGCAACTGGATTAAGGCTGTATTCCTGCCGGAAAAACATTAACTGACAATAATAAAACCTAATATCTATGAAAACGTATCAAAATCCTAACACAGAGATTATGTTGCTCGCGGGTGAAAGAATGATGGATGAAGCCCAATTCTCGTATGGCGGCGGTGGTCACGGAGGAGCGCTTATGCCGGAAAAAACATACGCACCCCAGGCACCTAAAACAAAATAACCGCAATGAGACGCTTATCCTTAAGAGGACTGATGCCTGTGATAGGCATCGTCCTCTGCGGGCTGTCACTATCCGCGCAGAGCACCATCCATGAGTTGAAGCTGGAGCCTGAAAAGCTTGAAGCGGTTGAGGGCAAGGCTTACCTGTTTGCCGTGCCATACACCGTGCCGGTGGCAAACATTGTTTCATCATCCAACGCGGCGGTGAATGCATCACAAGGGAAGGTTGCCATCTACGTGTATGATGGTCCGAAACGCGCCGTAGGTCTGGATCCATGGGTGGCTGTCGGCACGGGCAGCGAACTGGTGGCGGGTAAATGCTACAAGATGGTGCTTAACGGCACAACCCAGAACACGTGGAAATGCCAACCCACAGGCACTCCTACAGAGTCGAAAAGCGTCACTATCAGCAAGAACACCGGTAGCAGTCCCGTCCTGAGCGGCTGGAACGGTGTGGCGAACACGGCATGGAGCAAAGCTTCAGCGACACTTGACGGGGTGTCATACGCATATATCTATGACAACGGGAACGGCGTTTACGCGTTGGAGAATCTTGACCGCACATGGGACGTTGGCGAACCGATGATTGTCCAATCGCCCGTTGCGGGCAAGATGACCTTCACCAAATCGGGAGTCGGTTTTGACTTCGGGGGAAACATGAAACCCGGTGAAGAGTTTGACGCTCCGTCCCGTAAGACGGCATCGGAGACATACAATCTGGTAATCTCGCCTCTTAACGACGGATACACCGACAAAATGGATCTGACTTTCCAGACGGAGGATAAGGACGGCTACGTAATCGGCAAGGATCTTGCCAAACTCCACGGAGAGGGCACGGGCGTCCTTCAGATATGGATGGAAGCCTACGGAACCGACCTTTCTGTACACACAGCAGTTCTGACAGATGGGAGAGCCGTCATACCGGTGCATATCTACGCTCCTGCCACTGATGACTATGTGCTGACCGCCGGAGGCGGTGACGTGTCACAATTCACACTGGTTCACAACGGCGCATACCAGACCAAAAGCATCAACTATTGGCGCATACGGTTGACGAAAGGGGAGAACATCCTTACGCTACAGTACGGTTTCCCCACGCCTACCGGCATCGATGAGTCGAATACCGAGAGGCGGTCGAAAAAAGTGATGCGTGACGGGCGACTCTTTATCCTGCGTGACGGGCAATGGTTCAACGCGCTGGGAGAACAGACAACTGAAAACTGAAAAATGATAACAGACAGTATGCTAAACAAGATTCTTTCGATAACAGGCAAGCCCGGCTTGTACAAGCTGATCAGTCAGGGCAAAAACATGCTCATTGTCGAGTCGCTGACGGACGGCAAGCGTATGCCGACCTACGCCCGCGACAAGATTGTATCGCTGGCGGACGTGTCAATGTACACAACGGGCGAGGATGTGCCGTTGGGCGATGTACTGACATCATTGGGCAAGAAGCAGGAACTGCGTGCAGTGGAAATGGATGTGAAGAACGCCACTCCGGACGCTTTGCGCGGGTTCTTTGAGGGTGTCCTTCCTGATTTCGACCGCGACCGCGTCTATCCGACCGACATCCAGAAACTGATCAAGTGGTACAACCTGCTGATAGCGGCAGGCATCACCGATTTCAGCGTGGAGAAGGAAGAAGGCGAAAAAATTGCGGAAAACTCATCGGAAAACAAAGATAACCGCACCGAACAAAAACCCGCCCGTCAGACGCAAGTGAAGACCCAGAAGAAGACTACCGGCGCGACTGCAAAGACCGGCGTGGGTGCAAAGAAAGGTTGATACTCAGCGAAATTATTGATATCATAGAATCTGTAGCCCCGCTGTCGAGGCAGGAGGAGTGGGACAATTCGGGGCTGCAGGTTGGCGATGTTAGCAGGGAGATACACTCTGTACTGCTATCGGTGGATGTATCCGAAGCGGTCGTCGCCGAGGCGATAAAGGAAGGTTGTGACATGATNNTGGGACAATTCGGGGCTGCAGGTTGGAAACGGCAATGCGGAAATCAGGCGCGTGTTGCTCACTACGGATGTGACAGAATCCGTAGTGAGAGAGGCGCAGGCAAAGCAGTGCCGTCTTGTGCTGTCGCATCATCCATTACTCTACCACGGACTTCGTTCAATAACGGGCAAGACCGAGCAGGAACGTTGCGTGACAGAGGCCATACGCTGCGGTATCGCCATCTACTCCTCGCATACGGCAATGGACAATTACCTGCACGGCGTGAGCGGACGTATGGCGGAAAAAATCGGTCTGGAGGCATACAGGATTCTTGTACCCCAACCCGTTCAACCGGACTACGATGTACGTACAGGCGGACCGACGCGCCATGCGCAATACGGACTGGGCGTAATCGGTAAACTTCCCGAACCTGTCCCGTTCGCCCGGTTGCTCGCACATATAAAGGATGTGTTCGGTGCGGAAACGCTGCGGTACATCCTCCCGAAAGAAGACAAAGTGCAGACGCTTGCGATGTGCGGCGGAGCCGGCAGCGAGTTTATGGAAGCAGCCATACAGCAAGGAGCTGACGTGTATATATCCGCTGATTTCAAGTACCACGGCTTCCAGCCTGCAGTAGGGCTTATCGGGGTGATTGACTTGGATCACTGGGTGAGTGAGCATTTCACGCGCGAGGTGTTCGCCGAACTGCTGGCAGGGAAAGTGGAAACGGTCGTTTCGGAAGCGGATAAAAGCCCTGTCAGGTGCTACCTCCAATGACCGGTACTTACTCTCCTTCCGGTACGCAGGCAGAATAAAAAAAGTACAAACCATAAAACAAGAACCATATTATGACAACGAAGAAAGAAGAAAAAGAGCTGTCGATTGAGGAGAAACTGCAGACACTGTATGAATTGCAGGCGGTTGATTCAAAAATAGACGAGTTGCGCATCCTCGCAGGCGAGCTGCCGCAAGAGGTGAAGGATATGAGCGACGAGGTGGAAGGTCTGAAGACCCGTCTGAAGAACATTGAGAACGACATCAAGGAGTGCGAGAC
>DBVX01000102.1:10770-11003 GCA_002308815.1 Bacteroidales bacterium UBA1253
GACATCGAACTCAGCCAGAAGAAGATTAAAAACTACACTGCTGATCTTGAAGCACGCCAGAGCGAGAAAGCAAGGACGGTCACGGAAATAGAGGAGAAAACCGTGGATCTGAACCAGAAGAAAGCTGATCTGAACTCCATTCTGGAGGAGACAAAGAACGAGACGGAAGCATTGATGATACGCTCCGCCGAGTTGGAGGCGCAGGTGGACGAGCGTCTGCTGACCGCTTTCAA
>DBVX01000076.1:0-444 GCA_002308815.1 Bacteroidales bacterium UBA1253
GGCATAGACGGTCGTGATGTTGCCGTCAGCGTCTTTCTCGCAGCCTGTCGCCTGTATGATATAGGCGTTCTTGAGGCGTACCTCGCGCCCGCCGGGGCTCAGACGGTAGAAGTTCTTGTCCGCCTCTTCGAGGAAGTCCCCGCGTTCAATATATAGTTCGCGCGCGAAAGGTATCTGCCGTGTGCCGAGTTCGGGGTTGCCGTCAATGTTCTCCGCTTCGATGGTTTCTCCGTTGCCCTCGTAGTTGGTGATGACGAGCCGCACGGGGTCAAAGATGGCGCAGATGCGCGGCGCGGTGTTCTTGAGCGACTCGCGGATGGTGTGTTCCAGCAGTCCGAGGTCAATCATTCCCTCCACCTTGGTGTAGCCTATCTTGCGGATGAACTCGCGGATGGCTTCGGCGGTGTAGCCGCGTCGCCGCAGACCGCAGACGGTCGGCATGCG
>DBVX01000076.1:518-671 GCA_002308815.1 Bacteroidales bacterium UBA1253
ATGTTCAGGCGGTTGAACTCGTACTGGTGAGGACGGTAATCCGAACCCTGTTTCCATCCTGTGAAATTGGACGGAACATCACCTACAAACTGGTCGATGAACCAGTCGTATAGCGGACGGTGGACGACGAACTCGAGCGTGCAGATGGAGTGG
>DBVX01000076.1:749-1024 GCA_002308815.1 Bacteroidales bacterium UBA1253
ATGGGGTCGCGGAAGTGCATGTTGGGCGAAGCCATGTCTATCTTGGCGCGCAGAACCATCTTGCCGTCCTCTATCTCTCCGCGTTGCATCGCCTCAAACAGCCGCAGGTTCTCTTCCACGGGTCTGTCGCGGAAGGGGGAGGGTGTGCCCGCTTCGGTGGGCGTGCCTTTCTGTTCGGCTATCTGTTCGGCGGTCTGTTCGTCCACGTAGGCTTTCCCTTCGCGGATGAAGCGGAGGGCGAGTTGGTAGAGTTGCTCGAAGTAGTCGCTGGCATA
>DBVX01000076.1:1076-5662 GCA_002308815.1 Bacteroidales bacterium UBA1253
TCCTCCTTGACGGGATTGGTGTCGTCGAATCGCAGGTTGCAAACGCCGTTGTACCGTTCTGCGATGCCAAAGTCCATGCAGATGGCTTTGACGTGTCCGATGTGGAGGTAGCCGTTGGGCTCGGGCGGGAAGCGGGTCTGGATGCGTCCGTCGTTCTTGCCTTCCTGCAGGTCGTTCTCAACTATTTGCTCGATGAAATTGAGGCTTTTGTCTTCTTCCATAGTGAAATATAGGTGTTAAATCTTTGTGGGTGGTTCTTGGTTTAGTCCGTCGCAGCGGGGCGGAAATCCTGTATTCACCCGGATATGCCCGCAAAGGTACGCTTTTTTTCGGATATTCCAAAATTATTCGCAGCTCAGACGCACCAATAGCCTCAATATCCTGTCCAACCGCATCAATGTTTGCACTTTTTCAGGGACACTGGTAAAACTATGTGTTTATCCAAATATAAGTTTGAGTCTATAGAGAAAGAATCTGACATCTGATACTCCTCTCAAATTGGCTCTAAATGATTTGATTTTTGAATTATGTGATTCAGCAGAAGCGTTAGTGGCTCGATGCCGGAAAAAGTTGATGATTTCATCTTCTCTTGAGTAGATGGTGGCAGAAACGGTATTGAAAGCATCATTGTCAAAGTCGGTCACTTTGTTAAACCACTTTCCGAGTGCTTCTTTAGCGGTTTCGGGTGTTTGTCTTGGATTACTAAAGATGTTTCTGAGCGACTGTACGATACCATATCCTGTGTGTAAATCAGGATATAGTTGCCAAAGCAGTTTGGCGCGTGTTCGTTGTGACGGAGTCCATTTGTCGGCAGAAGTGGCAAGCAGGTATCTGCTGCGTGCGAGCAACTCCAAAACAGTGTCACCATCTGACAATGTTTGAGGATGATATTGTTCGTTTGCGCGGTTAGGTTTACGTCCTCTCGGGTCTTTTTTGCCTTTCTTACGTTTGCTTTTATTGCGCTTGTTACGCCATTTATGTTGTTGTCTGGCCTCCACATCCGCTTTAAGAGCAGCGCGGCGGTGACTGACACGCAACTCCTGCAAGGCATCTATTGCAAGTTTCTGCATGTGGAAACGGTCAATAGTGATGATGCTATTGGGGAAACATTGCTTGACAATGGAATGCATGCTTTCGGAAAAGTCCATCGTTGTCTCCAATGCCTTTTCCCTCTCATATAAAGGAATCTTGTTTATGCATTCAGCCACATCGTCAGCCTTCGTGCCTTTTACCATTGCCACCAATGCACCTCTTTTGCCATGGGCATCCTTATTGGACACAATGGTGTAAAGTTCTCCGTTGGACAACGAGGTTTCGTCTATGCTCAGGTTTGCACCCACATTACGGGCAAATAGCATTACCTCCGTCGCTTGCTTGCCCTCTTGTGTGCCTTCCCACTCACGGAAACCGCTCAAATGGTCTTTGTATGCGCGCTCAAAGGAATCAGATTCCAAATGGTAAGGGCGTGCCAGCGACCGGGCCGTTATCGGCTCCGTATCCATACGCATCTTTTAAAAAAGCCGCAAACTCTTTTGAGAATCGGGTACCTTTGGCCACTAAATCCCAGTCCTTGCCAACGCTCTTCCCTTCTGCATCTTTCCAACGAAGACGGCGAACATGCAACACCGTCTTATGGTCTGCAATAGGGAAATGGGTGATTAACGACTCTGGGTAGAAACCATTGGGCAGCAGGTCGGAACGATTGTCAGGGGCAATAGCCTTCTCTTCCAAATACAAATGAAGAGTTCCTTCTAATCCCGGCTCCACATCAACTTTCACTAATTCAAAGAACTCACCTATCTCCTTCGGGAGAACAACTGATAACAATTGTTTATATACCATTTCGTTCATAGCAACTATTTTGTATTTTCCATACAAAGGTACTACAAAAAAAATAAATACTACAACGCTTGCGTGATAATTTATACCTCTAATCAACATTTATAAACACATAGTTTTACCAGTGTCCCAAAAAAATCCCTACCTGCTATTTGCAAATAGGGGGGCAGTTTTATTTTGGGAAAAGGGGGCAGTCTAAAATCGGATAAAGGGNNGGGGTCAATCAACTTTGGTTTTGGGGGCAAACAGAATTGGATTTTCCACCCAATACGTACAATCTATATAACACTTAATTTGTTAGCACATAAAAACCCGCAAAAGTGCGGGTTTCAATAAATTCAGTGCTAACTCCTATATAATTCCCCTTTTTTATTACCTCACCTCAAAGCGGTGTTCGTGGATGTCCTCGGGATATTGGGAAGCGCGGATGGTGTCACCCAGCAGATGCAGATACCGCAGCAACACTTCCGTATCTTTTATGTCCTCCTCCATAGGCAGTGGCTTCGCGTAGCGGAACATCCCCGACGCGCCACCCGACAGCAGCGTGTAGTTCAGTCCTGAAACAGAATAGACCGCATCGGGATCAACAGGACACCATCTGCCTTTCGCCACCTCCACCTCCATCCTGACAATGCGGCGCGTTTCGCCCACTCCGGCGAACATCTTCATCTTGTCCCAGATGACGGACGATGGAATGGTGGAGTCAATACAGTAGCGCAGCCCGCTGCATATATGGAAGTCGCCGCTCTCTATCGGGTAGGTCGCCACGCTGACCTCCATCGCGTCGAGCAACTGCTGACCCGTCATACTCACCTTGGCAAGGCGGTTGTTGAACGGGAAAAGCGAGATGAGTTCGCCCAGCGTGATTGTACCCGTGTCAATGGGCGCGCGGAGACCTCCGCCGTGGATGACTCCGATCTGACCGCCGCCTACTGCGCGCATGGCATCCGCCGCAAAGTCGCTCAAGTTGGTCTCCTTCCAACGGATGATGCGCACTTTCTGCGAGTCGCGGTCCAATAGATTCACCTCACTGTACCCCACAGGCTTGTTGACCAGCGAGTCCAGACAACTCTCTATATAGGCAATCTTGTCCGTCACGCGCTTCGGCAGGGCGGAGTCGTCAATCGTCATTGGGTCAATGAGACGTATGCGGATATCGCCGTTCACGAGGATGACCATTTCACCCAGACACTTGCCTTTCGAGCCTGTGGAAACGAGCCAGACGGGTTGTCCCTCCGCGTTGGGCATACGCCGGTGCAGCACGTGGTGCGAATGACCGTCCATCACCACATCAATGCCACGGGTGGCAGTGATCAGGTCGGGACTGCTGACAGGCGGTGTGTCGTCACCGAGGTGGCTGAGGGCAATCACGTAATCCGCACCTTTCTGCCGCGCCTCGTTCACCGCCTGCTGCACACAGACGAACGTGTTGGTCTGGTGGAAATCGTAGATGACCTGCCCTGTCGAGTCCATAAAATAGGTTGGGGTGGAGGTGTGCAGGGTGGAGGGTGTCGCGATGCCGACAAACGCCACTCTGACCGGTCCGTACTTGCGGATGACGTAGGGGGCGTAAAGCAGTTCACCGTCATCTTTGGAATGCCTGCTGAAGTTGCAGCACACCACATCCGCCGTCAGTTCCCCGCACAGCTGCCGCTGCCGCGCTATGCCGTAGTCGAACTCATGGTTGCCCAGCGTCACGACATCATACGGGACGGTGTTCATTATGTCCACGATGTACTGTCCGCGTGACAGTGAGCCGACAATGTCACCTTGGAAGAAATCGCCCGAACTGACCACGCTCACGTAGGGTGTCTTTTGCAGTGCCGAATCGCGCAACGCCGCTATATCGACGTATGCGTCCACCGCGCAGTGGATATCGTTCTCAAACAGGATGACCACCTCCTGCCGTCGCTTGCAGCCGGCTGTGAGGATAACGATTATACAGGTAAGAAAAAAAGGAAGTAAACGTGGTTTCATAGGCTGATGGGGTTAAGTGAATAATCAGGGTGCCTTCTGCCCTGTCGGCTTGCCTCCTTTGCGTCCGCCTCTATTGTGGCGGAAGGACTTGCTCCCGCGTTTGCCGCTCTTGCGGCTGCGGTTCTCCGAAGCGGGATTATACGCCTCAGGGGCTTCACCCAACGCTTCGGGAAAGGGAAGACGTTCTATCTGTTTGTGCAGGAACTGCTCGATTTTTTGGAAATAACGCCGCTCTTCGGTGCTGACCAGCGTGACGGCCATGCCGAGACTCTCCGCGCGGGCGGTGCGTCCGATGCGGTGCACGTAGTCCTCCGCGTCACGGGGCACGTCGTAGTTGATGACCAGCGGTATGTCGTCCACATCTATCCCGCGCGCTACGATGTCGGTCGCCACAAGGACGTCCACCTTGCCGTTGCGGAAGTCGAGCATGACTTCGTCGCGTTCCTTCTGCGTGAGGTCGGAATGCATAGGACGCGCGTCCAGTTTCTTCATCTGAAGTGCGCGGGCGAGGTCTTTCACACGCTGCTTGCGGCCCGCGAAGAGGATGACCTTTTTGAGCGGCTTGCCGTCGGTGAACAAGGGCGATTCGGAGGAGAGCAGGTGCGTCACCATCGCGGTCTTCTGGCCTTCATAGAGGTCCACCGCCATCTGGCGTATAGTCTCAGGGGGACGGCTGACGGCTATGCGTATCTCCACGGGGTCGCGCATGATCGCCTTCGCCATCTGGCGTATGTTCTGCGGCATCGTGGCGGAGAACATGATGGTCTGGC
>DBVX01000076.1:5701-25126 GCA_002308815.1 Bacteroidales bacterium UBA1253
CCCATATCGAGCATCCGGTCCGCCTCGTCCAGTATGAAGTATTTCACACCCGAGAAATCCACATCGTAGATGTTCATCAGGCTGATGAGCCTTCCGGGCGTGGCGATGGCAATGTCCGCGCCTTTCTGCAGACCGGTCACCTGGTTGCCCCACGCGCCGCCGTCGTTGCCGCCGTAGATGGGAACGGACGAGAACGGCACGTAGAAGCCGAAACCCTCCATCTGCTGGTCAATCTGCTGTGCCAGCTCGCGGGTGGGAGCCATGATGATGGCGTTCAGTTTGTTCTCATCGTGGTTGTCGTGTTGCAGGTTGGTGAGCAGCGGCAGGATGTACGCCGCCGTCTTGCCCGTGCCGGTCTGCGCGCAACTGATTACGTCCCGCCCATCCAGTAGTACGGGAATCGTCTTCTCCTGAACGGGTGTGCATTCGTCAAAATGCATGTCCCACAGGGCATCCAGCACTTCGTCCGACAAGTCTAATTCGTCAAAATACATATCTTTGGTCGGTCAATTTTCGATTTGTCATTATGCGGAAATCTCCACATCGTAACCCTTTTCCCGCATGGGGGCGGCTATCTGCTCCATCCGCTCGCGCGGAGTCTTCCGCAGTGTCCTGACCGGCGTTGCGCGGTCAATCACGTAGATCATTATCCGCATCGGGTGAAGCCTGTCCACCATCCGGTACCAAGCCTCCACCTCCTCATTGGTGGTATTGTCTATCGTCATGCCGTCGCGCGTGCCGCTCAGGAAACAGGTCTGTAGGGTGAAACAGCCGTCAAACTGTTCCAACTGTTCCACAATCTTTTCCACGGTCAGTCCTTCGTTCACGGGGCAGTCAATGGCGCGCATAGTTTCGTCTATGGCAGAATCCAGTTTCAGAATCCGCTGATCCACTTTCTTCAGTGCGCTGACCACATCCTCGCGCCCCAGTTGGGTCGAATTGCTCAGCACGCATACCTGCGCCTTCGGGCAGTAACGGTCACGGAGCGAGAGAGTATCATCAATAATACCCGCGAAATCGGGATGCAGTGTCGGTTCGCCGTTGCCGGAAAAAGTGATTACGTCCGGCATCTCGGTCATCGCTTTGAGAGTTGTTTCCAGCGCGGAAGCTACCTCCTCCCGCTTGGGAAGGACGGGATGACTGACGGGCGTGTTGAATCCGCACTCGCAGTAGATGCAGTCGAAGGTGCACAGTTTGACCGAAGTCGGCATCAGGTTGATTCCTAATGACAGTCCCAGACGGCGGGAATGAATCGGTCCGTATATGATGGTGGGGAAAAGCATATCTGTAAAGGATTTCTTTGTGTTATATGGCTATGATACGGTTGCCCAGCGCGTGGGAAAACTGTCCGCGTATCTGCATGTATTCCATCTGCTGCCGGAGCAGTGCCTGCTGGCTTTCCGCATCTATTGACGGGTCGGACAACATCCGCTGCACCTCGTCTATGCGCAGGTTGATTAAGTCGAACTTGAGTTCGAGGAGTACCTGCACAATGTAACTGACCAGTTCGTCCGCCTCCTCCTTTGGCGCGTTCGCCTGTATGTTCTCCGACACGTACTGGCGGCTGAACATCCGGCTGAGCGGATAGGGGTCGGACGACAGGCTGATCGCCAGCCGGCTGATGTCCGCGTCCTCGTGAAAGGAGAAGTGCCGCTCGGGGGAGAAGTCCGGCTCCTGCCAATGCTGCTCGTACTCGCCCATCACGCGGGCATAGGTTTCGTTGGATGGAGCGATACCGTCCTGTCGGAGTTGGGAGAGGATATACTCCGCCGCTGTCACGGGTCTGCCGTCCGCTTCGGCGAACAGCGGTTTCTGCCCGTCGCGCAGCAGCACTTGGATGAGGTTGCGGAAATGCGTGTCCAGTTGCGCCTGCCGTTGCTGTGTCCGCTTGTCCTGCGCGGTGTACATCAGCGATGTGTCCGCCTGCACGGGAGCGGTCGCGGGTTGTTCCGGTGATGCGGGTTCCTGCGCAGCGGCTTGCGGCGATGCGGAAGTGGTGTCACCTGCGTTCATCCCCTCTTTCCTTTTCTGCCGCTCGTCAATGTAGTTGCGGCGCTGGCGCGTCATCACACGGTGGAGGTCCTGCTCGCCGGTGCCGGACAGTTCCGACAACAGACGTATATGCTCGCTGCGCCTGACCAGTTCGGGTTCGATGGCAATTGAATGGAGGATGTCGGTCAGAGCCTGCGAGCGGCGGATTGGGTCGTTACCTGCGTCCCGCAGCAGCAGATCCGCCTTGTAGTGGATGAAATCCGTGCTGTGGGTGCGTATGTATTCCATAACGAGCGAGGCATCCGTGCTGCGGACAAACTCATCAGGATCCTTGCCGTCGGGCAGAAGCAGCACCTGCACGTTCATACCCTCCTCCAGTACCATGTCTATCCCGCGCAGGGCGGCATGGATGCCCGCCGCATCACTGTCATAGATGATGGTGATATTGTCAGTGAAACGGTGGATAAGACGTATCTGCTCCTTTGTCAGAGCCGTTCCGCCGCTGGACACCACGTTCTGTATGCCGGACTGATACAACGAGATGACATCCATCTGCCCTTCCACCAAATAGCATCGGTCTTCGCGCTTGATGGCCTGCTTGGCGAGGAACATACCGTACAGTTCGCGCGTCTTGGAGTAGATGATTGAGTCGGGCGAATTGACGTACTTGCCCGTGTTCTCCTTCTTCTTGAGTATACGGCCCGCGAACGCCACCGTCTTGCCAGAAACGGTGTAAATGGGGAAGATGACACGGTCACGGAAACGGTCGTACAGCCGTCCGTCCTCCGATTTGCCGACAAGCCCTGTGCCGATGCCCGAGTCGGTGTCGCTCACGATGAAGCGTTCAGCGAAGCCTTTCTTTTTGAGCGCGTCCGTCAGGGGATTGCCCTTCGCGGGACTGTAACCCAGGGAGAACTTGCGGATGGTGTCGTCCTGCAGACCGCGCTCGCGGAAATACCCCAGTCCGACGGCTCTGCCTTCCGCTGTTTCCCACAGTTGCTCTGCAAACCATTTCGCAGCAAACTCATTGACCACGAACATTGACTCGCGGTTGTCCTGCCGCTGCTGCTCCTCCTGCGTCAACTCTCTGTCCTCCACCTCAATATGGTACCGCTTTGCCAGCAACTTGAGCGCGTCGGGATACGCGCACTGTTCAATCTCCATCACGAAATTGACCACATTGCCCGCCTTGCCGCAGCCGAAACATTTGTATATGCCTTTGGAGGGGGATACGGTGAAACTGCCCGTCTTCTCCGAGTGGAACGGACACAGACCAATCAGGTTCGCGCCGCGCTTTTTGAGCGATACGTACTGCCCCACCACGTCCTCTATATGGGCTGCGGAGTAAATCCTGTCTATGGTGTCACGGGGTATCATTAGACCAACGTTTCTGCCTACCGACCGCAAAAGTAATGCATCGGTTTGAATAAATGAAAAATTTTTTGCGTATTATGGCAATAAGTTGTATCTTTGCCGTTGTAGCGATTCAGTAAGTTGTCATGGCAAGCATATACAGACATAGGATTCTTTTGCCGGTGCTTACGCTATGTGCGTCCGTGTCCCTCTGCGCGCAGCATTACCGCGTTGATTACGAAGGCGAAGGGACTCCCGCTGTCGAGATTCGCTATTACGCGGGCGACATATTGCGGGAAGACTACAACGAGCATGCCTCAGTCTCGTTTGCCGAATGTTTTGTCCTCATTTCAGACGAGGAGGACGACATTACAGGCATCACGTTCGCCTATACAAAGGGAGAGGAATCGGTATATAAGCCGGTTCTGATTGGTGTTGACAGCGTAAACGTGACCGGCTCAAGGGAACTGACGACATGGACCAAGAACAACCGCAACAAATCCCATCCGGGGCATTTCCTTTACCCATACGTCAAGACGGGACTCGAAGTGGGAATCTATCGCGACACGCTTGTTATTCAGGGACAGTTGCGCGGCGCAACGCTTACCATCAGCCTCTTCCTCGAGCAGCGAGTGGCTCGTTTCCACGAGGTCTATATTGACAAGGGCGAGACATACACGTTTCAGGGGGAGCAACTTTCCGTTTCAGGTAGGTACATCCGGGAAACCGATGTGCTTGACCTTGTCGTTGTTGAGCCGTGCGAAGTGCATATTGAGGCATCCGAAACCTTCTTGCACGACCCCGGCACGGTCCAGCTCAATGCCGACCGCGCAGGCGACTATTACGAGTGGACAGGCTACGGACTGGATGACCCTGCCATCCGCAACCCGAAAGCCACCATCGACACGGACGGAGAAAAGGAATACACGATGGAACTTACCGCCTTCACGGAGACAGGGCCTAACCTCGCCCCGAACGGAAATTTTGAAGGGGGATACACAGGCTTTGAGACGGACTACGATGCCATAAGCAATCCGCTCTTCTTCATCTATTTCAAGGGGTACGAAAATATCTACATTAAGGGCGCGGGGCATTATTCGCTCGTAGTCTATCCTAACCAGGTTAACGGACCGTGGCCGATATGCAAGTACGACGGGTATATGATGGTCATCGACGGTCATTATATAGCCAACAACCGTGTCTATGCCTCGTATGTCACTGTCGAACCGCATACTTGGTATGCCTTTTCGGTTGATGTAGCCAGTGTATCGAACATAGTCACCAATCAGCCTAAACTGCAATTCTATATCAAAGACCAGGTACTCGGCGACAGCCATGTGCCGAATACCACTGCTTGTGACTGGAAGAAACTATATACAATTTGGTATTCCGGCGAGACGGCAGGTTCCATACCCATTATCCTGCGCAACACGCAGACTGCCTCAGGTGGTAACGACTTCGCTATTGACAACCTCTCTTTCCGCAAGCTCTGCCGCGCAACCGACCGCCTTACTATTAAAGCCGATTTCTCTGCTGCTCCCGAATGTGAAGTGAATATTGAGGCTTCCGAAACAGAACTCTGTCATACTGATGAAGTGCAACTCACCACAGACAGGGAAGCCGACTACTACCTCTGGCGCGGATACGGACTTAACGACACCACCATCCGCAACCCCGTAGCCGCCCTTGACCAACGGGGCGACTACACCTACGAAGTCACCGTCAAGAGTTACACCGAGTACGGCGACAACCTCATCACCAATGGCGATTTTGAGACGGGCGATGCCGGCTTCATCTCCGATTATAAGTATTCCCCCTACAATGAAGAGAATATGGGGCATGGTATATCCCCGGGCAGATACAGTATTGTTGACTACCCGATGCAGGTCAACTGGCCGTGGGCTGCTTGTACCTATGACGGAAAGATGATGGTGGTGGACGGCAAGAACGACAACAAAAACAACGATGTCTTCCGTACCGAGGTGGACGTGAAACCGGACACGTGGTATGCCTTCTCCTGCGAAGTGGCCACCGTTTCGGATTCCTATAGTTTATGGGATGTGGCTTCCTTGCAATTCTATATCGATGGCATCGTGTTTAGCGAAATCCACCACCCCGATACAGCACACGTCACCGGATATGGAGCTGGTTATCGTGTCTGCCGTTGGAAAAAAATATACCAGCTGTGGTATAGCGATGACAATTCCCATATCGTAATCTCCTTGCAAGACCATAACGGTGTGTCCAGCGGAAACGACTTCGCTGTGGACAACCTCCGCTTTATGCCTGTATGCGAAGCATCCGACACCATCCATATCCACGTCAATACCAATGCGCAGGACACGGTGTATCGGACCTTCACCGCCTGCGGCAGTTATATGTGGCACGACAAGGAATATAAAGAGTCCGGCACCTACCTGTGGACAGGCAAAACCACAGCGGGCTGCGATAGTGTGGAACAACTCTCTTTGACCATTGCGCAGCCGCAGTTTGTGCCTCTTACCGCAACAGCCTGCGATAGTTATACGTGGCACGGAACGGACTATACCGAATCCGGCACCTACCGATGGGAGACACAAACCCTCCTCGGCTGCGACAGCGTAGAAGAACTGACGCTCACCATTCATCCCTCCTATCTTATTCCCGACACTGTTATTACCTGCGACACATATACATGGCAGGGCGAGACATATACTCTTTCAGGCGACTACCGTAAGGACTATAAGACCCTGCACGGTTGCGATAGTGTATTTACTTTGCATCTTACCGTCAACTATAGCGGTAAAGAGGAAGAAGAGATGATTGAGTACAAAGAGTATATGTGGAAGGGGCAGAACTACACATCCTCCGGCGACTATCAGTTCGACACTCTCACTACCCATGGCTGCGACAGCCTCGTCACTCTTCATCTCACTATTGTTGATACGCCTTTTGTTGCCGCCTTATTGCCCGTAGCAGACCTCTGTGCCGATGACTATAATGTGGCTCTTGAGTACACCCTCTCCAATGTCCTCCTATCGCCGCAAAGTCTGGATGTGACGTTCAGCAACAGCCGTTTCTCCGATATCCGGTCGGAAGATGTAAGCGGCACGATACTCTTTCCCGTACCCGACAGCATCCGCCCCGATTACTACAGCGGGCTGCTTGCCATCCGCTACAAGTCCTACGTGCAGGAGATGCCTTTCTCGTTCCTTGTGCGCTATCCGTCCACGGTCATCGGACAGAAGTGGAACAATGTGCTTGCGCTCAAGAACAGCCGCTACAACGGAGGATACCTGTGGGATGCCTACCGCTGGTACGTGGATAATACCGAACTGGCAGGCGAAACGCAGTCCTTCATCTATTGCGGGGTAGGGAAGACTCTCCTGATGGGGCATCCTTATCACGCTTCGTTGCGGCGTGTCGGTGAGGACTATTTCATTCCTACCTGTCCGATTATTCCCGTTCCGCACGAGGATTGGAAACCCATCCCAACCCTGTTCCAACCTGGGCAACACGTTGCCGGTCGGCGCGCAGGGAAAGAGGTTACGGTTACGTTCTACGATATGCTCGGTCGCGTAGTGGTGAGTGGAACGGAGGTCAATGCGCCGTCCGTGCCGGGCGTGTATATGCTTGAAGCAGACGGTCAAATCCAAAAAACGATAGTCAGATGAGCCTCTTTGCCACCATACTGCTTGCCGTCCATTCGTTCGCCTTGTGGTGCGACCTTGGGTTTCATTGGGAGGCGTTCACCTCTCCCCGCCCCAGCATAGAGCAGACCATATCTTCCATCGGAGGCGCGGGTGCCACGCTCGGTCTCGGCTACCGCTATGAGGATGACGGATTCCTTCTCCAGTTAGGGCCGGAAATCGGCTACCGGTACAGTCTTATGAAGCAGAGCGATTTCTCAGACCAGTTCAGGATGCGCGACACGGAATGGGAACCGATGCAGATGTATTTCGATTTCTCTTCCATCCGCGAACACCATCGGCAGGTGCAGGCGGATCTGGCTTTCCTTGTCGGTTACGAAACGAAGTTCCGTCTCTATTTCCTGGGCGGTCCCCGCCTGGGATACGTCTTTTACCAGCCTACCTCTGTCACGTCGGTAGTGACGACGCGCGGACGGTATGACGAGTTCATCGGCATCGACGGGGACGGTCTGTTCGAGAATATGCCCGACCATTTCTTCGACACGCAGCGCAGGTCGGTAACGGCAAAGTATGAACCGACTCTGAAATTGTCCTTCCCGCTGGAAATCGGCTATCGTTTCCCGCTCAACACGCGCACGCCTTATTCGCGTTTCTCGTTAGCGGTGGCGTTGTTTGCGGACTACGGTATGCTGTTTACGGGGGACAACAGAACCGACATAAAGGCGGCAACCTATCCCAATGACCCTGTCAAGCCGGAGTTCTATCCGTACGCCAACCCGTTCCTCTACAGAGGTGTTGACAATTCGTTTGTAGGGAACGCACTCGTCGGCATCAAACTGACGTTCCTCTTCTCCGCGTCCCGCTCCTTCCCCTGCTTCTGCCTGTAATGACAATCCCGATAAGACTCTCTCGGACTATATACAGGTGGGGATGAGTCACGGAAAAAGATGCCAGAATATATTCGTTTGCAGATATCGGACAAACAGAGTACTTTTGCGGCAAAACAATACAGCAATGGATTTACAGGCATTCACACCCAACGAAACACTCGTACGCGAGATAGGCGGCCATGTGCGCACCATCCTTAACAAGATAGGCGAGGACACCGGACGCGAAGGACTGAAGAAAACCCCCGAACGCGTGGGCAAGGCGTTCCAGTTCCTGACCAAAGGCTACAACGAGGATCCTGAAGCCATCCTTCGCTCGGCACTGTTCGAGGAAGACTACCGCCAGATGGTGGTGGTGAAGGACATCGATTTCTACTCGCTCTGCGAACACCACCTGCTGCCGTTCTTCGGCAAGGCACACGTCGCATATATCCCCAACGGCAAGATTACGGGACTGAGCAAGATAGCGCGCGTGGTGGATGTGTTCGCACGCCGCTGCCAAGTGCAGGAACGCATGACCACACAGATAAAAGACTGCATACAGAACACGCTGAACCCGTTAGGCGTGATGGTGGTAATAGAAGCCGAACACCTGTGTATGCAGATGCGTGGCGTGCAGAAACAGCACTCACTGACCACCACATCGGACTTCACCGGAGCCTTCACACGTCCGGAGACACGCGAGGAGTTCCTCCGCCTGATTCATTCCTGAGCATCCTTTTCAGGCAGTCTGCCGCCCAAGAAAGGCATATACCGGTTCAGGAAATGAACCAACGGCACACAGATGATGAGGGAGCCTGCCCACAGAAGCAGGCTTCCTTCGTTTGTGCCATAAAAGGAAAGAGGTACGCCGCAGACAAGGAGCAATCCCTTCACTGCGCCGAAAAGAGGTATGTGCATGCAAAGCACCCAGAGCGTGTTCCTGCCGAACCAGCACAACGCCTGCGACAAACAGGATACATGCCCCATTCCGCGCGCAAAGAGATACCAGAAAGCCACCACCGAGACTTCGCCCAAACAGAACAGGACAGGATGACCGTACAGTCCCTGGGAGAGTTTGATGCAGGGATTGTAATACCACACCGCAATAACACAGGCAATGACGGCCATGCCGAGCAGGACACCCATAACAGGGTTCATACGGGAGGGCAATCCCTGCAGCCATGGGCGCAATGCGTATCCAGCGACATAAAGCGGAAGGAGTGTCATGGCCGTATCCGCACCCCAAGGGAGATGACACCCCCACACTTCGCCCAAGCAGTATCCGGCGGCGGACAGGAGAACCGTTGCGCCCCACAGCCAGCGGGAAGGCAGGCGGGCAATGAGATAGTAGAGCCACTCAATGACGATAAGACAGGGCAGAAACCAAAGAGGGGCATTCTGTACGAGCCGTTCGCTGCGTCCGAAGAGAATCCCCAGAAGAGGTTCCCACCAAGCCGTCTGCGTCTCCGCATCACTGCCGAACCGACGCCCTATCAACAGCCATGCCAGCCATGCGAGGATGCCGAAAGTGAGATACGGAATCATAAGACGGAGGGTGCGGCGGCGGAAATACGCCCCGACATTCATCCCCGCATCCGCAAAGAACCCCGCGACAAAGAAGAAAGCCGGCAGGCAGAGCAGATACGCCATACTCTTTACATCCGCCTGTATGCCGGTATGGTAAAGCACGACAGCAAGCATACTGCCCGCCTTCATCCCGTCAGCCCATAGGATACGCGCCTTATTCATCTCTCTGACAGAACAAATCGTTCTCCGCATCCGCTCCCACTACCCTCAAACCGGCAGCGGACAGGAGACTATGGAACAGATAATCGGTACGATACCGCTTCGTGTGGTTGGCTTCCAACGCCGCCACCTTGTCTGGGAAGAGTTGCGCGTACCTGTCCGAATACCACACCAGAGCGGCGGGACACTTGGTCTCCTCCGCTCCCGCAGCGTGCAGCCAGTTGCCGTCCTCACCCAGAGACTCCCCATGGTCGGAGAGGTAAAATACAACGGCGTTCCTTTCAGAGAACAAGGAGATGACCGAATCGACGAACTGATCCATGCTGACAATAGTATTGTCGTAGGAATTGATAACAGAAATGGAGTCGTTTTGCGTTATGACGCGGTTGATGACTGTGGGAAGGAACAGTTCGCAACCATCGGGTACATGGTTGTTGTAGTACCAATGGGAGCCGATAGCGTGCATCACGTAGAGGCGGTGCGCCCCTGTCTGCTGAAGTAGCAGACCCTTCAAAGGTGGCAACAGGTCCAAGTCGTACCAAGGATGAAAAACAAAAACTGTTTTGGAGGCATTGGGAAAAACAACGGTATCCGCCTCGTAGATAAAGTCGGAGTACGTCCGACCGTAGTCCTGATTGCTGAGCCATGCAGTACGGTAGCCCTGACGCGACAGACAGGAGATGAAGGAATGCATGGAATAGGCTTTTTCCGGCGACAGGCTGTCTGCCGGGGTCAGGATATGCGGCACGCTGGAAGCCGTGTGGGTATGCTGTGACCGGATATGAGGCAGGCTCACCACATTCGCGCGCCCGGACAGACGGGGGCATGTCTGCCTCCCGTAGCCGTTCAGACTCAAGTGGTCTGCTCTGGCGGCTTCGCCTATGATCATCACGATGTCAAGTGAGTCGGGCGGGCAGACTGTTTGCACATCCGGCAGTTCGCGGGGAAGATTGCGGGTCCGCTGAAGCGCGGCATACTCCGCCACACTGCGGATGACGTGGACCGGAAAGCGTTGCCCCGCACTCTTGTGCAGCCTTCCGTTGCCCCAGAACCACAGAGCGAAGACTCCGACACTGACAAGCGACACCGCCCACGGACAGGGAATCCTCCCGATGCGCCACCTCCATCTGACCCAAAGAAGCGACACCGCAAATTGCAGGATGACCCATACGGCAAGTTGCCACGAGATGACACCCGCCACCGTCCCCGGATTGGTATGCAGCGTGGCATCCACCAATACGGGATTGACCGTGGCGTGAAATGCCACACGGTAATATGCCAGAACCGCCCCCAAAACAGCATACAGAGGCAGAGAGACAGCCGCCACATAGCGGCTGACGGAAAGAAACGCGGCGATAGCGAACTGACCGACTGCGAGAGCAGACACATAGAAAGTGATGGTCAGCACGCCTTTCCAACCGTCAGCAGGGTTGTCGAAAAAGTCAGGAAGGACGAAACAGAGTGTGTTCCAGACGGTAACCGCCGTAACCAGCCACACGTATTCCATCGGAAGAAAGCGATTGCGTGACATACCTAACGGATGATGAGAATCTTCGTTACTGCGTGGTTATTTCCGTCCGGTGCATTGCAGAAAGCCGTATAGACACCTGACGCGACGAGCTGTCCGTTTCCGTTCCTTCCGTCCCATATCGCCAGTCCGCCGTTGCTGCGGGTCTGGCAGACGAGATTGCCGCCGTTGTCCACAATCTTGACAACGGTCTCCTCCATCAGACCGGATATGGTAATGACACCTTGATAGTCAGGCCGGACGGGATTGGGGTACGCATACACACGCTCTGACGAGAGGCTCTCTTCCGCTTCGGTAGCGTCACCCTGATAGGAAACCAGTCCCGCTCCCGTACCTACAAACACCCTGCCCGAGCGTGGGTCAATGGCAACGGACAGAATCTGGTTGGAGGGCAATGGGGAGTTGTCGGTGGTGAAATGCTCGAGCGTTTCCGTCCCGTCCTCGGACAGGAAGTAAAGACCCGATGCTTCCGTACCCATCCATTTGCGGTTGGCACCGTCCACCGCGATAGTGTTGATTCGTTCCGTACCGAGCAGATAGTCAGCAAGATTAGTACCGTCATTTCGAGGCAATTTCACACGTGTGCAACTGTTGGATGTGCGGAAATCAACTGTGGAGGGGATGATAAAAAGCCCCTCATCCACGGTCACCCAAAGGTCATTGTTCAGATCCTGAACCACGTCATATACATACGACGGTGCGATTGTCTTTCCGTCCTGGTCTGTGAAAGAATTGGTGAAATATGTATGATCGTCACCCTGATAGAAAGGCGTGTGGTTGTCGTCATAGAGAATAAGTCCAGGGTTATAGCGCACGTAGGGTATCCATTTCCAGTTGCTGTTCCTCTTGTCAATAAACATCTCCCCGCTGGTCATCACGGGGAGAGTGGTACCGTCATTCGTAACGAGGGTGTACCTGCTCCACGAAGCTGTTCCCCCGTTGCGAGCCGCAAGCAGTTGTTGCGGAGATATGACGTGCAGCGGATTGTGCCCCATATTCAGCAGCCACAGGTTGCCATCGGCATCAAACGTGGCGGCATCGGTGCGTATGTAATAAACAGCATCCGAACCCTCCAAGCGCGATTCAAGGGGGCTGTTAAAGTGGTTGTACCAGCCGACCAGTTTGTTGTTCTCAAACTCATACAGACCTGTTCCGTAGCTTGTTACAACAATGTGTTCCCTGTTGAACGGATCAACCGCCACGTTCATAAAATCCATCGCCCTCACTCCGATCTGACCGGTTATCGCATAGTAGTCATAGTTAGTCCAGCGGTCTGCCGCAATGTCGTAAATCATCACATAACCGCTCCTGAACTCCTGTGATGCCCAACGCGCACCGGGAACCACATACAGACGGCCATCAACAACTTTCATCCGATAGGGAATATTCACCGCAGGTCCCTCAGGGAAGAACGCCTGCGTGCCGTCCGCATCGTGACGCACTACACCGGCATTTCCCGCTGCATACCACAGCGTGCCGTTGTCGTTCTGCATGTCATATATATGAAAGGAAGACGGTGTAAACACAATATCCCTGCCGGGAACATACTCCGCCAATTCGTTTCCGCCGTGTATCAGGTACAGATGCCCGCCTGAAGTCCGGAAAGCGGAAAAACGCATATCAGGAGATACTGCTTGCCAGCCGTCCTCATTGCGGACATGCAGGACAAAATCCGCCAACAGATGCAGTCCGTCGTTGAAAAAGGTTATGTCCTGAAACGTGTCGGCGTTTACGGGGCGGGAACTGTGCCACGAACGGAAATCAAGGAGGTTGGCGTTTCTGTCCGCCGCATAAACGCGGTCACCTGCCAAAGCGTACACCGAGTCCGCGCTACAGCACACCGAGCGGACATCCACTTCCGTCCCATCTGCGCCGATGTAGTATGTATCCTCTATCTCCTGTCTGCGTATATTGACCACCACCACGCCAAACTGCATACCGAGGTATGCCCTGCCGTCGCGGATGTAGAGAGAATTGGCTTTCTTGGAGGCACTCATCTGCTTGAGCTGCAAGTCGGAGAGTGCCGTTATCTTTCCGCCCTGCACAAAGTCAATCAGACCGTCCTCATACAGAACGACTAGCGACCGGCTCTGCCGGTCATAACCAATGTGGATGATATTGGCTCCGTGGAAGCCGTCTTGCTTCGAGTAGCAGGTCATCTGTTCGGTTGCCTTGTCCACGCGGACAAGACCGTTCCCCGCCAACGCATACACAGCGTCATCCGTATTGACCACTTCGATTACGTTGCCATAGGCGATATGGGATTTCCACGTGTGCATACCCTCTTCGGCGTACACACAAACCGCCGTACAGAGAGCAAGAAGAAACAGGAACGTCTTTTTCATAGTAGTTGATTACGCAGGTAAGTGTCTTCCGAACCAATCAGATAGAAATGCATTATCCAAATACTGCCTGATCTGCTTCAGATAATCAGTGCGGGGTGTAACGGATTGCATATTCGTACATTTTGAATTTTGCCGCAAAGAAACAACTTTTATCCGATATATCCAAAGAAACAATCATTTTAGGGATTTTATCGTATGCGAACGATAATCCTTCCACTGTGAAAAGTTACTTGCTGCTTTTCCTCCTGTTACAATCGCGGCACAGCATCTGGCAGTTGTCGGGCGTGGTATGTCCGCCCTTTGACCACGGCGTGATATGGTCCGCCTCCATCTGCTCAATCTCAAAATGCTTGCCGCAGACTGGACAGATGCCGCCCTGTTTCTCATATTGGCGGCGTTTGGTGTTGCCGTCAAACGCACGGATTTGCAAATGCCGCTCATCCGCATCAAAGACGTACCAATAAATGCCTTTCTGATTGCCAACATCAGAATCTTGGATAAGCGCGGAAATACGTTGCTCCATTTCTTCGATATTGATGTGTTCTGAGCCGTATTTATTATAGATAGCACCCCAATCCACGCCTTTCATAACAGAACGATATTTGAATTTGGCTTGTACCCAATTGATAACCTGTTGGAAATAGAGCCAAAGAGCCGTAGCATCGGAGTCTTTGATGGAGTGAGTAGCCATATACTGCTCAATCTGCCCACCGCTGATCCAGTCGAGTACGGTTTCCAAATAATCCTGCTGAATAGGTGAGCCTGTGAGGTATTTGTTGCCCATGAGGTACGCGCCACAGTTGGATTTGGAGAAATAGCGTTTGGCATCACTCAACCATGGCGAAGCATACACGGCATTCAACAACTCTTGGTTCGTCAGTTTCTTTCCGGCTATATTGATGGTTTTGAACCATTTGAGTTTCTCTTTGTCCGAGCCAGTACAACGATAGATGTATAGTTCGTAATTAAGAATCTGGTCTTTTTCCTCTTTGGTAAGATTGTCAAAATAACGGAACAAGTGCGCAAAGTCGCCGTTCACGTACTGGCAAATAGAAACGGTACGTTGCTGACCGTCTATAATCTCAAAAGTACCATCATCGTTCACCGACCAATACATCACATTAAGCGGAAAATCCTGCGTAATGGTGTCAATTACTGCATCCCGCTCTTTGTCGTTATACACGAACTCACGCTGAAACGGCGGACGCACGTCCAATTTGCCACCATAGGCTTTCACGCCCGCTTCCTGATTGTCCACGTAGCCTTCTGTTAGTTCGCGGACGGTAATTTTGTGTAATTCTATCTTCATGGTTGCTTATTTTTTGCGACGGATAAGTATGCGGGTATAACAACGTTGTCCGTTTATTGTAGCGCATCCGCCTCTATCTTCTTTATTCGGAATATATTTCAACTCTTCCAATACTTCTTCTGGCGCACATACCCTTGTATTACCACACGCTTGCCAAAGAATCTCGAATTGGTCGGGACTATATTTATCCATAAATGTAATAGGAACACCCATTACTCCGTCATAGTCACAAGGAATTTCAGTTGTAACATCCACATTGATAGCATCGTAATTATCATATTTTGGGTATTCTTCAGGGGTATAATGCTTGAACAAGACAAGTTCCTCATGCCTTTGCGGATAGTCTAAATTGGTAAACCACCTAACTCCCTTTACCCGAATGTACTTAACACCTTTTTCGTCTATTCTATGACCGGCGGCATTAAGCGGATATGAATCAGGCACTCTAAATTCTCTATCACCACTATGTATGCTTGCCCCCATCCATATCTGATTATTACGAATCAAGGGAAAAATATCCTTCGTTGTGATTGTATTTACATTTCCTATTATCAAGAATTTCTTCTGATATTCAACCAATTGTGCAAGATATTCTCTAAAAAGGGAAAACGGCGGGTTGGTAACCACAATGTCGGCTTGCTTCAATAGTTCTACACATTCTTGTGAACGGAAATCACCATTACCTTTTAGGAGAGACAATACATTTTTGTCATTCTGAATCAGATACTGAACATCAGCGAGATTGACTGCTCCGTCATTGTTATAGTCTTTAACTTCCGTTATTTCAACTTTATATGCAATCTTCTTCGGCTCGTTTTCTTCAATCTCAAACAGCAATGGTAGTTCGTCACCTGCTATCGGCGAACCGTTGTAGCACGTGGCAATCAGTTTCTTCAATCCAAGCGAATTGAAGTTCAGAGCAAAGTACTTGAAGAAATTACTTTCGTAGGGGTCATCGCAGTTGCAAAGAACTACTTTGTCTTTGAAATGAGATTTGTAGTATCTGAGTTCTTTCTCTATATCCACAAGTTGGGTATAGAACTCATCTTTCTTTGCTTTGCCGGCTGCATGTAAATCTGCGTTTGATGCCATAGATTGATAGTATATTTGTGCATACTATCAATCACCAAACGAGAATAGAAAAAGGTGGAATTTATCTATTCGCATTCAGGAAAAGCGTCGGTTGCAAACCTTCGTCAAAGTAGATAAATTCACACCTTATCAGTATGAATGTTACCATTACTTTGACTTAGGACGCTAACGCTATCCCAATGCTTATTATTCGTTTGTATTCAAACTAGTTTCCGACGCTTTTTTGAATGCGAATAATAGTAATGCTATTTATTTAATATGTTATCGCGCAATGCTTTGCGCGATTTCTTGCTGATTAACGTCAAGCAAGCGGACGCATCGTTTTTTACGCTGTCGGTGCCAGCGGTTATCTTCAAAAGATTGACGCAAAGATACTGCTTTTTTGATATACGTAAACTACTGCCCGTTTTTTTCTGCTCGTAGAGTTGTTTGCCCTTTTCGGTCAGGTAGTAGGCTTGCTTAGAGCTTTTTGGTTTGTCCGGGTATAACATCGCAATATAGCCATATTCTAAAGCAGGCAGGATGTATGTTAATCTGATGTTCTCACGATGTTTAAGTTGCAAGAGATTCATAATCTCATCTCTCGTTTTCCTCTCATTTTTTAATACTTTTACCAAGTTTTGTACTTGCGCGGTGCCTTGGTCATTTTCATAACCTGTAACTTGGTCGGTAACTTGCGCGGCGGAAACATCATCGTCTGTGGGTGGCTACAGATATTTCAACACGTATTGCTATATGTTCATCAAATTTATTCAATTATTTCCCAATGACCGCCTTTGTCCGGTCCTACACGGCGGATGATGCCTTGTGCCTGTAATTTCATAAGATGCACTTGCACATTGCGAGGGGCAATACCCACCTCTTTTGAAATAGAAAGTGCAGTAGCCTTGGGATGTTTCCATATTATCTTTACAATCTGTGCTTGCGTCGCAGATAATTTTTCTGCGATGTTTTCTACGATGCTTTCTGCGATATTTACTACGCTGTTATTTGTAGTTTTCTCTGTAGTCATCTGACCACTTTGTACCTTTTGGAACACTTCACGTTGGATGGTTGCCATAAAGCCGCCACGGACTTGCTCAAATGTAGGTACTTGCAAATGGGCTTCTTCAAAAGCATTTCGGATTTTCTCATATCCACGCCCCCAATTCTCAATAAAGCCCATCAGATAGAACGCCTTGGCGATAAGCGGATTACGCGGCATGGATTCATGGTCGCCCATCAGTTTCTCAATCGTGATAGACTGCGGCAATGTGCCTTCATTCCACAATTGGATTCGGTCAGCCCACACGCGCATGTGGATGAACGTACCCAGATAATCGCGGTGCATGATAGCATTACAAATCATTTCCCGCAAGCCGTCTTCCGGCATTTCCAGAGTCTCATTGCGGTGCAAGCCCTCGTAGCCGACCGTAGAAACCAGATATTTGGTACGCAATGTATCAATCACTGCGTCCGGCATCAACACTAACGGGCAAACGATATTGTCGTGAATAATCAAATCCGCCTGATTGACACCGAAACGACCGATTCGGAACGCTGATAGCGGACTCCATCGCTCTATATCCTTGCCAAACAACATCAATGCGGCATTGGTCAGTTCGCCGTCCTCTGTCATTAGGTTGAGTTTGCGCAAGACGGTCTCTTTGCTTTCCGATTGGGCACTTTTGTTCAGGCGCTTGTTTTCCAGAGCGGTAGTGATGAAATAATTCCAAGCTTCATCGTCCAAATCTCTCAGTTTTGCTTTCGGACGTGTCAGCGCGTCCCAATGCAATTTTGCTTTCTGCATGAGGAACGATGCCAATTGATGCCCGCGTAATTCCTGTGCGGTACTGCCGCTACGGACGTAGTATTTGCCTTCATACGAAATGGCGTTTCCCTGCGGATTAACACGAACAGCAACATATTCTTTGCCATCCTTGGACAAAAGATTAACATCCGCCAAGAAGCCCAGACTGTTCTTGATTTTGTTCGGTATGTCTTGGAGCAGAGACGTAGCATCTTTCACGCCAACGATAGTTCCGTCATCTTCCACACCGATATAGAGCGTACCGCCTGGCTGTTGGCAAAGGCACTTAACTCGCGGAAGAACTCATCTTTCCACATGCGTTTGAACTCCGTATGTTGGTCTTCTTTCATCCGCTTTATATGACAAATCTGTTATTGGCTGTTTTTGTTGCGGGCGAATTATTGCCCGTTTTTTATTTGTTCGTAGAGGAGTTTGCCTTTTCTGTCAAGTAGTATAATTGCATAGCGTTTTATACCAGTTATGGAAGGGCTATTTATTGTTGATATGCCTCTACTGCTTTAATGATAACGGATTTCATCTGTTCCCAAGATGTGTTTCTGAACATTTTTGGCATATCCTGCATTTCCGCATCATCGAAATAAGTCATACTGAGCAAGGCGCGATACTCGGAAAACTCAGGGTATTTGCGATGGTAGAAATCCATGATTTCCGCCAACGAGTAGTGTTGAAGCAACTCATATAAATCAATGAAGTCCTTCCGTGTCCCGCGACCGATAATGGCATTGATCTTCATTGCCGCAATATCCTTATCAGAGGCCAGTATAAAACCGTCGCCTATAACCGGTTCGTCTATCCACGGATAACGACTATAGTCCACAAAATCCACCTTGACTTAATCGACAGTCATTTGCAGGATGATTTTACTGCGGGTTAAGACTGTCACATTGCCGATACGCCGTATGACATCTACGAGTTCATCTTTATCTTCCGGCAGAGAGCCGAAGAAGTCCAAATCCGCCGACTGACGGTGACCGTATTGGAGCGCGAGGGAGTACCACCCACCAAGCGCATATCCTTTATCTCAGGTTGGGCAGAGACGGCTTTCAGGAGTTCCAGGGTGTCGGGGTTGATTGTCTGAATTGATAACATCTGTAATCTTCTTTATTGGTTCCGGACATGGCACAAACAAAAGAAAGAGCCATCGGATCCAGTGTACGCAGACGTTTGCAATCTGCCACAATGCGCTCCATTCCGTAGAAATCTCGTGTAAGCCGCCAATCCTGCAATGTGCCATACTCCAGCACACGTTGGATAAGACCGGCAGAGTGGTTTTCCACGTCCATACGCTCACGGTCAATATCCCAAAAGAGCATAGGTGAGAGTTGTGATATGTACGAAACAGATGACATGATTGAACATATTGACATAGTTGAGCGTCTTCATCATCACCGCCAAAACGAAGTTGCGGCAGTCATAAGCAGGAAGTGGCAGAATGCTACCAGATCAAAGAAGCAGCAGTTTGAGTTGTTGCACGGCGCGTGCGCGGTGGCTGATGGAATTTTTTGTTTCGGCGGGCAACTGGGCAAACGTCTTGTCGTAACCATCGGGAATGAAGAGCGAATCGTAACCAAAGCCGCCTTCCCCTCTCTCCTCTTCAGCCATCCTGCCTTCCACGCGGCCTTCCACTTGTGCGGCAAGCGGCTGATGTTCCACTCCCGTGTTGTCTTTCGCCGTGATAAGGGTTATAACCGTTCGGAAACGCGCCGAGCGGTCTTGTTTGTTCTTCAGCAGGCGGAGGGCTTTGCGGCGGGT
>DBVX01000076.1:25167-28312 GCA_002308815.1 Bacteroidales bacterium UBA1253
CCCGTGTCATCAGCAAACACACCGTCTATTGGTATCTGTTGGGGATGGTTCAAAAGCCAGTCCCATACCGTGCGGGCTTTCAGCAGGGAGTTGTCCTCCAGCGTCCTGCCCGTCTCTTCAATGTCCTGCCCGAAGCCGATATCGCGCAGGGACAGTATATGACAAGTTGAAGGAAGGATACTGCTCACTTCCTCCAACTTGTGCATGTTATTGGTGGCAAACACCAGATTCATCAGCGGCGGGGCTTGATATTGAGTTTCACGGGACGAATCATATTCTCCGGCGAGAGAATGGTGTCCAGTTCCTCCTTGGTCAGGATGCCGTGTTCAAGTACCAGTTCATAAACTCCCTTGCCGGTAGCCATCGCCTCTTTGGCAATCTTAGTGGAGTTCTTGTAACCGATGATGGGGTTCAGAGCCGTCACGATACCGATAGAGCCTGTGATATAGTTGCGGCAGCGCTCCTCGTTCGCCTTGATGCCGTCCACGCAGTACTTGCGCATCACGTCGAAGCCGTTCATCATTATCTCCGCGCTCTCGAAGCAGCATTGCGCCATCGTGGGCTCCATAGCGTTCAACTCCATCTGGGCAGCCTCGTTGCACATAGCCACGCAGAGGTCGTTGCCAATCACCTTGTAGCAAATCTGGTTCATCACCTCGGGGATAACGGGGTTCACCTTGCCGGGCATGATGGAGCTGCCGGGCTGACGGGCGGGCAGGTCAATCTCGTGCAGACCGCACTTGGGACCCGAGCCGAGCAGACGCAGGTCGTTGCTAATCTTGTTCATCTTGGTAGCAATGCGGCGCAGAACGCTTGAGTAACCCACCATGCAGCTGGTGTCCGAGGTGGCGGCCACAAGGTCTTCGGCGAGAACAACGTTCCAGCCAGTAACCTGTGCCATCGCCTTCACGCATTTCTCCGAATAACCGGGTTCGGAGCAGATACCCGTACCAACGGCGGTAGCGCCCATATTGACTGTCAGGAACTCCTCGGCGGCATCGTCAAGGTGTTTCAGTTCGTCACGCAGGATGGAAGCGAACGCGCCGAACGTCTGACCAAGAGTCATCGGAACGGCATCCTCCAACTGGGTACGACCCATCTTCAGCACGTTCTTGAACTCTTCGGCTTTCTTCTGGAAACTGTCAATCAGCGCCTCATAGTGCTTCTTGTACTCCAAGTGCGTGGCATAGAGCCCCATGTGGATGGCGGCGGGATAAGCGTCGTTGGTGGACTGGCTGCAGTTCACATGGTCGTTGGGGCTGCAGTACTGGTACTCGCCCGGCTCATGACCCATTATCTGAAGCGCGCGGTTGGCAATCACCTCGTTGGCGTTCATGTTGGTGGTCGTGCCGGCACCGCCCTGAATCATGTCCACGGGGAACATCTCGTGGTGCTGACCCGCAAGAATCTCCTCGCATGCCTGCTTGATGCCCTTGAACTGCTCATCGGTGAGCAATCCCAACTCATGGTTTGCCATCGCCGCACCCAGTTTGGTGTAAGCCAAACCGTTGATGAATGCGGGATAGTCGCACAACTTGAACTTCGAGATGGGGAAGTTCTCAATACCACGGAGCGTCTGAACGCCGTACAATGCCTCCACGGGAATCTGCAACTCGCCAATCAGGTCGCTTTCCGTGCGGGTCTTGCCTGAAAATTGTGTTTTCATTACGTTTTGTATGTTTTTTGTTTGGTTGTTATTCCTCATTTTCTATCGCCTCGGCTATCGAGTTGGCTATCACACACATCTCGTCCGATGGCAGTTCCAGTTTCGGATTCGTGAAGAGCATGTCCGTTTCCTTGTTCAGCGGCACGAGGTGGATATGAACGTGGTTCACCTCCATTCCGAGAACCGCGACACCCACGCGTTTGCAGCCGGTGGCACTCTGGATGCCGCGTGCCACCCGTTTGGCGAACACCATCATATCGCCCAGCAGACGATCATCCAGATCGAAGATGTAGTCCGCTTCGGGCTCCGGCAACTTGGGAATCACCAGCGTGTGACCTTTGACAAGCGGACGGATGTCCAGAAACGCATAAAAACGGTCGTCCTCCGCTACCTTGTAACTCGGTATTTCACCTTTGATTATACGCGTAAATATCGTCATAGTTGTACTCTTTTTTACGAGGTTTCTTTGATGTGAGGACTATAAACTGATCTCCAATATCTCAAATTCCATCTTGCCTGCCGGCACCTGCACTTCTGTTGTTTCGCCGACTTTCTTTCCCATCAGACCTTTGGCTATCGGGGTTGTGACGGCTATCTTGCCCGCCTTGATATCGGCTTCTCCCTCCGTTACGAGCTGGTACGTCTTCTCCGCACCGTTCTTCTTGTTGCGCACGCGCACTTTCGTCAGGATCTGAACTTCGTCGGTCTTGACAGCGGACGTGTCGAGAATGCGCGAGTCCATAATCTTCGCCTTCAGCATCGCTATCTTGCTCTCCAGATGCCCCTGTTCCTCCTTTGCCGCGTCATACTCCGCGTTTTCGCTCAGATCGCCTTTCTCGCGGGCTTCGGCTATCGCCGCTATCACGCGGGGACGCTCCACGCCTTCCAGATAACGCAGCTCGTCTTTCATTTTCTGCAATCCTTCTGCAGTGATGTAAGTTAATGCCATAATATAGTGTGTTTTATTGCTTCGTTTTTATTATGCTGTAAAGCATCAGAAAACGGCGGTTTCCTGATGAAAATTATCGAATAACGCCGCAAAGGTAATCTATAATTCCGAAACCTCAAAAAACCTGCCCGTTTTTGTTGCTTTTATAAAAAAAATGCGAGCTTTCACCCGCATTTTTTCTGTTGTTCATTTGGTGCCTCCGCCTAAAGCCACGTAAAGGCCGATGAGGCTGATGAGACGGTTGTAACGGTTGGTAACATCGGCCAGTTGGGCTTTGAGCAGGTTTTCCTGCGCGGTGAGTACCTCAAGGTATGAAGCTTTGTCCTTCTGCATCAGTTCGCACGATTTACAGAACCACTTCTGACAACCGTTTTCTCTGCCCTTCCGAATAACCGAAAATGAGCCGCATTTTGAGCATTATTTTTGACATATTACGATAAATTGCCTTCAGAGTTAGTATTTATCGGCGTTACAGAAGATTTTAGGTACTAAAAATGTCACATAGACAGAAAGTGATAAAAGGAGTGGAG
>DBVX01000032.1:0-12371 GCA_002308815.1 Bacteroidales bacterium UBA1253
AAAGAGGCAACGAGCCAGAGCTACACCCTTTCCAACGGTACGGCAGCCACCACCTTCGTATTCGGCAACCCGACCATGGGTTATATTGACATCTGGGGCTTCTTAGAGGACAACACCGACATCCTTGAGAACGAAATAGGTTATATGGGGTCGGACGGCCTGTATAACACCGTGACGAAGGAATCGCTTATCGAGCCGGATGTCATTACCTCGCTGTCACGCTATATACCGCCGATGAACGCCATCGTAATCAAGAAGAAGGAAGACGCAGCCACTTCGCTTGGAGTGACTCTCAATACCAACCGCATCGTCACGGATGCCGGTCAGATTGAGCGTCCGGGAATCCTGCCCGTCCCGTCAAGAGGACGGAAAGCTGACCCGCTGGGAAGAATAATGACCGTAACAGCCATCAACCCCGTTTCGTATCGTTGCACTTCGCGCCTCCTGCTCGGAAAAGGCTGGAACGCGGAGGTTATCAAAGGCGAGGACGCTTTGCTGACGACCATCAACATTGACAACTACACCGCAACCTCCGCCCCCGCCACGCCGTTTAACATATACGCAGTGGAAGGCACCAACGGTCTCAGCATTGACCTCAGGGACGAAATCCTGTATGTGCCGGTATCCTTCTATATGAGCGACCTGCCTTTCGACCCCGTGACACACCTGTGGTTCACCGGTGTCAATGCGGTTGACGGGCCGCTGGTACTGTGGGACGCGCTTACGGATACCGAGTATCCGATCATAGACGGTATCTGCATTGATATAGAAACGCCGCAGGAAAGCCACGAAGTGCGGTACTATATCCGTCGGCCGGGCTATAAACCTGAAGAAGGGACGGAAAAACCTACACCCACCTCCATCGAGTATAACACTACGGACGGACAGGCTGTCAAGATTTTCAAGGACGGACATGTGTTCATCCTGCGTAACGGACATATATATACAACTATCGGACAAGAAATACAGTAAACCATGCAGAGACAATTCAATATGTACAGACGGTTGATCGTGATAGGGATGATTATGCTTATGGAATTCTCTCTATCTCAGGTATGGGCTTTCACGCAGTCTTTCCCCTCATCACGGAACAACGCGCCTGCATCCGCCGCCGGCAGCACTCTTCCCGGCTACCGGTTTCGCTCCACATCCCCTTTGCTGGACGGCGGAACCCCCTATACCGGAAACACATATAGCACCGTATCAGGCGGTTCGGATTACAATCCGCGCGAAAAAGGTCCATGGGATGATGATCCGGATCCCGGTGAACCGGGAATTGGGGAAGTGGACAATCCGCTGCCTGTAGGCGAACCGTATTGTCTGCTTCTGATGGCAGCCGCCTATTGCCTGTTCTCTTACAGACGGAAAAAGGCATAAAAAGCATCCCATCGTATGTCACACAGTCACCATCATCATACCGCTCCCGCGCAGTCGCAGAACACTGTCTTCATCCTCTCTATTGCCCTGAACATCCTCTTTGTGCTTGTCGAAGCCGGAGTGGGATGGTGGCAGAACAGTCTCTCGCTGCTGAGCGATGCCGGACACAACCTGAGCGATGTGTTCTCGCTCGTGCTGGTACTGATAGCCTTCCGTCTCGCCAAAGTGCGCGGCAACGGGCGTTACACATACGGCTACCGCAAATCAACCGTGCTGATTTCGCTGCTCAATGCCGTCATTTTGCTGGTGGCTGTAGGGGCTATCGTCATTGAGAGCGTCCATAAGTTCAGCGAACCGGCAGCGGTAAACGGAGCGGCTGTATCGTGGACGGCGGGTGTGGGAATAGCGATTAATGGTCTGACTGCCTTCCTGCTGATGCGCGGTCAGAAGAGTGACCTCAATGTGCGCGGCGCGTTCCTGCACATGGTGGCTGACACGCTGGTGTCGGTCGGGGTGGTGATAAGCGGAATAGTTATCGCCTCCACCGGCTGGACGATGGTCGATCCCATTGTCAGTCTTGTCATTGCGGCAGTCATACTTGTTTCCACATGGGAATTGCTGTCCGACAGTCTGCGTCTCGCGGTGGACGGTATGCCGGATGGGATTGACCGTCAGGAGATAGAGCGTTTGCTCGCTGACGACAATCACGTCATTGAGTCCCACCACCTTCATATATGGGCTATCAGCACCACGGAGACAGCACTCACGGCGCATATCGTTCTGGACGATCTTGCCCATTGGCCGCAAGTGGCGGAGCGTATCAGGCACACACTTGCGGAGCATGGTATCGCCCATGCCACACTTGAACCCGAAACGCCCGACACGCACTGCTCCCAGACGGAATGCTGACATACGGACAGAGGTGACCGTTCCTCCCTCATTGCGAAACTTTTCTGTCATTTTGCAATACGGGTTTTGCAAAAAAACAACTTTCCGCATAAATATGTCTTTTATTTTTTCAACTTGGTGAATCCGCCTATCTTTGTGGCGTTTAACAATTCACCCCAAATACCAATCATCATCTGATATGATACTCGACAAGTTAGAAAACGCCGATTTGTACTATGACATCGTTCCGGGTCTGGAACGGTTCATACAATTCTTCAACGACAACGATCTGGAAGTGTTCCCCGCATGCAAAGTCCGTCTGGACGGCGATGACCTGTTCATCAACATCATTGACCTGCAGGGCAAGGACGAGAAAGACCTTCCGATGGAAGCCCACCGCGACTACATCGACATCCAGCTTCCTCTGACCGGCAGCGAGACCATGGGCTGGAAACCCCAGGAGGACTGCCAGCAGGTGAGCAAGGAGTATGACGAGGGCAAGGATGTGGAACTCTACTCCGACCCGTCGCAGATTCTCTTCGAGGTGCCGACGGGCTATTTCGTGGTATTCTTCCCCAGTGACGCGCACCGTCCGGGCATAGCCCCGGGCCGCAGCCTGCGCAAACTGATTGTCAAAACACGCGTTCCCGCGTAAGCAGCTATGACTTCACAACAGACAGAGAACAGGACGGATGCCGACAGCCGGCTGCGTCTTGTGAGCAACGACCCCGGACTGCTTCCCTACGAGGCGGCCATTCAGGGCAGGTATGCCTACGCGCTGCGCCGCGAGCAGGAACTGACCAACGGGCAGCCGTTGGTCGATTGGGCGAACGGCTACCACTATTTCGGACTGCACGCGAACACCAAGGCGTGGTTCGTGCGCGAGTGGGCACCGAATGCGACCGCCATCTATCTGGTGGGCGACATGAACGGCTGGCAGAAAAGCGAGGACTACCGTCTTTTCCCCATCGGCAACGGCGTGTGGGAAGGCAAATGGAAACGCAGTATGCTGCGCCACGGTCAGTACTACAAGCTGCTCATCGAATGGCAGGGCGGTAGCGGCTACCGCATCCCCGCATACGCTTTCCGCGTGGTGCAGGATGCGCAAACCAAATTGTTCGCCGCACAGGTATGGTCGCCCAAACCCTACGAGTGGCGCAATGAGCGTCCGCATAACCTGAAGAAGGACAACCTGTTCATCTACGAGTGCCATATCGGTATGTCGGGCGAGGATGGGAGTGTCGCCTCCTACGAGCAGTTCCGTCAGAACATCCTGCCACGGGTCGCCGACTTGGGTTACAACTGCCTGCAGATAATGGCCATTCAGGAGCATCCCTACTACGGTTCGTTCGGCTACCATGTGAGCAGTTTCTTTGCCGCTTCGTCGCGGTTCGGCACGCCCGAAGAGCTGAAAGCCCTCATCGATGACGCGCACGGCAGAGGCATAGCAGTCATCATGGACATCGTTCACTCCCACTCTGTGAAGAACGAGGAGGAGGGACTGGGTATGCAGGACGGCACGCCCTACCAGTACTTCCACGACGGCGCGCGCCGCGAGCATCCCGCGTGGGACAGCCTGCTGTTCAACTACGGCAAGAACGAGGTGCTTCACTTCCTGCTGTCCAACTGCAAATATTGGCTGGACGAGTACCGCTTCGACGGTTTCCGATTCGACGGCGTGACCTCGATGATGTACCTCAGTCACGGTCTGGGTGAGGACTTCACCTCCTACGCTACCTACTACAACGGCAACGAGGACGGCGATGCCATCTGCTACCTCACTCTCGCCAACCGCCTTATCCACGGTTTCCTGCCCGAAGCCGTCACCATAGCCGAGGATATGTCGGGTATGCCCGGACTCGCCGCGCCTTTCATGGACGGCGGTATGGGATTTGACTACCGGCTGGCGATGGGAATACCCGACTTCTGGATCAAATACATCAAGGAAGTGCGCGACGAGGACTGGAAAGCCGGACACATCTTCTACGAGATGACCAACCGCCGGTCGGACGAAAAATCCATCTCCTATGCCGAAAGCCACGACCAGGCTCTGGTGGGCGACAAGACCATCATCTTCCGCCTCATCGACTCGGATATGTACTGGCATTTCGAGCACGGACACGACACCTACCGCGTCAATCGCGGCATCGCCCTGCACAAGATGATACGCCTCGTCACCGCATCTACCATTGATGGGGGATACCTCAACTTCATGGGCAACGAGTTCGGTCATCCCGAATGGATTGACTTCCCGCGCGAGGGCAACGGCTGGAGTTACCACTACGCCCGCCGCCAATGGTCGCTCACCGACAATGAGAACTACTACTATGCCGATCTCAACCGCTTTGACCGTGATATGGTTCACCTGCTTGCGGGCGGACTGACGACCCCGATAGAGGTGCTGTGGGATAAGGAGGGCGATCAGGTGCACGCTTTCCGTCGCGGCGATATGGTGTTTGTGTTCAACTGGAACGGACAGCGGTCGTTCTTCGACTACGGCATCCTTGCGCCCGAAGGCAAGTACAAGGTGCTGCTCAACACCGACAACCCTCGTTATGCGGGCTTCGGTCTGGCGGATGACACCGTGGAGCATTTCACACAGCCCGACCCGCTGTATGCCGAAGAAAAGAAAGGCTGGCTCAAACTATACCTTCCCGCCCGTTCGGCAGTGGTGCTGAAGAGAGTGTGATGCCTTTATCGTGAAACTATCTTATACTTGAAATTATGCGAGTTATTATAGAACCCAACTACGATTTGGTGTCCGAATGGGCAGCCTACTATGTAGCAAAACAGATCAACGCTTTCTCTCCGAAAGAGAGCCGTCCCTTTGTATTGGGTCTGCCGACGGGAAGCAGTCCGCTCGGAATGTACCAACGCCTGATAGAATTGAATAAAGAGGGCAAAGTATCGTTCCGCAATGTGGTGACATTCAATATGGACGAGTACGTGGGCATCCCCGAAGACCATCCGCAGAGTTACCACTCGTTCATGTGGGACAATTTCTTCTCCCATATCGACATCCGCCCCGAGAACGTGCATATCCTCAACGGCAACGCGACGGACCTGGAGGGCGAGTGCGCCCGCTACGAGACAGCCATCCGTCAGGCGGGTGGCATACGTCTGTTCATCGGCGGCATCGGTCCGGACGGGCACATAGCGTTCAACGAACCCGGCTCGTCGCTCGCGTCCCGCACCCGGATGAAGGAGCTGACCACAGACACCATCCTTGCCAACTCGCGTTTCTTTGACAACGATCCCGCCAAGGTGCCGCATACCGCCCTGACCGTCGGTGTCGCCACCGTGATGGATGCGGATCAGGTGATGATTCTGGTGAACGGGCATCAGAAAGCCCGCGCCTTACTCCACGCCATAGAGAAGCCTGTCTGCCATATATGGACCGTCTCGGCTCTGCAGATGCACCCACATGGCATTATCGTATGCGACGAGGCGGCGTGCGACGAACTGAAAGTGGGTACGTACAAGTACTTCCTTGATATAGAGAAACGGAATCTTGACCCCAAGACGCTGCTTTAGTCGCAGAGGGAAAAGAGGTCTTCTCGCGGATTGACGAGCATCACGGGTACCTGACTGCGGGCGATGGCTTTCCGCTCCGGCGGACCGAAAATCAAGTCATCCAATCCGTAATCGCGGGAGGCTGTCAATACAAGCAGTTGGTGACCAAAATCACGTTGGCGGCCAACTGCTTCTTCGTACAGATGGAAACTGTCCCGCCGCGCTTCCAGCAATTCATAAGTTATGTCCTCTCCCGTCTTGCTGCGGACAGCCTCAATATGCGAGATGATTCGGTTGGTGTTGTTGCGGGCGTGAGAGCCGTAATCGTGAGCGGGCAACAACAGAATATGCGCGCCCGTTTTGCGGGCAAGGTAGGTGCAGATCTCCGCCTTGTACGTCTCCTCCTCCAGCATCGTGACCGGCACCAGAATGCGTTTCAGCGCGGTTATCTCCCGCATGCTCGGAGTCAGAAAAACGTAAGGACGGCGCTCCTCACGGCAGTCGTTGAGCGCGCGCTGCAGCGCACGGCTGCGGTTGTCACAATTCACCACACGGATATCCTCGTTATCGTCCCAGATCATAGACTGTATCATTCACATCGTTTCATCCTTGTATGACTGCAAGGTTGCACTCCCCGATATAATCAAGTACCTCATCGCGTCCCTGTCCCGTTTCCGCCGAGGTACAGAAGACGGGCGGCAGTTCCTCCCATGTCTCCAACAGCGTTTGCTTGTATGCGGCGATGTTGTCTGACAGCCGTCCCCTGCCCAGCTTGTCCGCCTTGGTGAAGACGATGGCGAAAGGCACTTCGTTCTCACCGAGCCACTGCATGAACTCAAGGTCAATCTTCTGTGGCTTCAGTCGGCTGTCAATGAGAACGAAAAGGCAGACCAACTGCTCACGCATCAGGCAGTAGCGTTCAATCATCCTCCGAAGCGTTTCCCGTTGTGCCAGTCCTGTCTGTGCGTACCCGTAACCGGGAAGATCCACCAGATGCCACTGACAGGACTTGGTACGTCCGCCGGCAGAAGGCAGTCCGTCCACCAGAAAATGGTTGATGAGCAGCGTCTTGCCGGGTTTCTGACTGGTTTTTGCCAGATGCGGGTTGCGGCACAGCATATTGATAAGCGACGACTTGCCCACATTGCTCCTGCCGATAAAAGCGTATTCCGGCAGTCTGCTTTCAGGACACTGTGACACATCGGGTGATGAGATGACAAACGAAGCGTTCATACGTGAGGCAGTTTAGTTGCCGAACGGCCAGATAAAAGAGGTTGAATCCTGCGACAGCGTAACATCCTTGGAGTGTCCTTTCTGAACCTTGGCGGCAACCCTGCCTGTTACAGAATCCGACTGACAGGTAACGAATATACGCCGCAAAGTCGTTTCCGTTCCGTAGAAATCCTTCTCTGTGAAGATGAAAGACGCAATACCGAACTCATCCGCAATCTCCTGACATTCGGAATTACCTGCGGTTTGAAACGATTCATCAACATTGCTCCGGAACATGTACACCGTCTCACCCGGAACCGGACTGCCATTCTTCATCACCTTTACATGGATGACAGCATTCTCCTTTTCACTGCATCCTGCCATACACATCATGCCGAGCAATACGGCAAAGACGAAAAGATATTTTAACACATTCATAGTATGAGTTTTTCCCATTTGCATTATTTCGTCAGTTGTTCATCGCTGATCCGGAAATTGACAGAGTCCCCGTTGAGTATCTCTATCTCCACGCGGCGGTTCATCTGCCTATGCTCGTCCGAGTCGTTCGGAACGATGGGATCCTGTTCGCCCCGTCCGTCTGTCTCGATACGCCGTGCGTCAATGCCCCGTCTCACCATCTCCTGTTTCACGCTCCCCGAACGTCCTTGGGATAGACGCAGGTTGTAGTCGTCCTTGCCCACATCGTCCGTGTGACCAATGATGCGGATGCGAATATCGGGATTGTCATTCAGCAGGTTGTACAACTCCTGCAGCGCGGCATCCGAAGAGGGAAGAATATCGGTCTTGTCGGTGGCGAAGAACATATTTCGCAGCACAAACTTTCTCACTTGTACCGGCTCCAGCCTGATTACCTGTATGTCAGCAATGTCCGTGACAGTTGTGCAGGTGTCGCGATAGCCTTCCGCCGTCACGCAAACGGCATACCGCCTGCGTCCGTCCACCAGTGTGGATGCCAGCGTCTCTATGCTGTCCACTCTTGTTTTGAGTATGGCACTATCCTTCTCGTTATAGACGACAACCTGTGCCGTGACGGGTCTGCCTGTCTTGTCATCAACCACCTGCGAGCGAAGCGGACGCTGCGGATAAATCGCAAGACGGAGCGTGTCGTTATGATCGCCGTGAGTGAACGCGAACTTCTCCATCGGGAAATATGCTGGATGGGAAACGGATACGATGTAATCCCCCGGGGCATACGTTCTCGCCGCGCGACCCGATTTGTCGTCCGTGGTCTTGACCACAGGTTTTTTCTTCTTTTTGCCCTTGCTCACGGCGCGTGTCGTAACGGTAGCGCCTCCTACGGGCTTGCCGGTCAGATCGTCACGGACGTATGTCACTATGAAGGGATTGGGTTCCGCCTGCTGTTTGGGCTGCTTGGAGGGCAGTTCGCACATGAGGGCGAACTTCAAACCCGCGACAATCGGTATTGTCCGTGCGGAAGCAAAACCTGCTGCATTGGATGTGGAACGGATCTGTGCTATTCCCTGCCCTTCGTCAAACTCAACAAACCGTTCATACGAATCAGGCTTGTAATCCGCAACGCCCACATTGACAAAAGCGGACAACTGCCAATGGGCGTAGTCTTTGAACGACCGTTTGGACGGCTTCTGGTTGCGCCCTTTTGTGACAGGTTGCTGCACAGGCTTGTGGAAATCATAACCGATCTCCAACGCCACAAACGGACTGAGTCTCCGCGCCAACTGACCGGTGCTTTTGACCTGATCGGAAGCAAGCATGTGATGGGGCATCTGCGAATAGTCGTCTATTCCGCGCGCGTCAAGAATCACCCTGTCCACATCGCTTCGGATGGAATAGGATGCCACGCCTGCAGGGTATCCCAACCGCACACCCGCAAGGAAAAACAGATTCCTGTATGTACCGCCTGCCATCAGCGACATCGACAAGTCTATAGCCGTTTGCGTCTCTGTAAGGTCGCGGAACCGGTAACTGAGAAACATCTCATTGGAGGGATTAAGCACCCTGCGCGTTAGGTTGTATGTCCCCTTGCGGATGTTCATTCCGTACTGCGCTTCCAGACCGGCACTCAAAAGGAATGTCCCCTTGCTGAATGTCCCGTACCGATACTGGTACGCGAAACCCAGACCACCCATAGGACCGCCTATGTTGCGCAAAAGAGAGTCCGACTTGAACATATTGTCATAACCTGCCATCAGGTAAGGTCCCACATAATGGGTGGAAGCGGGTCGCTCCGGTTGAGCCTTTTTTCGCGGAGCGGGGGCGGCATATAAAGGCAGGCAAAAAAGACCGCACAAAAAGGCGGCTGCAATAGTCTTTATTCTCATGGTTCAACAAGCACTTTAACGTTTATTGACGTTCCTTCTATGCCTTGAAATGCAAGCACATACATACCAGAACCGGCATCGTAGAGCGCAAGGTCGATGGCGAATGTCTCGTCCGGTGCAGGACAGAAAGGATGTCTTCCCAACAATGCGCCATCGGAATTGTAAACGAAATATGTTCCGCAGATGTTGGTTTTCACGCTGAATGTCCGGTTGCCATTCTGAAGTGCTTGGGGCGATACGGTCACGTATGGCTCTATCACATCGCCCAGTTCCATCTTGTCGTCCATACGGACAGGATAGAACGGACAAGAGGTCATCGTCACGCCGTCATCAGCGCGCGTCAGTTCTGCCCAATAGGCATCACCAATGACAAGCAGGTCGGGCGACACACAGATATAGGCATCGTTGTCACCACTGCTCACAAGCGGAGTGCCTTCGTGGAACCAGCGGATGGAGGAGAACTGATAGTTGCCGTTGTATTCTTCGTTCGAGAGGCTGAGCACATCGTTCCAGCGTTGGAAGACCAGCCACGACGGATAATGGACGGTAAGAGCCTGCCCACTGAATGTAAGCATGTTGTCGCAGTCATCGTACAGTGTCACGTCTATATGGTACACGTCAGGGCGGACATAATCGCGTTGGTCCTCCTTGTTGTTCGGTACGGGTATGGCTATCTGCGCCGTGCCGGAGGACAGGAAGCGTATATTGTCTTTGTAGGATGGTTGGAATCCTTGTGCGACAGCCTTGGAATCAAAAGCGACGATATAATTGGCAGGTTCATTGTCCGTGTAGGCAACCGAAATGAACAGCGAGTCATCGTCCGCACAAATCTCCGGGATGGTCAGGGCGGCATTGAACAGGTCGCAGCCGTCCCGGGAGAAGAGAGCCGTCAAGGTCATATCGCCGGTTACGGCGATGGAGCGCGGATTGTCGGTATTGCCGTCATCCCACTGCTTGAACGAGTAACCTTCTTGCGGCACGGCGTTCAGCACTGCATCCTGCCCGTCAAAACAGATATAGGTGTTCGGAGTATTGCAGCCTTCCGCCTTGAGGGTTAATGAATACTCGGTGTCGGGCAGCGGGTGAGGGGTGGAATAGTTTGTACCGTTGAGGCTGCAATCCTGAGTTATCGTGGCGGTCAGGGCATCGCAGCCTGTCTGGAACTCCTTCCACTGATCGGCGGCGTTATATGCCTTGGCGGAGGGGCAATGCACATACAGCGGTATCGACTTGTCCACGTTAAGAAAGGCATCCTCGCCCAATGTCGGCGGAACGAGTGCCTCGCACGTGATGGAGGTCAGACCCGTGCAGTCTGCGAGAACACGGACTCCCATACCGGTCACGCCGGAAGGAATCCTGACAGAGGTCAGCCCCGTACACTGACGGAAAGCTATCCGCTCTATGACAGTGACACTTTCGGGAATGGTTATTGCTGCCAGACCGCTCAATCCGAAACATACGGAAGCGGGTATGACTTCAACCTTCTCTCCAAAGGTGAAACTCTTTATGTTGTCCAATTGGTAGAACGGCGGATAATGCCATCCATCGCCCTTTTCATTCTCCAATATGGCACAGCGGATGGCGTTCCATTGCACGGAACGCAGTCCCGTACAACGCTGGAAGGTCGCTCCAAAACCGAGTGTGGCTACGCTTTCCGGAATGGTGACGGAGGTCAGACCGCTACAGTCCGCAAATGCGGAATATCCGATGTCGATGATGCCGTCCGGTATGACTACGGAAGTCATCCCTGTGCAACCTTTGAAGGCTCTTTCCCCTATACCTATAACCGTGTAAGTGTTGGAATTGTAAACTATGGTGGTTGGGATGACTATATTTCCCGAATAATAACCACTCGGTTTAGCCGTCACTTCCGCTTCCAGATTGAGTCTGTCAAGATTGAAATACAGACTCCCGACGGAAATATTCTCATAATCCCATGCGGACAAGGAACCCGCACACATCGTCAGCACAAGAAACAAAATCGCTAAAAATTTCTTCATATTGTCATTTCTGCATTATGGTTTCTCTTCCCGTTTGATTCACGGTATCCTGATCAGACAGAGCACCGACCCAACACGGTTGCAAAATACGGGCAAAAATATGACGCGCACAAGAAAATTGTTAAAAATTTCTTTATCCGACACGTCAGACTATTCTCTGTGCTGTGCTGAATATTGCGGGGTATGATGAATTTTCGGCAAACAGTTGCGGGGGTTGTCAAATGTAAGTACTTTTGCGGGCTGCGGGTTGTCCATCCATCCGACGGATGGCAGAAGCATCCGCATCCATACAAGGAAACACAAAACCGACATACACAATGGAAGAGACAAAAAGCAGACATGCAGAGGAAAAGCAAGTGACGACCGACGAACCGAAAGAGAGCACGACCTACAACCCACATGAGGTGGAGAGCCGCTGGTACCAATACTGGTTGGACAAAGGTCTGTTCCACAGCGAGCCGGATGGCAGAGAGGCTTATACGATTGTGATACCCCCACCAAATGTGACAGGCGTGCTGCACATGGGTCACGTGCTGAACGAGACGATACAGGATGTTCTGGTTCGCCGCGCACGACTTGATGGCAAAAACGCCTGCTGGGTGCCCGGCACGGACCACGCATCCATCGCCACCGAGGCGAAAGTCATCAAACGCCTCAAAGAGCAGGGTATCAACAAGTCGGATCTGACACGTGAGGAGTTCCTCCGTCACGCTTGGGACTGGACGGACGAACACGGAGGCATCATCCTCAAGCAACTGCGCAAGCTCGGCTGCTCGTGCGACTGGGACAGAACGGCGTTCACGATGGACGAGACACGCTCACGGGCGGTTATCAAAGTGTTTGTGGACTTATATAAGAAGGGTCTGATATACAAGGGACTGCGGATGGTGAACTGGGATCCGGAGCGTCAGACGGCATTGAGCGATGAGGAGGTAATCTACCATGAGGAGCACTCGAAGTTCTACTACCTGCGCTACAAGGTGGTGGAGGAGCCGGACAAGTACGCCGTCGTGGCGACAACGCGCCCCGAGACCATCTTCGGCGATATAGCCGTGTGCAT
>DBVX01000032.1:12515-12655 GCA_002308815.1 Bacteroidales bacterium UBA1253
TATGCGCTGGGGCAGAAATACAACCTGCGCGCCATAGACATCCTGACGGCGGACGCGCACCTGAATATGGACACAATAGAGCCGGAACTGCAAGCGAACGTGCGGAAATATCATGGCATGGATCGTTTCGAGTGCCGCAA
>DBVX01000038.1:0-254 GCA_002308815.1 Bacteroidales bacterium UBA1253
GGCTGTCCGAGAAAAGGATGTGTTTGTTCCGGGCATACAGATGCCGGTATGCAGCCTCGAAGAACTCCGCAGGACGGCGGCGGTTGGCATCTGACAGGGTTGTGCGATAGGGCATGGATGTTATGCCGAGGTGATGCAGTTTGTGCGCTTCGGCAAGCATGGCCGCTGTAATCTCGCGCAACGAGTCGAAACGCATCAGAACGGCATAGAGCATCACCACCAGATGCTGCCAACCGTCAAAACGCTTGATATAC
>DBVX01000038.1:419-2777 GCA_002308815.1 Bacteroidales bacterium UBA1253
GCAAAGGAATCAGCCCCGTTTTTTTTACACTCAAAAAAGTTTTATCGGACAGTAATAATTTCAATGTTAATCTGGACTTCGGTACCAAGCACCGCGAGGGTTGGAAACGTATCGACAATGAAGATACCGAAAGCGGTATTTTGAGTGGCGCAAAATATCAGCACACCATGATGTACGAACAGATCTTAGCCCGCAAGGGGCACGATTCATTCACACGCCAATATTTGCCGTTATGTGGGAAGATGTACAAATATCTTGTTTTTTCATTCAGAAAAGAACAACCTCCTGATACGGTTTCGTTCCGTAGGAAAGACCATATCAGGCGGTTGCGTAATTACGTTTGATTTCAGGGCGTTTAGCCGTTCACCTGCGCCATATGGGCGATGAGGTTAAGCACTTTGTTGGAGTAGCCGATTTCGTTGTCGTACCACGATACAACTTTTACGAAAGTGTCAGTAAGTGCGATACCCGCTTTAGCGTCAAAGATGGAGGTCAGCGTGCAGCCGAGGAAGTCTGACGAAACGACATCTTCATCAGTGTAGCCGAGAATGCCTTTCAGTTCGCCTTCGGAGGCTTTCTTCATAGCGGCGCAGATGTCTGCGTATTTGGCGGGTTTCTTCAGGTTGACAGTCAGATCCACCACACTGACATCCAATGTCGGCACGCGGAAGGACATACCGGTAAGTTTGCCGTTCAGTTCGGGAATGACCTTGCCTACGGCTTTGGCTGCGCCTGTGGAGGACGGGATGATATTGCCCGCCGCAGCACGGCCGCCGCGCCAGTCTTTCAGGCTCGGACCGTCAACGGTCTTCTGGGTGGCGGTGGTGGAGTGAACGGTGGTCATCAGACCGTCGGCTATGCCCCAGTTGTCGTTCAGCACCTTGGCGATGGGGGCAAGGCAGTTGGTGGTGCAACTGGCGTTGCTGACGAACTGTGTGCCTTTGACGTATGTCTTCTCGTTAACGCCGCATACAAACATCGGTGTGTCATCCTTCGAGGGGGCGGACATGACCACGTACTTCGCTCCTGCTTGGATATGAGCCTGCGCTTTCTCCTTTGTCAGGAACAGACCGGTGGACTCTACCACGTATTCTGCTCCCACTTCGTTCCATTTGAGATCGGCTGGGTTCTTCTCGGCGGTCACGCGGATGGTCTTGCCGTTCACGATGAGTTTGCCGCCGTTGGCCTTGCCGTCAGCATCAATGAAATCTTCGGCTTCAATGGTGCCGTCGAACTGACCGTGCATGGTGTCGTACTTGAGCATATACGCCAGATACGTGGCAGGGCAGAGGTCGTTGATACCTACGATTTCGATGTCGTTGCGTTTTTGAGCGGCGCGGAACACGAAGCGCCCGATACGGCCGAAGCCGTTAATGCCTACTTTTGTCATAGTATTGCTGTTTATAGGTTGGTTTTTGATGGTTGTCTGTTGTCTTTTGTACGATGTATAACTCGTGCAAAAACGCTGCAAAGATACGGCAAAAGTACAGACAAACAATTTTTTTTCTGAAATTACTCAAAAGAAGTAGGAAAACAGTCTCTGATTCTGCTCTTCTACCACAGCAGAGACTGTCTGACAACGTGGGTCAGACAGTCTCTACCGTGGAAAAAGGATGTGACGGATGTGCTTTCTATTCAATCCGTTGCCCTTGTGCGTTGTAGGTTTTGCCGTTGCCGCGTATGTACATCCTGCCGTTGCGCATGACTTTGCGTACCTGCGAGTTGCCGTTACCGTCTGTTTCCTCAACGTCAGTCGCCGTACCCGGTGTCTTGAAATTGCCGGTCGAGGTGTCAAGCACAGTGCTGTCCTCGCCTTTGGCGGTGATAGTGTACTGGTAGCCGGTTCCTGACGAGAGTCCGGTGACTGTGTAAGTGAATCCTTCCTTCTGCACACCGTCAGGAGCGTTGTTACGGGCAGGAGCGGCGAACTCAATGGAGGTCAGTTGTCCCATAGCGTTGAAGGTCAGTGTGCAGATGATATTGCCGTTCAGATCGCTGATGACCAGTTCGTAGATAACCGCATCGGGAACAGAGGGCCAGGTAATTTCCGCTGCTGTTTCCGTGGGTGTTACCTGCACATCATCCGTCTCGGCAGATTCAGCACCGATCTTGCGTACATCGAACTGTCCCCAGAAATCATGGTTGGAGTAATCCTCATAACTGTCAGCAGGGACATAAACGATGGTGCTTTTCGTCAGTCCGCCAAAGGAGTCGTTTACTGTCGGTATGCGCATACCATAGCAGGTAATTGTCTTGATAGCATTGCATCCGTAAAAAGCACGGTAACCGATGCTCTTCACTTTATTGCCGATGGAAACGGAGGTCAGACTACTGCAGTTTTCGAATGTATATTGTTCG
>DBVX01000038.1:2845-2999 GCA_002308815.1 Bacteroidales bacterium UBA1253
GATTGTCCGATGCTTGTCACGCTCTCCGGGATGGTGACGGAAGTCAGACTGGTGCATTGGTAGAAGACTGATTGACCGATAGTTTTCACTCCGTTGCCGATAGTGAGTTTGTTCAGGTTGGCGCATCTTCCGAACGCTCCGATGCCGATTTCAG
>DBVX01000038.1:3020-6501 GCA_002308815.1 Bacteroidales bacterium UBA1253
CTGCTGCAACTGTTGAAAGCCTCGTTGCCGATACTTTTCATACCGGCAGGAATGCTAACAGATGTCAGGTCCGGATATTGGTAGAAGGCTCTGTAAGCAATGGATTCCACTCCATTTTCAATGACAACGTTTTTGATGGATTCAGAATACGAAGCCCAGGGGGCATTACCGTTCCAGCTCATCGTCCCGGTTCCGGAGATGGTGAGCGTGCCGTTCTCCAACTTCCAAGTGAGTTTGTCACCGCAAGTGCCGCTCTGAGCGGACACGGACAGACCAAGCAGGAGCATCAGCCCTGTCAGAAGAAACTTGTGTCTCATACGTTTGAATGATTTGATTGAGATCTATGCGACATCTGCATTTTTTACCTTGCTCCAACCCACAATAATCAGTATCAAGACTGCAATGTCGAGCACCTTACCGATATATCCGACAATGGGAATAATACCGATAACGATTGATATGATGTTGATAATCATAGAAGTGCGAAGCAGACCTGCTCCTTTGCGAGCCATCTCCGGGAAAGTGGAGGAGTCTCTCAAAGCTGAATATGCCTTCAGGTAGAAAACAATGGCAACGATATTCAAAATTGCGGCGATGAACTTGCCTGCGAGAGGAATCATCGCACACAGCATTCCGACAATGGACAGAATAATGGCGGTTCGGATTTTCATAAAACTATTCTGATCCTCACCAGTCAGTTCTTTTGCAAGGTTATTGATGCCCAAGAAATAGAACACATAACCGCCTACAATCAAAATTGGCATCAAATACATATACCACGGAGTGCCTCCGAACAGACTTTGAGCCATAGCCACCATGCTGAGTACAGAATAGAGCATACTCAAAACGGTGTAAGTCAATACACCGTAAAAAACCTTTCCGGTTTCATTTTTCCAAACTTGTTGAGTCATAAGATAAAAAGGTTAACTTTCCCGCCCCCATTAGATAGCATTTGAGAACGAAATTGTGAAATAACTATTTTCTATTCAAGGATTTTTGATTCGCTATCCTATCAAAAAAACCTATTTCCCTTATTATGGCATATACCAGTTAGTTACAGACTAACCATAGTTAGTGGTTACAGGTCGGTCGCAAAAGTAATGCGTTCAGACAAGTCAGGCAAGAAAAAAATCTTGAAAAACGCACACAATGTCAAAAAATCAGAAAAAGGTTGCAAGACATTGACCAATGCCCTACTTTTGCTGCAAAATCCGATGATTTCTTATGTCCAATATCCGTTACGACTCCCTTGAGGTCACTTCCGGAACCTATGTTCCGGAGATTGGCAGAACCTACCCGCAGGATGACCCGCACGCACGTCTCAAACCCTTGAAAAAGACGCATGAGGAAACGATTGACGAGAATTACCCCTATCTCGATGATTCGTTCCACAACCGCTGGCGCATCTTCTGGTCCTACATCTTCATCCTCTACATCTCGCTCGGCATCAATCTGTACCTGCGGATGGGAATGCGCGTGCACGGCAGAAAGAATCTGCGCAAGTACAGGGAGCAGCTCAGGAACGGTGCCATCACCCTCTCCAATCACGTCAATTTCCTCGACTGTCCAGCCGTCCTCATCGCCACGCACGCACGCCACACAACCCGTATTCCCATGTTCGCCCCCAATTTCTCCACCGGTGTCAGTTATTTCCTGCATGTGGTAGGCGGCATACCCATCCCGGAGGATAACTACGAGGCGCTCAAGAAGTTCAACGCCGCTTTTGACACCTTCCACGAGCGCGGATGGTGGTTTCACATCTTCCCCGAGGCGGCACGGTGGGACTGCTACAAACCCCTCCGTCCCTTCTCCAAAGGGGCTTTCTCTATGGCGTACAAATACAATATGCCCCTTATCCCCTGTGCCATCAATTTCCGACCCCGCACGGGCATCTACCGCCTCTTCGCGTCCAAGGACACGCCGCTCATCACGGTCGAGATTGGCGAACCCGTCATACCTGATACATCCAGACCCAGACGGGACGAGGTGCAACGGCTGCTCCATGAGTCACGCGAGCGGATGCTGCGGTTGATGGGCATCACGCACAACACATGGGAGGAGGAATATACCCCGACAAAGAAACAATAAATCCTTTCACCTTTTACTTTTCACTTCCCATGAATCTTCTTTTCGACCTCGGACACGTCCTGATTGACATAGAACCCAAGCGTACCCTTCAGACCTTCGCCGCACTGATGGAGGAAAAGCCTTCCGGCGATAACGGTGCAAAACCCCTTCTTACCGCCGACGGGCTGTTGGGAGGGCACACATCACAGCTTATCGACCTCTACCAGATAGGGCAGATCACTACCGACCAATTTACAGACACAGCCCTGCAAGCCTGCAGGCAAGGTGTTTCCAAGCAGCAGGTGCTGGACGCGTGGCTCGCCATGCTGCTGCCTTTCAAGCAGGAAAAAGCGAAGATGCTCCGCCAGTTGCACGAGAGGCATATACCTTTCTACATATTGAGCAACATCAACGACTCGCACGTTCTTTGGACACGCGACCACTGTCCCGAACTGCAACTTGCCTCCGGCATCTTCTTCTCCAATGAGATACACATCGCCAAACCCGCCCCGGAAGCTTATCAATATGTCATTGACCATACAGGCATCCTGCCCGCTGAGACACTCTACATAGACGATCTTGTTCCCAACTTGGAAGCGGGACGGCAATTCGGTTTCCAATGCCTGCACGCCACAGATGACAATGCATGGATGCCCGTAGTCCGGAAAATCATTGAAGAAAGCAAATAAAAGACTCCGGTCGTGCGACCGGAGTCTTAGTCTGTCTGAATATTCCGATTATTCGGACCGTTCGGAAATCCGTTGGGACAACGCTATCCCAAATACGTCCGCAGGATATGGCTGCGGGAGTTCTGCTTCAGTTTCTTTATCGCCTTCTCCTTTATCTGGCGGACACGCTCACGTGTGAGGTGCAGTTCCTCTCCAATCTCCTCCAGCGTCTTCTCCTGCACGCCCAGACCGAAGAATTGGCGCAGAATCTTCGCCTCGCGTTCCGTCAGGGTAGCCAGAGCACGGTCAATCTCTTTGGTCAGCGACTCGTTGATCAGCCCCCTGTCCGCGTTCGGACTGTCCTCATTGGGCATCACGTCTATCAGGCTGTTGTCCTCGCCCTCCACGAACGGAGCGTCCATACTGATATGACGACCGGACATCTTCATTGTTTCCGCGATTTTCTCCATCGGCATATCCAGTATCTCCGCCAATTCCTCCACCGAGGGGCGGCGCTCGTACTTCTGCTCGAACTGCTGCAAGGTCTTGTTGATTTTGTTGATGGACCCCACCTGGTTCAGCGGCAGACGGACGATACGAGCCTGTTCCGCCAACGCCTGAAGAATGCTCTGACGTATCCACCATACGGCGTAGGAGATAAACTTGAAACCACGCGTCTCGTCGAATTTCTGGGCTGCCTTTATAAGGCCTAAATTACCTTCATCGATCAAGTCGGGCAGACTCAA
>DBVX01000017.1 GCA_002308815.1 Bacteroidales bacterium UBA1253
GTCCGCCACGGAGAGGAACTTGAGCGACAGAGCCAGTTCCAAGAAGGCGAGGGTCACTTTGAGCGACTCCATCCACTCGCCGGATCTGGGCAGCCGCTGCATGGCATCGGGGAAGAGAGCCAGCAGCGAGAAAGGCAGAGCCAGCGCAAGTGCGAACCCGAACATCCCGACCGTGGGAGCCAGCAGGTTCATCGATGCCGCCTCCACCAGCAGCGTGCCGATAATCGGTCCCGTGCAGGAGAAGGAGACAATGACCAGCGTGAAAGCCATCAGCATCAGGCTGCCGAAACGCATACCCCTGCCGCTCATGCTGCGCGAGCGGTTGTCAATGGCGGTTGCCCACGAGGCAGGCAACTGAATCTCGAACAGTCCGAAGAAAGAGAGCGAGAAGACCACCAGCAGGACGAAGAAAAAGATATTGAGTGCCGCCGAGGTGGAGAGCCGGTTGAGGGCGGACGCGCCGAAAAGAGTGGTAACGAGAAGTCCCAGACCCACGTATATCAATACGATAGCCGAGCCGTAGAGCAATGCGTCCCGCCTGCCGTGCCTGCCGTTGTCGCGGCGGAGGAAGAACGAGACGGTCATCGGAATAACGGGCCATACGCAAGGGGTGAAGATGGCAAGCAGACCGCCCAGCAGTCCCAACAGGAAGATGGTCCACAGCGACCGTGAGTCCGCAGATGGACCGGCAGGAGGGACAACGGCGGTGTCCGTTGCCGTGTCCGTCCAGACATACACTTCGGGCGAAAGGCACTGGAAGTCGTTGCAAGCCACGTAGCGGACGGTGTCGCCGCTACGAATGGTAAAAACGGACGTTCCGTAGAAATCCTCACCCACCATACTGTCGCCGATGCTGATGACGGTCAGATGCCACGATGAGTCCGGCTCGGCTGTTATCTCAACAGCGTCGTCAGCCAGACGGACACCCGACCAGCGGACGGGGTTCAGAATCTCCGCCCTGACAGCGGTCAGAGCAACCATCAGCAACAGGACGGACAGCAGGCGGCGCATCGTCTTATTCCATTTCGTTCACGTCGCTCGGCATACGCCAGTCACCGCGCGGGGAGAGGCTGATGCCAATCACCTTGGGTCCGTCGGGCTGGCAGGAGCGTTTGAACTGCTGCGTGTAGAAACGGTGGCGGAACACCTCTATCCAGTGACGGATCTCCTCCTCCGAATAGGTGTCCTCAAAAGCAAGGGAAGCCATATACGCCACTTTCTCCGCCGTGAAGCCGTAGCGCAGGAAATGGTACATAAAGAAGTCATGCAGTTCGTAGGGACCTACCTTGTCCTCGGTGCGTTGGACTATCTCTCCGTTGTCGTCTGTGGGCAGGAGTTCCGGCGATATGGGTGTCCGGATGATGTCCGTCAGGATGGCGGTTATCTCATCGCTGTACCAGTAGTTGGCTGCGTAGCGAATCTGGTACTGCACCATCGTCTTGGGTATGCCCGCGTTGATGCCGTACATCGAAATCTGGTCACCCGCGTAGGTCATCCATCCCAATGCCATCTCGCTCATGTCGCCCGTGCCGAGGACCAGTCCGTTGCGCTGGTTCGCCAAGTCCATCAGGATGAGCGTGCGGATACGCGCCTGGGCGTTCTCGTAGGTGATGTCCTGTCCGCCGCTGTGTCCGATGTCCTGGAGGTGCTGCGTCACGCTGTCGCGGATGGGAATCTCCATCTGCGTGATGCCGAGCAGCTCCATCAGGCGGACGGCGTTGTTGTATGTGCGGTCGCTGGTGCCGAAGCCGGGCATGGTGACACCGATAATGCGCCGACGGTCATAACCCAACAAGTCGGCTGTCTGGACGGCGACAAGGAGAGCCAGCGTCGAGTCCAGTCCGCCGCTGATGCCGATGACGAGCGACTCGGCTTGCGTGTGTTCCCAGCGGTGAGCCAGACCGTTGCACTGGATGGAGAATGCGTCAGCGGAGAATGCGTCGCTGTCCTCAGGCGAGGGAAGGAACGGACTGCGCGCGAAATGCCGGTGGACGGGTTCGGTGAATCCGTCCTCACGCTCGATGGGGGCTACGTTCACCTTGCGGAAACGTCCGTGCTGGTCCTTGGTGAAGTTGGTGTTGCGCTGGCGGTCGNNACGTCAATCTCCTGAATGACCATCGACGAGTCGTGACGGAAGCGGTCGCCCTCGGTGAGCAGTTCGCCGTTCTCGGCGATGTAGGTGGAGCCGGAGAAGACGATATCCGATGACGATTCGCCCACGCCGGAGGATGTATAGACGTAGCCGCAATGCACGCGGGCGGACTGCTGGGTGATCATCTGGCGGCGGAAAGCGTGCTTGCCCGTTATGCAGTTGCTGGACGAGAGGTTGAAGACAAGTTCAGCGCCCTGAATGGCCAGCTGGGTGGACGGAGGCAGCGGTGACCACAAGTCCTCGCATATCTCGATGCCGAAGCAGCAGTTGCGCGTCATGAACAGCAGGTCGGGTCCGAAGGGCACGTCGCCGCACCACAGTTCGATGGTGGGGATGCGGGGTATCAGTCCCTCCGCCGAATGCTGCATAGCCGCCCTGCCGGAGGTGAACCAGCGTTTCTCATAGAACTCGCCCGTGTTGGGGAGATTGACCTTGGGAACCACGCCGACCACATCGCCATCGGTCATAACGAACGCGCAGTTGTAGAGGTTGTTGTCCACCTTGAGCGGTGCACCAACGAGGACGATGATTGGTTTCTCGCGGGTGAAATCGCAGATGTTCTCCAATCCTTTGAGGGTGTTCTGCTGCAGGCGTTGGGTGAAAAAGAGGTCGCCGCAGGTATAACCTGTCAGGGTCAGTTCGGGGAAGCAGATGATCTCCACACCTTCCTCCACGGCTTCCGTTATCTGTTGCTTGACCCGCTCCACGTTGTAGGAGCAGTCTGCCACGCGCATCATCGGCACCGCCGCCGCCACGCGCACAAATCCAAAATTATCTTTCATACTGTTTGTGTTATCATTATCGGGCAAGTATCTGATTGGCAATAGACAGTGCGGGGTCATAAAGCAGCGAACTCTCGTGCAGGGACTGGGGCAGCAGGTTCCACTGCGCGTCCACTTGACCCATGAGGAAAATGACCACCAGCACAATGACCGCCCATTTGGCCACGCCGAACACCGCCCCAAGCAGGCGGTTCGCCCAACCGAGACTGATGGCTTTCAGTAACTTGGACAGCAGCGAACCGACTATATGAAGGACGATGGCAATCCCTATAAAGAGCAGCGAATACGCCACGAGGTTGCATACGGGTTCCGGCCATGCGAACTGACCGAGCAGCCACGCGGCAAAGACACCGCCCCACAGGCGCGCACCGAAATAGCCGAGGATGACAGCCGCAATCGCCATAATCTCCTTGACAAGTCCGCGCATGATACCCCTCACCAGTCCTATGAGCAGGGGCAGCGCAATCACTATGTCCAGCCAGCAGATGTTCACCTCTTATTCGCCGTACTCGATGCGCGGCCACAATTGACCCGTTGTCGTATGATAAAGCATCAGATCGTCCAGCGAGCGGATAGTGATTGACCAGTCGTCCCAAGCGGGAGCATTGCTGTCCGAACCGCTGTATATCTTGGTTTGATTGTTGTCACGGTAATAACTCAATATGCCCGTTACGTTGCCCACGTAGGCGGGGCAGTTGGCAATGCCCTGGCTGTCCGCGCCGGGCAAGTAGAAATGGGAGAACTTGGCGTACTCGGAAACGGAAACCAATGTCTGATTGCCGTTGTCGTCGGCTATGATGCGCGACTGCGGATACCCAATGTTGCCCGTGGTCGGAGCGAAGACATTGGCACCGGAGCCGTTGGTGAAATCGTCGGGATTGTTGGTCGTGCAGTCTGTCGCATCGCCGTAATTGGAGTACTGCCCAGTGTAATGCACGTCCTTGATGCAGACCAGTTTGCCGTCCTCCAGACGGTTGTCCACCTGGTTGAGGTTGTTGACAAAGTCGGTTATCAGCACCGTGTCGCAGTGGGGTGTCTGGGGAAGACCGACCAATGTGGTGCGTTTCTTAAACTCGGCAAACGGGATGCGTCCCGGCGCCCAGCCCACTTTCTCCTCGGCTTTGTTGGCATAGACGTTGTTGTTGTAGGTGGGAACGCAGAGCTGGGGCTGGTTGGCGTAACGACCTATCGCCAATCCGTCAATGCGGATGAGCACTTCCTGTCCGAGCTGGTACATGCCGCCTACCGAACTGGCATCCACCGAGATACGCAACGCCTGCTGCTTGCCGTTCACCATCTGTTGGATGCAGAGCGACTTGTAGAAATTGCCGGACAGGTCGTCCGTCGTGATGCGTCCGCATATAAACAATGGCTGACCGACGGGCAGCGTGTCGATGGAGAAGAGCCAGACGGTGTCAAGATACGGGTCGTATGTGTGCCCCTTGCCCGAGGCGCGGAGGCGGTACAAGGCAGGGTCGCAGTAGTTGCCTTGTTCGGTCATATAGGGGGGCTGCTTGAGTTCGTTGAGCGTTAGCAGTTTGCCGCCAGCGGCGGAAACCAACCCTGCAACGTCTTCCATATAGCGTGTCTGCGGCTCTTCCGTGCGGCAGGAGGCGAGAAACAAACCGACAAGAATAATGGCGGAAAGAATAAAAGACTGTGTTTTCATGGTTCTGTTCCTCCTGATTTAGAATTTGTAGGTGAGAGTAAGGTAGAAGTTAGCACCCCAGGCGTAGTAGTACTTGGCGGGGAATTTCCACGCGTTGGCGGTGATGACGGAGTTCTTGTCATCCTCCACACCCTGTTTGGTGGCGCGAGGCAGACGCGCCTGCTGGTAACCGCCGGTTTTGAAGTGAACGTTGTTGCCGATGTTGGTGCAGGAAAGGTTGATGGAAAGTGACTGGCGTTTGGGCAGGTAGATGAGTTTGCCGATGCTCAAGTCAATGAGAAAACGATTCCACACATTCTCCGCCGCAAGACTCTCTTGCTGGTCAAGGATGTTATAGGGGTATTTGAGTTCGGGTTTGCCGTTTGCGTCTGTTTCGCCTGTCAGTGCGCCGGCATCCTTGTACGAGCCGTTCACATTGATGGCACTGCCCGTGAGGTCATCATACGTCACATCCGTATAGAGGCTCTTCATGCGGCGGGAAGGAGCGACACCAAGATAGTTCCAATCGTAGTAACTGAGTGTCACATCGGCGAACCACATCTTCGGGTGGAAGAACGAGAGTTTGAGCGAGGCGTTCACCTGCGGACCGTTGCTCACGCGTACACCCTTCATCATCACCGAGTCACGCAGCTCATACACGTTGCCCTTGGCCGTCGTGCCTAATGCCATACCGTTCTCCGCCGATGTTACCACCGCAGCGTTGTCGGTATAGCGGTAGTCGCCGATGGAGGTTGCAGCCGAAAGGGTGAAATAGGTGCCAAGTTTGACAGCCGCAGCGGCTTCAATACCGCAGTGGCGGCGGTTAAGTCCCGTCATCGCCTGATTGACAAACGTGCGCGCCTCGTCATCGTAGTAGCCGTTCAGTTCCATACCGTCCCAAAAACGCGAATAGAAGCCTGTGATGCGACCGCGCACAATGGGATAGTTGAACTCATACGTGAGGTCGCCGCCCACTGTCTTTTCCGAAGCTCCGTAGTACTCTTTCAGGTTGCGGGCTGTGTCATGAGTGTAGATGGAAGCCACGGCACGGTCGTGAACGCGCGGCGAAATGTAGGCGTTGCGCGCCAGCGGAGCCTGCGTCATTGCCAGAGCGTTGAACTTGATATGGTTGCGTCCGTTAATCTTGTAGGTGAAACCAGCCTTGAAAGAAGGGTCAACAAAATGGTGACGGAAACCGTGGTAGATGTCCAGAGTCTTGACCAGTTTTCCATCCTTTATCACTTGCGAACCTTCCTGCCCGATGTAGTATTCCTGCATATCCTTCTGAAGGATGCTCAGATAGACGGCGCGACCGTTGAGCATCGTGGAGGTACGCTGTATCTGCGTGTAGGCGATTTGCAGCGCATAGTAAAGATCAAAGTTGCGCCAGTTCCATTCGTTCTGATACCACAACTTGTCGTTGGACATCTCGATATTGTAGTCATAGCCGAAGCGGTCTCCCTGCTTGATTACGCGGGCATCCGCTATTGTTCCGTCGGCTTTGAGAGCCACATTGTTCTGCTTCACCACAACCATCTGCGCCTGCGTCATACCGATGTTCTCCGCCAGTTCGGCAATATCCCGCTCGGCGAAGGGGTCGATGTCAATCCACTGGTTGCCGCCCAGCAGGTCGTCAATCGTCTTGTAGTGGCGGCCTGTGGATTGTTTGAATTCCAGTCCGGCGGTCATCCTCAGATGGTCAAACTGCGTGTTCTGATAGACAGCCGATGCCATCATCTCGCCTATATCGTTGTGGCGGCGCTCCTGTATGTAGCGGGCGGAGCCGTTCGGGTTGTTGATGTTGTTGGCGTGGTTGGCAAGGTAGATGGCATCCCAGTCAATCTGCGTGGTCTGGCTGTTGCGGGAGGTCCAGTCGTTGTGCATCCGCTCGTAGGTGGTCCGGTCGATGCTTCCTCCCACATAGTTGCCAGCCTCGTCGTAGAATCCGTTGCCTAATGGCTTGCCACTCATATCTTTATCAATAAAATTTCCATTTTGGTTAATCTGGTTGTCCCACAGGAAGGAGGGCATGTTACGGTAGTAATCGGGACGCGGGTCGGGAGCGTTGTAGTAATTCAGCGCGGAGTTGGAGTAGAACGAGTAGTGTCCGCCGGCAGCAACGTGCAGCGACTGCTTGTCGCTGATCTTGAAGTTGTAGCCAAGAATAACGGTGGGGTCGTAACTGTGGACGATGCGTGAGTTGCGCATCTTGCCGTCCTGATAGCCCCAGTAGGGGTTGTAGTTGTTCCATCCCCACTGGGTGGCGTTGTATTGGTTGGTCAGGTCATAGACCTCCTGCGTCACCGCCGCCGACTGTCCGCGCATCGTGGGCGCGCCGAACGTGATGATGTTCAGTTTGTGGCGCGTACCCCATTGCTTTTCCGCCGAGAAGAAATAGCCGAAGGAGTTGTAAACGATGCCTTCCCCAATCATGCCCTTCCGGTTGATATACGGCGTGCCGCGATAGGCTATCTGTGCGGCGAACGCCCAGCCGTTGTCAAGCAGTCCGCTCGAATAGGTGGCGCGGACAACGCCCTTGTAGTTGCGGTTGGTGGCGGCAATGCCCACTTTCCAGCCCTGCGCGTAGCGGGTCGCCCCCATCAGGTAGTTGGTCGCGTTGCCCACACCGCCGAAGGTGTAGTTGGTCGCCTCAATCGCCTGATTGGTCTCCTTGTAGCGGGACGCGTCGTTCAGACCTCCCATCGCGGAGAAGTTGAACTGTCCGCGCTCGGCGGAGTTGAACGACAGACCCTCCACGTAGTAGGTCTCGTAGGTCTGGTTGTAGCCGCGGTTGCGGTAGCGCGCCGTGGACCAAGCCCAGGATGTGAGCGAGTTGAACACGTCCTTCGAGGAGGAGGTCATCGATGCCTGCTCCTGCGACGAGCCTTCGTCATCGTTCAAATCCTGCTCAGCGAGGTTAAGCAGCACCTCGTCCTGCGACTCTTTAACAATGTCGGGCTGAAGGTAAATGACATCCAATACGGTTGACTGACCCTCATGGAGTTGGATCAGTTCCACGGTAGCCTTGAAACCGTCCGCCTCCACAATCAGTTCCTCGTCACCGCCTTGCAGTTGGATGAAGGAGAACTGACCTTCCTGATTGGTGACGGTCGATATGGCCTGATTGCCCAGTGTGACGGTGGCACCGGCTATTCCCTTGTCGTCCTGCTTGGAGACGACACGCCCGTAGAGCGAGACCTTACCGCTTTGCGCCCATAGGGATGCCAAAGCGGAGAAGAGTATCAGAAGAGTGGTGATTTTCTTCATATTATGAGTGTTTTGATGTTTAGAACTCTGCGTTTTTGGGTGTACGCGGGAAAGGTATGACATCGCGTATGTTCTGCATACCTGTAACAAACAGCATCAGCCGTTCGAAGCCCAGACCGAATCCGGCGTGGGGTGCGGAGCCGAAGCGGCGCGTGTCGAGATACCACTGGTAGTTGGACATATCCATTCCGCGACGCTCAATCTCGCGGTCGAGTTTGTCGAAACTCTCCTCGCGGACAGAACCGCCGATGATTTCGCCTATCTGCGGGAACAGCACGTCCGTTCCCTGCACTGTTTCACGTCCTTTCTCTTCGCCCTCGTTCTGCTTCATATAGAAAGCCTTGATGGTACGGGGATAGTCGGTCATGATGACGGGTTTGCGGAAATGCTCCTCCACGAGATACCGCTCGTGCTCCGAACTGAGGTCATCGCCCCATTCGCAGGGGAACTCGAATTTCTTTCCGTTGTTGATTGCCTCTTTCAGAATACGGATGCCCTCGGTGTAGGGCAGACGGACAAATTCGGTGTCCGCCACGCTCTCAAGACGCGCTATCAGACCTTTGTCCACGAACTGGTTGAGGAACTGCAGGTCGTCCTGACAGTGGTCCAACGCCCAGCGGACACAGTACTTGATGAAGTCCTCCTCGATGTCCATCAGTTCCTTCTTGTCGATGAAAGCCATCTCCGGCTCAATCATCCAGAACTCCGCCAAGTGACGCGGCGTGTTGGAGTTCTCGGCGCGGAACGTGGGACCGAAGGTGTAGATTCTGCCCAATGCGAGTGCTCCGAGTTCCCCCTCCAGCTGCCCGCTCACGGTCAGGGAGGTCATCTTGCCGAAGAAATCGTCGGAGTAGTCAATGTGTCCCGCCTCGTCGTATTGGAGTTTGTACAGGTTCTTGGTGGTAACTTGGAACATCTGACCCGCTCCCTCCGCATCGGAGGCGGTGATAAGCGGGGTATGGAAATAGTAGTAGCCGTGTTCGTGGAAGTAAGTATGGATAGCCATCGCCATATTGTGACGTATGCGGAACACGGCTCCGAACGTGTTGGTACGGGGACGCAGATGAGCGATTGAACGCAGATACTCCATGCTCAGCCCTTTCTTCTGGAGCGGGTATCTCTCCGGATCCGCTGTGCCATAGACTTCCAGTTCAGTCAGCTGGATTTCGACATCCTGTCCCGCTCCCTGCGAGGGGACGAGTATGCCGGTGGCGGATATGCAGGAGCCGGTGGTGACAGGCTTGAGCTGCTCCTCGCTGAACTTGGTCAAGTCGACCACAATCTGTATGTTCTTTATCGTTGAGCCGTCGTTGAGGGCGATAAAACTGACCTGTTTGTTGCCGCGACGGCTGCGAACCCATCCGCGTACATTGACGGGACGGTCAAACTCCCTGCTTTGAAGAGCGGTGCGAATATCTGTGCGTTGCATTTGTGTGTATGATTTTTGATTGGTTTTTCAGTAAGTGTGTATGGCTCAGAACGGAGGTGCTTCCTCACCGAATCCTCCGCTGACGGACGCGCCATCGGATGTCTCTACATAGTTGGCTTCGACGGTTTGGTTCATTCGGGAATGGAACACGCCGTTCAGTTCGTCCGACGGGATGGCGTCATCCTCGTTCTGGAACTTGGCATATTGGGCGCGGAAACGAAGCCAGATGTCATCGGTGGCACCGTTACGGTGCTTGGCGACAATAATCTGCCCCAGACCGATGAGGCTCCGGCTGGTCTTGTCGTCGTTGGTTATGCCGTAATATTCGGGACGGTGGATGAAGCATACGATGTCCGCGTCCTGCTCGATGGCACCCGATTCGCGCAGGTCGCTCAATTGGGGTTTCTTGCCCGCAATGCCCGTTCCGCCTCGCTGCTCCACGCTGCGGTTCAGCTGCGACAGGGCGATAATGGGAATATCCAGTTCCTTGGCAAGGGCTTTGAGGTTACGCGAGATGATGCTGACCTCCTGCTCGCGGGAGCCGAAATTGACCCCGTTGGCGTTCATCAGCTGCAGGTAGTCGATGATGATAATCTGCACATGCTTCTCGCGGACCAGTTTGCGGGCTTTGGAACGGAACTCAAGAATGGACATGGCGGGCGTATCGTCCAAATACAACGGTGCGTTGCTCAGTTCGCCCACTTTGTTGTCCAGCTGCGCCCACTCCGCCTGTGTCAGGTTGCCGTTCTTGATTTTCTCGCCGGGAATCTCGCAGACGTTCATTATCAGACGGTTCGCAAGTTGTACGTTGGACATTTCCAGTGAGAACATCGCCACGGGTACGTGATAATTTACCGCAATGTTCTTCGCCATCGAAAGCACGAACGCCGTCTTGCCCATAGCGGGTCGGGCGGCGATGATAATCAGGTCGCTTTTCTGCCATCCGCTGGTGATCTTGTCCAAAAGCGTGAATCCGGAAGGTATGCCGCTGATGTTGCCTTTGTTCTCTGCGGCTTTGTGCATACGGCTGAAGGCTGCGGACAGTACGGAGTCAATCTTGACCACATCGCGTTTCTGGTTGCGCTGCGAGATGGCGAAAATCTTTCCCTCCGCCTCTTCCAGCAGTTCGTCCACGTCCTGCGTGTCGTCGTATCCTTTCTCCTCCACTTCGGCAGCCATCCGTATCAGTTCGCGCGCCGTGGCTTTCTGCGCCACCACCTGCGCGTGATAGCGGAGGTGGGCTGTGGATGCCACGCGCCGCGTCAGTTCGCTCAGGTACGCCGCTCCGCCCGCTTCCTCCAACGTGCCTAACGAGCGCAGACGGTCGGTAACCGACAGCAGGTCAATTGGCTGGTCTTTGACAGACAGCGACACCAACGCCTCGAAGATGCGCTGGTGCTTGTCGGAATAGAACGAGTCCACACGGAGCAGGTCGCTGACCATGGAGAACGCCTCCTTGTCAAGCATCAGCGCGCCCAGCACCGACTCCTCCATATCAAGAGCCTGCGGGGGCAGCTTGCCCATATCGTTAGCCCCGACCTTACGCGGGGCTGTCTCCTTGCGTCGGGGATTACTGGCGGTTGAGGCGGGCATATTCCTGCAGAAGTTTATTGGCAGCGATGAAGCTGCTTATCTTGTTGTCCAACACCTGTTTTTCCATTTCCGGTATCATCCGCTCCATCACGGGGTTCTGATAGAAGCCGTTCAGTAGCGCGGAGTGGATGGTCTCGTACATCCAGTACTTCGCCTGCTGCGTGCGCCGGTGGTCAAAGTAGCCGGTCTCCTTGGTGAAGCGTACATAGTCCTCCACCATCTTCCACACTTTGAGCACGCCGGTCTTGTCCACCGACGAGCAGGTCTCGGCGTAGGGCTTCCATCCTGATTCAGTCGGCGGGAAGAGAGCCAGCGCGTTCTTGAAGCTGACGCGGGCAGCCTGCGCGCGCTCGATGTTGCTGCCGTCACACTTGTTGATGGCTATTCCGTCCGCCATCTCCATTATGCCGCGCTTGATGCCCTGCAGCTCATCGCCTGTACCCGTCACCTGCAGCAGCAGGAAGAAATCCACCATCGAGTGGGCGGCTGTCTCGCTCTGCCCAACCCCGACGGTCTCCACCATAATGGTGTCATACCCTGCCGCCTCGCACAGGACGATGGTCTCGCGTGTCTTTCTCGCCACGCCTCCCAGACTGCCCGCCGAAGGGGAAGGGCGTATGAAGGCGTTGGCTTCGGTGGAGAGTTCGTTCATGCGGGTCTTGTCGCCCAGTATCGACCCTTTGCTCCGTTCGGAGGAAGGGTCGATGGCGAGGACGGCGAGACGCTTGCCCTGATGGCAGAGCATCGTGCCGAGGGCTTCGATGAAGGTTGATTTGCCCGCTCCCGGAACACCCGTTATGCCCAAGCGTACCGAATTGCCCGAATAAGGCAGGCACTGCTCAATCACTTTCTGGGCTGTCGCCTGATCTTTCGGCAGGCTGCTTTCTATCAGGGTGACCGCCTGACCGAGGAGCGTGATGTCACGGTTGAGTATGCCCTCCACGTACTCCTCGGCGGTCAGTTCGCGTTTCTTGCGGCGGAACGTGGCGTAAGGGTTCACCTGCGGGAGGTTCTTCACCCCCTCGTTCACCACCAGCCCTTTGTACTGCTTGTCGTTTTCCGGATGCTGCATAAGGACTAAATTGCCTGTCGGCTTAAAAACCTATCTGTTGAACTCCCTGTTCCACGCTCCAGCGCAGGTTCACTTTCTTGACTGGCTGCTCGGGGTCGTTGGTGATGACGGTGACGGGCATCTCAAAGCTGCCGGCATCGGGGGTCATGAGGGTCACGGTGCAGTTGCCCTTCTTGCCCGAGCGGACGGATTTCGGATGCGATATGCTTACCTTCTCGTTGTCCACGACAATGCGGTGGATAAGCAAAGGATTCTGACCGGCGTTCGAGATATGGAAAGCGGCTTTTGCTTTCTTGCCTTGCTTGAACATACCGAGGTTCAGGTCGTTGCTCATCGTCAGGATGGGCGCGTTGGCAAGCTGCTCTGCGGTCAGCATGGAGAAGTCCTCCACGACGTTGGCGCGCACCTTGACAACGTGCTTCGCGTCTTTCTGTCCGTTGATAACGACGGCAACCGTCTCCTCCACGGGACCGTAGGTCGGGAAGAGTTGCGAGTCAAACTGCACCTGCACGTCGCCTTTCTGGCTCTTGTCAACAGTCAGTTGTTCCTGGTTGAGGGCAGGGAAGACGTTTATGTAGTTCACGGTGTTGTTGAACGCCAGAGTGAACACAGAGTCAGACTGGTTGGCATAACCGATGGTTTTGGTAACGATAGCGCCTTTCTTCACATCGCCGAAATCCATCTCGCCGGTCACCAGACTGAGTGCGCCCATCTTCACGGGGAACTTGTCCACGGGTTTGACGGTCTTGGGAATGACCTCGCCCTTGATATACAGTTTGGTTGTCTCCTTCTTGGCGTTGGAGGTTACGGTGATAGTCTTCGAGAAGTGTCCCGGACGGCCGTTCGGGTTGTATGTCACCGTTATCTGTCCCTCTTGTCCGGGTTCAACGGGTTCCTTGGTCCATTTGGGAGTGGTGCATCCGCAGCTGGCGCGCACGTTGTTGAGCACCAACGGAGACATACCCGTGTTGCGGAACGTGAACACGGTCGTGACACGGCCGTCCGCCTCGTTAATCTTGCCGAAATCGTGTTCCGTCTTGTCATACTCAATGACAGGCTCCTGGGCGCACAGCATACCGGCTGTCATCATGCCCGCAAAAAACAAAAGAATCTTTTTCATAATAAATTTTGTTGTTTATGTGTTAATGTGTTATTTTCTTCAGGAGATTGGTTGGATTCCTCATCGCGCACCCTCTCCACGCTGGTCAGGTCAGGCAGTTCCTTAAGTTTGCGGCACAACTCGCTGACTGACTCCTCGTCATACACCGACAGTACGATACGGCACTCGAACCGCTTGTCCTCCACCTCCGTATGCAGGCTCTTCAGATTGAGGTGCATATCCTCACTGATGACGTTCAGTATCTTCACCAGCACGCCGAAATTGTCGTTGCCCCGCAGTGAGATGGTTATCCATTTCAGTTCCGTGATGCGTTTGTCGACTCCGTACTGTCTGTTGAGATACCGTTTGATGGCAGTCTGCGCCTTCGCCGTCAGCACCATATTCAGCCACTCGGGTTCCGGCTGCTGCTTCTGCGAGGTCAGTATCTCCACCTGATCGCCCCCCATCAGACGGTAACTGACGGACTCCATCTTGTGGTTGACCTTCGCCCCGATGCAGTGCTCTCCCAGCTCCGAGTGGATATAGTAGGCGAAATCAAGGATGGACGAGCCTTTCGGCAGCGTCTTCATCTCGCCTTTCGGAGTGAACACGAACACCTCATCGGCAAACAGGTTCAGTTTGAACGTGTCCAGAAACGCCATCGCGTCCGAATCGGGATGATCCAGTATGTCCTTGATGTCCAGCAGCCAGTGGTCCAGCTCCGACTCCTCGAAGTTCTCCGACTTGTATTTCCAGTGCGCCGCCAGACCTTTCTCCGCCAGCTCATGCATCCGCTCCGAACGGATCTGCACCTCCACCCAATAGCCGAAACTGCTCATCACCGTCACGTGCAGTGCTTCGTAACCGTTGGCTTTTGGCGTGGAAATCCAGTCGCGGATACGTTCCGGATGGGGGCGGTAGATAGATGTTACAGCCGAATAAATCATCCAGCACTGGTCTTTCTCCGGCAGGCCTTCCGTTGGCTCGAAGATGATGCGGATGGCGAACAGGTCATAGACATCCTCGAACGGGATGTTCTTCTTCTGCATCTTCTCCCATATCGAATAGACCGACTTGACTCGGGCGGAGATACTGAAACGCATACCCATCGCCGTCAGCTTCTCACGGATGGGTTCCATAAACGCGCGGTGATCCTCCTTCTGCGTCTCCAGCACTTTTTCCAGTTTCTTTTCAATCTCCTGATACACATCCGGATGCAGGTAGCGGAAACTCAGGTCTTCCAATTCGCTCTTGATAGGGAACAGCCCCAGCCGATGTGCCAAAGGCGCGTAAATCAGCATCGTCTCCTTGGCAATCTTGCGTTGGTTGGCGGGCGACTGCGCAGCCAGCGTGCGCATGTTGTGCAGCCGGTCGGCTATCTTGATGAGTACCACCCGCACATCGTCCGACATAGTGAGCACCAGTTTGCGGATGTTTGTCGCCTGCTTCTCGTCCTGCGTGGCGAAAACACCTCCGCTGATCTTCGTCAGACCGTCCACAATCGTCGCTATCTTCTTGTCAAAGCGCTGCTCGATGTCCTCCACCGTGTAGTCCGTGTCCTCCACCACATCGTGTAGCAGCGCGGCGCAGATACTCGTACTCCCCAGCCCTATCTCACGCACCACAATGCGCGCAACAGCCAAAGGGTGAAGGATATACGGTTCGCCGCTCAAGCGGCGCATCCCGTGATGAGCCTGACTGGCGAAACGGAATGCACGGGTGATAATCTCCACTTTCTGACGGTGCATCGTATGGGCGTAATCGTCCAGCAACGCCTCAAACTCGCGCTCTATCATCCGCTCCTCTTCCTGTGAGAAATCGCTTTCTTTCATTTGACTCTTTCCTGATTGCTTCGACTGCAAAACAAGCGCGCAAAAATAGCCGTTTTCCGCCACTTGTGCAACTATTCGGATTTTTTATCGTATTTTGTCCGTTTTTCAGCATTTTTCGTGCCAAAGTACCATACAGGTAATGTTATTGGCATTATTTTTGCCGTGTTATCAAAAAACATAATCCTATGCGACACGTTTTCCGTACGGTTATCATTCTTCTTCTGCTGCTGACACCTTTCACTGCCTCCGCTTTCACTGTTGTCATTGACGCGGGACACGGAGGAAAGGACTACGGAGCCATCGGTCATAACCTCAAACTGCGCGAGAAGGATCTCAACCTTGATATCTCGCTGCGCCTCGCATCGAGAATCCGTACCGCGTATCCTGATGTGAAGGTTGTTCTCACACGCTCCACCGACATCTTCATTCCCTTGCAGGAGCGCGCGAACATCGTCAACCGTAACAAAGCCGACCTCTTTATCTGTGTTCACACCAATTCCGCCGAGACACGCACCGCCTACGGGGCGGAAGTCTATATACTCGGAACGGAGAAGATGGAGAAGAACCTTGATGTTGCGATGCGCGAGAACGCCGTCATCAAACTTGAGTCGGACTATCAGACCACCTATCAGGGTTTCGACCCCAACAGCATTGACTCATACATCATCTTTGAGTTGATGCAGAACAACTATATGGACAACAGTCTTCGCTTCGCGTCTATGGTGCAGCAGCGTTTCGTGGGCGACAACAACCGCACCAACCGCGGTGTCAGACAAGCGGGGTTCTTGGTTCTGCTCAAATCCGCCTGCCCCAGCGTGCTGGTTGAAATGGGATTCATATCCAACAAGGAGGAGGAAAAGTACCTCGGATCCGACAAAGGGAAACGCGAGATAACAGACGCTATCTTCAACGCCTTCGCCGACTACTACCAGCCCGAACCGAAAAAAGAAAACACGCAGCCCGCACAGCCCATAACCACCTCTCCCGAATCAGGGCAACCCGCCGCCGTTCCTGTAGGACAACCCAAAGCACAAGAGCAACCAAAAGCAGACAATCAGCCACAGCCCTCCGAACAGTCACATCCCTCCGAGCAGCCGCAAGCGGCCACCAAGGACAAGTCCCGCTTCACTGTCCAGCTATTCGCCTCACGCAGCATCCTCAAGAAGAACGCCCCCGAGTTCAAAGGGATGACAAACTGCTTCTACATCAGGCGCGGCGAGTGGTACAAGTACATGCACGGTGCATTCGCCACCGAGGAAGAGGCTAAAAAAGCGTGCAGGGAACTTGACAGCCTGTTCAAGGGATGTTTCGTAGCACCCCTGCCGGACGATATTGTAAATTTCTGAATCGGACGTGCATTGAGTCCGTTGTCGGCATATTTGGACTATTGCACGTTCTTGAACATTTCCTTGATGGTGCCGAGCGAGCCGAGAACGCCTGTCGCCTCGTAGGGCAGATAGACGGTCTTGTTGTCCTTGCCGGATGTCATCTCCTTGAGGCTCTCGATGTACTTGATGGCAAGCAGGTAGTTGACGGGGTTGGATTTCTGCCCCTTGACTGCCTCCGCCACCTGGTTGATGGCTTTGGCTTCGGCTTCCGCCTGCAGAATCTGGGCTTGTGCGGCACCTTCCGCACGGAGGATTCGTGCTTGTTTCTCGGCTTCGGCGGCGTTAATCTCGGCGGATTTCTCACCTTCGGACTTGAGGATGGCGGACTGCTTCTCTCCCTCGGCGGTAAGGATTGCGGCACGCTTGTCACGCTCGGCTGTCATCTGCTTCTCCATCGCTTCCTGAATGTTTACAGGCGGCATGATGTCCTGCAACTCAACACGGTTGACCTTGACTCCCCATTTGTTGGTGGCATCATCGAGGACGGTGCGCAGCTTGGAGTTGATGGTGTCACGCGAAGTGAGCGTCTCGTCCAATTCCAGTTCACCCACCACGTTACGCAAAGTGGTCTGCGTGAGTTTCTCAATGGCGAGAGGCAGGTTGGTAATCTCATAGACAGACTTCACAGGGTCAACAATCTGGAAATAAAGGAGGGCGTTAATCTCGGTCATTACGTTATCTTTGGTGATGACGGTCTGACGGTCAAAATCAAAGACCTGTTCGCGCAAGTCAATGCGTGAGGACATACCTACGCCGCGTTGGCGCACCACGCGGGCGCGCTCGATGATGGGCAGCATGATGTGGATACCTGCGTTCAGCGTGCGCTGGTACTTACCAAGACGCTCCACGATAATCACTTCCGACTGCGACACAATCTTGATGCCGCTCAATACGTAAAGGACAACTACAATTGCCAGAGCAATGAGTACAAAAGTTCCTGAATCCATAGTGGTAAAGTATTTAAGGGTTGTTAGTTTTTGAAGAAATATGCCGGTTTACACGGGCGTGACGGTAAGGACAAGGCTGTCCTGCGCGGTAATCCGGACCATCGTTCCGGCTTGGACGGGTTCGGCGGCATCGGTAACGGCTTTCCACACGTCGCCGTCCACCGCCACATATCCCGTACCGGCAACAGGGTCAATGGTTTCGGTCACACGCACTTTGCGGCCAATGAGCGCGTCGGTGTTGGTTCTGACCTCATCGTTCTTGCCGCGAAGCAGGAACTTGACGGCGAAGGGACGGACAAAAATGAAGAAAACAAGCGAGACGAGGATGGCGAGCAGCAGCTGCCAGTTGAGCGACAAGTCACAAGCGGATGCAATCGCGCCTGCCACGCATCCGAACGCGAAGGACAGTACGCCGAAACCACCAGTAAACAGTTCTATAACCACAAGAGCCGCAGCGGCAATGAGCCATATATACCAAATCATAGCAGTAGAGATAAAAAGGTTGTCAAACACAGATTCTTAAAAACACCGCAAAGTAAAAGCATTTTTCCGACATACACAAGACAATAATCGGAAATATGTGAGATATTCCCCGAATCCACGACGAATCCGCGAAAAATGGTATCAAAATCCGCACCAATAGTTCTGCCCCAAAGCAGAAATACGGTATCCAACTCATGGCTTATGTCAATGAACGATGTGAGCAGCAGACGGAACAGTTCCGGCTCTTTTCTTACGAACGATTTGCCTATCATAACTTGTCAATCTCTGCAATGTTTTAACGCCGCAAAGGTTTATATGAGCGGATACTATAGCGCGGCACAAGCCTGCTTGACACAATCGGTCTGACAGGTTTGTGCTACTGGGCATTGTCTGTACTTGTGCTGTATGCCGGAGCGGCTGCAGACCAATGCCCCTATCGGGGCTGATGGCGGTTACTACAGTTCCGCGCCTTGGGCGGTGTAGGTCTTGCCGTTGCGCTCGATGAGGAGGATGCCGTTGTTGATGAACTTGCGGGCGGGCTGAATGTCCTGCATGTCCGCCTCGCCGTTCATCACCTCCAGTTCGGTGACGGTTTCGCCCTCCACCATGATGCGGACGCGCTGCGGGGCTGCCGGCTCATCATCGTCATCGCCTTCCTCAATCACGCCGCCCATGCCGCTGCGGAAGAAACCTCTGTACGCGCGGACGGCGGTGCCTGTCGTGGTGTTCGGATAGTAGAGTTTGTTGTCCTTCAGACCGAGGTAGGTGTTTCCGCCGGCATAGTTGTACAACGTGCCTGTGCGGAGCGTGCCTACCATGCAGATACTGCCACGACCCGAATTGTCGTTGTAGCCTGTGAGAGTGGCTATGTCGCCGTTGTCGGCATCGGTGCTGATGGTCACGCCCGGGAAGACGAAGGAGGTCTTCTGCGCCAGTTTGGCGTTGGCATTGACGATATAGCCTTTGCCCGCCTCGAGGGACTGCGCCACGGCGAAGTGCGCTTTCAGTTTATTTCAGTTTACTCGTGCAATTTCAGTTTATTTCAGTTTACTGTCTGTTTTTTTCGCAAAGGTACGATACGGAGGGAAGGCGGGTTGGGGAATAGAGGGACTTCGGTGGGAATAAAGACACTTACGGGCAAATGGAGGACTATTTGTGCGCCAGATAATATCCGGTGTAATGGACGAAACCGAAAGAGGCCGAATAGTATTCGGCAAAACGGACGAAGCAAACAGGTGTCTGAATGACATTCTAACGATCTGCTTCGCTGTACAGACGCAACAAAGTGGCAGATTGCCGCAACACAACAGCGAAAGGTACATGCAGTGCCTTTCGCTGTATTGCGGCGGGGGTAGCCCGCCGAGTTGAACCTTCTACGACCTGTTTAGTCGAGACGGTGACCTTGTTTTAATCGATACGCTGACCTTGCAGGTCATAGGCGGTGCCGTCAGGAGTAAGGATGCGGAGAATGCCGTTTTTCAGCAGTTTGCGGGGAGCGGGAGCGGCATCTCTTTCAGTCTCGTCCACGGGTGTTCCGCCAATGGTCTTGAAGGTGCCGGTCTTCGTGTCAATGGCTTTGCCTTGACTGTCTTTGGCTGTGAGGGTGTAGGTGTATTCGGTGTTTTCTTTCAGCCCTGTGACGGTGTACGAGAAAGTGCCTGCTTGTGGTTGTTTGCGGATGTTGTCCCTGTCCGGCGCACCAAAATTGAGGCTTGTCAGGTGTCCTTCTGCATCAAAGACAAGTGTACAAACGACATTGCCGCTTTTATCTTTTATCACCAGTTCGTATGATGCGGCACCTGATATTTGCGGCCAGGCAATATCAGCAGAAGTGGTAGTAACGGTGACGGTAGGTGTAGTAACATCTCCCGATTGAGAGCTTATAGGCTGGATATTGGTAAAGTCTTTCCAGCCTTTTGCCAACTTGTACTGCTGAACCGAACTTGACGGAACATAAAGAGGAATGGATTTGTTCACGCCCTCGAAGGCATTATCTCCCAATGTTGGCGGGTTAACAGCTTCGCAGGTTATATAGGTCAAACTGCTGCAATAGTAGAAAGCAGCATATCCAATGCTTATGACGCTGTTGGGAATGGTTATGGAGGTCAAACTGTAGCATAGAGAGAAAGCACCGTGTCCGATGCTTGTGACGCTGTTGGGAATGGTGTACGAGGTGGCAGACTTATCTGCGGGATACTGAATAAGTGTTGTTTTATTCTTGTTAAATAACACACCATCTATATCGCAGTAATTTGGGTTTTTGGAATCAACCGTTATGGAGGTCAAACTGTAGCATTCATAGAAAGCCCAGTCTCCGATGCTTGTGACGCTGTTGGGAATGGTTACGGAGGTCAAACTGCGGCAATACTCGAAAGCATACCTTCCAATGCTTGTGACGCTGTTGGGAATGGTGACGGAGGTCAAACCGATGCAATTAGAGAAAGCCCATTCTCCGATGCTTGTAACGCTGTTGGGAATGGTTATGGAGGTCAGACTGCTGCAAGAAGAGAAAGCAGCTCCTTCAATGATTGTGACGCTGTTGGAAATGGTTACGGAGGTCAGACTGCTGCAATCCCAGAAAGCATAGCTTCCAATGCTTGTGACGCTGTTGGGAATAACCAAGTCAGTAATTAATGTGCCATTCAGATATAGGTTTTGGGCATAATATAATGGATTAGAGAAGGGACGACTAAATGCTATTTTGCACCATGCGGCTATATCGGATATGTGTACGGAGGTCAAACTGCGACAATTATAGAAAGCCTCTACTCCAATGCTTGTGACGCTGTTGGGAATGGTGATGGAGGTCAGACTGCTGCAAGAAGAGAAAGCCCAGTCTCCGATGCTTGTGACGCTGTTGGGAATGGTTACGAAGGTCAAACTGCTGCAAATATCGAAAGCATAGTTTCCAATGCTTGCCACGCCGTCTTCGATGATGACGGTTTTAATGGAAGTTCTATAGGAGGAATACCACGGTGATTTTGCATAAGAATCGTCGTAATCCGTCATTGCTCCGGTGCCGGAGATGGTAAGGGTGCCGGATTCGGTGTCAAGGGTCCATGTGAGGTTGTCGCCGCAGGTGCCGTTGTAGGTCTCGGCAAAGATGGTTCCTACGCTTGCGGCAAGAGCAAGGAAGAGGGTTAGAAGTTTGTTCTTCATAGTTGTTTGGTGTTTTAGATTGCTATTGTGTTAATTTGGTTAGTCAAAGCAAATATAAAACAAAGCGTGAATGTTATCCACGCTTATTCTCCTTAACGAGGTTCCGGAAATGACCCTACACACAAGAATAAACAATAACGCCCACGCTGATATGCATATCACGCCGTATCAGCGTGAGGATATACATATCCGAGGACATCTATTGCACTAATCTTGTTTTGGGTACACAAAATTTACCAGATTCTACGATGCCAAAACAAGCGTCAATAAACGCCTTTATTATGTACGTAACGTTCACTTCGGGGCGCAATGAACGGGAGCATATCCCGCCCACTTTCTTCCAGCGCGAAACATTACGGCGGCAAAAGTACAGAACAAAAGCGACATACGCAAAGGGTATGTCGCTTTTTGTTGTGTTTATAGTGCTTGTATCGGCAGGCAGCGCACGCTTTATTTATGTATGTCGTTGCACTGGCTGTCAGTGCCGGTGGGGCAGAGGCGGATATATTTAGCTCATTTGTTATTCATCCTCGGCAGAGGGCAGAGCGGATTGCACTTCCTCAATGAGTTGCTTGATTTCGTATTCAGCTACGCCCATCGGCTGTGAGAAACCCCGTAAAGAGAAACGAACTTTCTCATCGCTCTTGGTAGGGCAAAGGAGCAAGCCAATAGTAGGATTATCCTGCGGTGTCTTCACATACTCATCCACCGCAGAGATGTAGAAATTCAACTTGCTGACAAACTCGGGAATGAACTCCACCGCCTTCAGTTCTATGACCACATAGCGGTGCATCCTGAGATGATACATCAGCAAGTCCATCTTGTACTCATCGCCATCAACCGTTATGCGGAACTGTCTGCCGACAAAAGCAAACCCGCGCCCCATCTCCAGCAGGAAATCCACAATATGCTCCGTCAGTTTCTCCTCAATCGCCCGCTCGTTCTTCAGTTCCTGTGTGCCCAAGAAGCCAAAACAATACGGATCCTTGAACGCGTACCGTGCGAAATCCGAATCCACTGGCGGCAACGTGCCGGAGAAGTTGGTGACCGCTCTGCCCTTGACAGATATATAATCCGCAGCGATATTGGCCAACATGACATCGCGGCTCCATCCTTGCGCAGCCGTCTCCATAATGTAGAACGCGCGTTCGGTCAGCGATTTGACTTTTGGAAGAAGCGATATATGGTGATACCACGTGATTTGTGCAAGCGGCACTTGCACAAATGTCTCACCGTCTTTCTCTATTTTGGCAAGCGGGACTTGCCAAATTGGTGTTCGGTTATTTTTGGCAAGTGCCACTTGCCAAAAATCATCTTCTTCTATTTGTGCAAACGGGACTTGCAGAAACGGGAAATCAGGATACTCTTGCGCAAAACGCTTCATGTTGCGTAAGTTACGATCTGAATAACCGTCATCTCCAGGAAAACGGCGGTGCAAGTCATTAGACAATTGTATGATGACCTGCGTACCCCATCCCAACTCCGCTTGTTTTTGTAGTATGTCTTTACCGATTTTCCAATATAGCGCAAGCAGTTCCTAGTTGACATTGAGGACAGCCTGCAACTTGGATTTTTCAATGAGCGAAATGATGTTATCGCGCCATTGAGGATATTCCAGCGGAAGGATAATGGATGATAGATGTGCTATATTAGCCATTTTTTCGCAGCAACATAAACGCCTTTGTTATGTACGTAACGTTCACATCGGGGTATGATGAACGGGGCATATCCCGCCCACTTATCCCCAGCGTGAAACATTACGGCGGCAAAGGTACAGAACAAAAGCGACATACGCAAAGGGTATGTCGCTTTTTGTTGTGTTTATAGTGCTTGTATCGGCAGGCAGCGCACGTCTTATCTATGTATGTCGTTGCACTGGCTGTCAGTGCCGGTGGGGCAGAGGCAGGTGGTTTAGTATTCGTATCTATTGTGTTGAGTTATCTTTTAGTCTCAATGTGCTGTTTTCTATCTCACGCTTGATTTCTTCCTCGGACGGCATATATGGGAGATACTTGGAAGCAAACATCTGCTTCGATTCATTGAGTACAGAATATTTGACAATCGTTTCGTCCTTATCGGCACAAAGCAAAATACCGATTGTAGGGTTGTCGTCTTTGCCACGTTTGATGTCATCGAACATACGGATATACATATCCATTTGTCCCACATCGCGATGAGTGAGTTTTGTCGTTTTCAAGTCAATCAGCACAAAGCATTTGAGCAGGTAGTTGTAAAACACCAAATCAATGTAGAAATGATTCGTCTCTGTGCTGATGCGGTATTGACGCTGAACGAACGAGAACCCCTTTCCCAATTCCAACATGAATTCCTGCAAGTTGTCTATGATGGCATCTTCCAAAGGCTTCTCCCGATGGTGAGGGAAAGGCGGAAGCCCGACAAACTCCAGCACATAGGGATCTTTGACAAACTGCCTGATGTCCATCGGTTTCTCTTTCGCGGAAGTCTGCATTGCAGAATCCGCAGACGAAAGCATTCTCTGATAATAAAACGACTGTATATTCCGTTCCAACTGGCGCACACTCCATTGCCGCGCCGCTGTTTCCTTCAGATACCATTCACGAACATCAGGATCTTCCACGCGCATTATCAGACGGTTATGACTCCACGGCAAATTGATACACAGTGTGTAGCAAATCTGTTCATCGGGATAAGTGCGATAGAACTGCCGCATGTTGCGCAAGTTGGCATAGGAAAAGCCGTTCCCGTATTCTGTTTCGAGTTTTCGGGATAGATTTTGCAACAGTTGTTCCCCGTATTTCGCCTTGTCCGCCCCACGTTGTTCCTCCAATACAATCCGGCGCCCTATCAACCAATATGCCGCCACCATATCCGAGTTCACCACTTTCGCAGCATGCACGCGGGCTTCCGCAAGAATGGCACGGATATCTCCGAGCACATCTCCCGTTGCAGGCGTATTATTGGACGGAATGGTGATTCCTTTCATAAATTGATGTTCTGTTACAATTGTTGTGAAAATTCAGTGTGTCGCAAACTGCGTTCAACAAGCGCTGTGTTATTATGTACGTAACGTTCACTTCGGGGTGCAATGAACGGGAGCATATCCCTTCCACTTATCCCCAGCGTGAAACATTACGGCGGCAAAAGTACAGAACAAAAGCGACATACGCAAATGGTATGTCGTTTTTTGTTGTGTTTATAGTGCTTGTATCGGCAGGCAGCGCACGTCTTATTTATGTATGTCGTTGCACCGGCTGTCAGTGCCGGTGGGGCAGAGGCGGGTGGTGTTATTCGTTACTATCCATTAGTTGATTGAGTTGCTCCTGCAGTTCTGCTTTATTGGGCAGATAGAGTTGATAACGAGCCGCAAAAAGATTGTTATCAATGCCTGCAAGGGCATACTCCATCAGCAGTTCGTCTTTCTTCGCCCCCAAGACAACACCAATAGGCGGATTGTCGTCAGGCTGGCATACTTCATTCTTGAAATAGTTGATATACACATTCATTTGCCCGATGTCCTTATGAGTGACTGCACCTCTTTTCAAATCAATCAGAACAAAACACTTCAATATCCGATGATAGAAGGCGAGATCCACATGGTAACGGGAATTATTGATGGTCATCCCATATTGCCGCTTAACAAATGTAAACCCCTTACCCAACTCCAACAAGAACATTTGCATATTGTCAATCAGTTTTTTTTTCCAACTGGCTTTCCTTGTACTTATCGGGCAGTCCCCAAAATTCCAAAGTGTACGTGGCTTTTACCACATCTTCGGGAGATTGAACCTGTTGTCCTTTTTTCGCTAATGCTAGTACACCAGCCTTGTCTTTATCCAGAGCCAGACGCATAAAAAGTCCGCTCTCTTTCTGGCGATGCAGACAGCCAACCGTCCAGCTCTCTGCTATACATTCATTGGCGTAGAATTCCCGCTCCAAATCATCATCAATCGTTATCAGCTCGCAGATGTGCGACCAAGTCAATTTGTCAGATGTCTGACAGATTGCACCAGATTTGTCAGATGTCTGAAATTTTCCGACGGAACAGAAGAAAGAGCGGCTGTGGTCAAACACCACCGGCATACAACGCCGATGTTACAGACGGGACAACGGCAAAGTGGCTGACTGTTATGTTCCGGCATTATTTACCCGCCTGGATGCCTCCGCCTCCGCCAAGACGGGATGATTCGTCCATAACGCCGACCTTGCGGTATTTATGCTGTTGGTGCTGTCCGAACATCCATGTAAGGGAAAGCGTGACACGCTGTTCGCGGACGGTGTTGCAAAACCAACTCCTGTAGCCCGGCGTAAGTCCCATATCCGTAGAGGAGAAGCGCATCGAGCGCGTCAGGTCCTGCACATTCAGGTTGAAAATAAGTCCTTTTTTCATCCATGTCTTTCTCACGCCGAAATTGAGATAGTACATGCTTTCCTGACGGTCGTAACCTGTCGTCATCGGCGATGACCAGTTTCCGTCCAGCGTCATTATCCAATCTTCGGGCAGGTAAGCCGAGAGTGTGCCGCCCACATAGCCATAGTGGCTGCCCAGCTGATACTCAGGCGTGCCGTCTGTCTTGAGGTCGTAGGATTTGTTGAGGAAATGATACCAACCGGCATTGACAGTGAGAGCCAGCCATGCTCCAACCAATTGGCGATTGGACAGTTTGCCATTTCCCCCGTCTCCGCTATCGGCAAACTTCGGTACGAGCGGCAGTTCGGTCAGCGACAGATTGCCGCCGTGCGTGGTACACGTGCCGAAATTAGTCCATTGCAACTGACCTCTGCCGTCGGGAAGGATAGTGGTCTTCTGCGAGAACATGCCTTGCGTGTGCGCGAAGTTGAAAGTCAGATTGAGGTATTGCGTCCAACTGAAATGCAGTTCCACATCGTTGTTGAACTCCGGCGAGAGACTGGTGTTCCCCTCCTGATAACTATAGGCATCCACATAGGTGCGGAAGGGGTTGAGCATCCAGTAGTTAGGACGTTTGATACGGCGGGTATAGGATGCCGAAACGCTGACGGGCTGCGCAATCCTGCCTAACGGCGAGGTGGTGTAGCCCACATAGGCGGTGGGGAAGGGATTGAAATACGACTTGTTGGTCACAGAATCCGCGCTGCTCCAGTCGCCGTGGCTGAAGGTATATTCTCCGCGAAGACCTAACTTGACCGTCCAGTGCTCTCCGAACTGCCTGCCCACTGAGATATAGGCTGCGGCTACGTGTTCGCGGTAGAGGAAATCCGAAGGTGTCTGACCTAAAGGAACACTGTTGAGCACTGAATCGGTAGTCATGTGGTTGTCGGTGGACGAGAGGGCGTACTTGACACCGGATTCAATCGTACCTGTCTGCCAGAACTTGGTCTGAAAATCCAATTTAGCAGAATAAATATCCGCCGCCTGACGGGTGTTTATATCCAGCCCGATTGAGCGGTTGTCAAACCCGGTAAGCTGATGGTTGAACGAGCGGGTGGAGTAGCGGTTGTAATCCACATTGACGGTCAGTTCGCGCTCCAACGCTTCGTCGAACGTGTGCGTGTAATTGAGGTTGGCAGTGTGTTGCGGAGCACGTGTGCGGGTGCTGGTCTCCGTTGTGCTGAATACGGTGTCGTTGCCACGCACGGTGTAGCCTGTATTGCGACCGGGCATAATCTCCTGCCGCATGTCCATATACGGCACTTGCAGGATAAAGCCGAATGTGTTGGCAGAGTCGATATACCAGTCGTTACCCACTTTCATCATATAGTATTGAAAATCTATGTTGTATCCAGACTTGGAATAGCTGGTAACAGAGGGATCAGAGTATGTCGCAGGTATCTCGCGTCCCGCCTCAAAATCGATGTCATTCTGCGCATATACCTGTGTCAGTTGTCCGAACGTATATGTCTTTGCGCCCCGGTAATTGAGATTAAGCGACACCATGTCCCTGCTCAGCCATCGTTTGACGTCGCCGAAATACATACCTCCGTATCCCGCAGAGAGCATGCCGTTCAGACCTTTCGACATGTTGCGTTTGGTCTTGATATTGATTATGCCTCCTTGTCCCGACGCGTCGTATTTGGCGGAAGGATTGGATATAATCTCTATTTTCTCGATGGTGTTTCCGTCTGTGCCGTCTAACATGGCTTTTAGCTGTTGCCCGCCCAGATACGAAGGCTTGCCGTCTATCCACACTTCCACGGCCTTGCCGTTGACGGTTATGTTCCCGTCCTTGTCTATACGCACGCCCGGTGCGCGACGGAGGATATCGTTGCCGTTGCTGCCGGCAGAGAGAGGCGACGCGCTCACGTTCACCACTAATTTGTCCATCTGACGTTCTATCAGAGGTTTCTTGGCTTTGACCTCCACTTCCTGCAGCCGTTCGGTCTCTTCACGCAACACGAAATCCGGACCCCCGAATTCTGTCCTGTAACCGATATACGAGGCTTGCAGGATATAGTTTTTTGCCTGAACCTCCACAATGTACGAACCGTCATCGTTGGTAATCGTACCTGTCAGCAAAGCAGAGTCTTCGGACAACACGGAGATGGTCACAAAAGGCATAGCCTGACCTCGCGAATCGATTACCGTACCGTGAATAGTCTCTGCAGAGCAGTGTGCCGTAAGAATAAATGTCAATAACACCCAAAAAAGTAATCGGACAGCATTTTTTGCTTTCATAACATTTTAAATTTTGAAATCCGGTGCAAAAGTACTGCTTTTCGAGGATGTGGGATATGAAAAAACGGACATTTGCCGTTCTCTATGCGAAAAAGACAGAGAAATCGTCGCTGAGCGGAATGCCTAACATGCGGAATTGCCCGGGTGATACGCATCCCATCTGCTGAAACTCCAATGCCGCGTGGCTCAGGTCGTAATATCCGTGGCGCAAGACGGTAGCCAGCAAATCAATCGTTCTGCCTTGTGCCGATTGCTGCTGCATATCCTGAACCGTGCGATGGAAACGCCTGAGGCGGATAAACTGCTTGGGCGCTATACCCACGTATTGGCGGAAAACACGCAGAAACTGCCGCTCGCCCAGACACGCCACTGAAGCCATATCTGCCGCAGAGACAGCGCCTTCAGCCTGATCGCAGGCAGCCACAACGCGGCAAATACGGGTGTAATTGTAATCCTCCGTTTTAGGCAGACGGCCGAGAAAGAAAGCATCCAAGAGCGACGCAATATCTTCCGAGCGAGGCGTGGATTTGAATATCCTGTCGCAGTATCCCAGCCCCTCGTCCGCATATTCGCTCACCGAGAGTACCTGCCCCGCCAACTGCTGAAGGTCAATACCCAATAGCGCATGCATACCGCCCGGCTGGAAATCCATCATCATTCCTTCAAACCAACCGCAGACGGTCGTCAGTCCCAAGGTCGTCTGGTTGGCTCCCAAAAGCATCAGTTCGGAGGATTGTTTGCCAGCCACTTCCACCACGGCGTTCCGCATAAAAATAAAACTGCCGTAGTTGGGCAGCAGCGGTTGCACATGCTTGCCATTTACAAACCGCATGTCATCCGTCGGCGGAGTCATCGTGTCGGTAGAACCATCGGCTCGCACAAACACATAGCGGCAGATATACGGCCGCAGGGCTTCGGTGGGTGGGATGATTTGAAAATCCATGTGTCTAATCTGTTTCTTATAATAGGGTAGATACTATTTTTGTTGCAAAGATAGACATAATGTTTGAAGAAGCAATCCTTCGGCGTATCAAAATTTATTTTTCTCTTGGTATTGTGTTTGGTTTGTTATGAGCATTCATTATGAACGTATCAGAAAATCTGTTAAAATGTTGCGCGCTTAGGTACAATACATATTCTATCGTAAAACTGTCTGTACAGTAAAAGACCTGTTCCTGACAGCATAGGACGCGCAAGGGATGCGCTACTGCAGTAATTCTCTTCCATTCCTTGTTTGTCCGTAGATATATCAGATATACTTACCCACCTTGCCACAAGGGTTAGTAAATTCGGATAATAATCGGAAATATGATAGAAAAAAGCGGGAGTTTGCAAATTTATGTACCTTTGCGCGCTTTTTTATCCGCTTTGCAAAGCCTATGACCATTCAGGAATTCCACAGCCAGTCTGCACTCACCGTGCCTTCTTTTTCCCTGTCCTCCTATCCTTCCCATTGCCTGTTCAGCGGTCTGCACGCCTCCTGCCGCGCGGTCGTCCTGCTGTCACTGATGCGTAGGCAAGGCACGGATCGGACGCTGATTGTGGTGATGGCGAACGAGGACGAGGCACTGTACATGTTCTCGGACATGCAGACGCTGACGGCGGACGCGCCCGTGTTCTATTTCCCCTGCGCGCGCCACCGCCAAAGGGTGGACGAGGCGATGCTGGTGGAGCGCACGAAGTCGCTCGGGGCGATAGCGGGAGGGCGGCCGTGCATCGTGGTCACTTATCCGCAGGCGTTGGAAGAGAGTGTGCCGCCCGCAGAGTCGCTGCGGACGGAGCAGTTCGCCCTGCGTACGGGCGAGGATATGTCCGTCAGTGACCTGGCCGGACTGCTGGATGAGATGGGGATGGAGCGCGTGGACTTTGTCTATGAGCCGGGTCAGTACGCCGTGCGAGGCGGGATAGTGGACATCTACAGTTACAGCAACGAGGAGCCGTACCGTCTGGACTTCTTCGGTGACACGATTGACTCGCTGCGCACGTTCGACATAGAGACGCAACTGAGCAAGGAACGCGTGCAGGAAATAAGCGTGGTGGGCAGGCATTCGGACGCGGTAGCCGAGACAGGGATAGAAGAGTACCTGAAGGACAGAAAGGACCTGCAGTGGGTGTCTGACGACTGGACGAACATGGCGGACAGCGCACTGTTCGCGCTCATCCGGCGCAGCGGCACGATAGAGATGCGCGACCGCAGCACGTTCCCCGAAACGGCACAGGAGGTGGCATTCCATACCGAACCGCAGCCGCTGTTCCACAAGAACTTCTCCCTTCTGATAGACGATCTGCGGCGCAAGCAGGCGGAGGGGTACACCGTCTATATCCTTGCCGACCAGAAGAAACAGACCGACCGCCTGCAGGCCGTGCTGGACAACGAGAACGCGGAAAGCGGCTGCGCGCCTCTCTCCTTCACGCCCGTTGACCGCACGCTTCACGCAGGCTGGGTGGACAAGGCGGGCAAGACCGCGTGCTACACCGACCACGAGATATTCGAGCGCTACCACCGCGTCAGCATGCGTCACGACAACGCCCGCCGCGGCAAGGCGGTGATGACCCTGCGCGAAATCAACGAACTGCGTCCGGGCGACTATGTGGTGCACAGCGACCACGGCATAGGGCAGTTCGGCGGACTGGTGACCACCGCCGTCAACGGCAAGCGGCAGGAGATGCTCAAAATCATCTACCGCGACGGCGACACGCTGTTCGTGAGCATCCACAACCTCCACCGCCTCGCCAAATACAAGGGCCGCGAGGGCTCGGCACCGACCATCAGCAAACTCGGCTCCGGCGCATGGGAGCGGCTGCGCGAGCGCACGAAAGACAAGATGAAGGACATCGCGCGCGACCTTATCCGCCTCTATGCCAAGCGCAAGCAGGAGAAGGGCTACGCGTACATGCCCGACGGCTACATGCAGCACGAACTGGAGGCATCCTTCCTCTATGAGGACACGCCCGATCAGGCGAAGGCGACGCAGGACGTGAAGCGCGACATGGAAAGTCCGATGCCGATGGACCGGCTCATCTGCGGCGATGTGGGCTTCGG
>DBVX01000075.1:0-12322 GCA_002308815.1 Bacteroidales bacterium UBA1253
TTTTTTTGAAGGCTTTTCGTCAGAGCTAACGCAACTGTTGAATCAAATAGTCCGGTAGTACTTAACTGCCACAATATAAAACTGTTATTAAAATTTTAACGAACTGTTGTTATGAAGAAGTTATTTTATTTTTCAATTTTATTGTCATTTGTGGCAAGTGCCTGCTCAAAAACGAATGAACAGGCAGAGCAATTTGTTAAAGATTTTTATCATCATTTATATTATAAAGATATAAGTCAGGCGGAATATAATCAGTTTGTCCGAAAGAATATGACTAAAAAATGCTATAGTGAATATATAGAAGTAGCTGGAGATTATGATTATATTTTACAGGCCCAAGATTTCGAATTATTTGATCCGGACGATGAAAGGTCAGAATCTTCCAATTGGAAGACATGTCAAGAGAATGGTTTTATTCGTCTCACGGATTTTGAGCAAATGGGGCTTGATGTATTGATTAAAGTCGTTAAACAAGATGGGCAATATAAGATAGATAAAATTAGATCTTATTACTTCTGGAAAGAATTTGGGGATGATTATCTAAAATAAATTTGAGGATAAGACTATTATCACGGTATGAAATGACACCCCAAGAACAACAACTTATCCGGCAGCGGACCGGCTGACCGGCGGAGATTATTGAAAATATTGCTTCCATTGAGGAGGCAGAGATTTAAATTTGTGCGAAACTGCCCGCGTGATGCAAATTCAGTAAAAAGCAGGCACATATATTTGGTCAAGTCAAAAATGAACAATACCTTTGCGTCAAATTAACATTTTTGTAATTTACAGATTTGTAAAATTATATCAAAGATGAAGTTTTACGGTAGAAATCAAGAGATTGAGCGGCTATTGCAATTAGACAAACAATCAGAAAAAACATCAGTTTTTACTCTGCTTGTAGGACGCAGACGCACCGGCAAGACGACACTCGTCAAACAGGCTTTTGCCAACAAGCCGATACTGTATTTCTTTGTGTCCCAGAAGTCGGAGCAGTTGCTTTGTCAGGAGTTGCAGCAGACGATAGAAAGCGTATTGGGACTGCACCTGTACGGACGCGCGGGGAAGTTTGCTGATTTGTTGCGCGAGTTAATGGTATATAGCGAGCGGCAGCATGTAACATTCATGGTGGACGAGTTCCAACGTTTGTATGACATCAATCCTGCGATTCTATCGGAGATTCAGGATGTGTGGGACAGCCACAAGGATGGCGCGCATATACACTTGATTGCCTGCGGTTCAGTGTATTCGATGATGCTCAAGATCTTCCGTGACAAGAAGGAACCGTTGTTCGGAAGAGCGACTGCGGAAATCCGTCTGCAGCCTTTCACAACGGATTTATTGAAACAGATTTTGGCAGACCATAATCCGCAATATACTTCGGAAGATTTGTTGGCACTCTATACGATTAGCGGAGGCGTGGCCAAGTACGTGGAGCTGCTTATGGATGGTAATGCTGCGACTAAGGATGCGATGATGGATGCTGTGTGCCGGAACGGATCGGTGTTCCTCAACGAGGGAACGGAACTGTTGGTGGGAGAGTTCGGGAAACGGTATCAGGTGTATTTCAGCATTATGCAGTTGATAGCTAACGGAATGACTACACAGAGCCAGATTGACAGCATGATAGGAGGCAATAACGGACGCTATTTGACGACTTTGGAAGAGGAGTATAACCTGATTCAGAAAGTGCGTCCGATGTTTGCCAAACCCAATTCGCAAGGAATCAAGTTTGCTTTGTATGATAATTTCCTGACGTTCTGGTTCCGGTTCATCGAGTCGAATCGTTCCATCGTGGAGATGGGTAAGTCGGAGTTGCTGAAAGAGATGGTTGACGAGGGCTACGAGCAGTTCAGCGGTATCCTGTTAGAGCGATATTTCCGGCAGCAATATGCAGAGAAAGAGCGTGTGACGGAAGTCGGACACTGGTGGGATAAAAATGGAGAGAATGAGATTGACTTGATTGCTGTGGAGAAATTAGACAAACGTGTGACGGTAGGCGAGGTTAAGCGCAACGAGAGGAAAATCAGCTTGCAGACCTTAGAGGATAAGTTCGCTAACCTGCGTGCGCATTTCAGGGGTTATTCCGTCCGGTTTGTCTCGTTGAGTCTGAAGGACATGTGATTGACCTTACTCGTTGCCCAAGTGCAATTTGTTCAGGATATATGGAAGCGAGAAGAATATGACACCCCAAGAACAACAACTTATCCGCCTGCGGACAAACTGGCCGGTTGAGGTGATTGAATACATCGCATCTGTAGAGGAGGCGGAGATCTATATGCGTGCCGGATTGCAAGCAAGACAAATTGGCGGGCGGTGGGCTTTATGCCGGACCGACATCAACTGGGCGGACTATTCCATTCGTCGTAACACTTGGCTGCGCGATTCTCCGCAACAAGGTCTGAAGAAGTACGAGGAATGGGCAGATTACAACAATGCTGACCTGATTGGAGAAGGTTTCCCGCCACGTGACCCCAACGGCGACCCGTATGAACTGCATCACATCGGTCAGCGGCAGGATTCTCCATTTGCAGAACTGACATGGGCTGAACACATGGGAGACGGGAACAACACCATTCTGCACAAACCAGAAAAGGAGTCCGAGATTGACCGTGGCGAATTCGCTTACGAGAAATCCGATTACTGGCAAGCACGTTACAAGGCTTTTACAGCAGAAGAGATCAAGCAGATTTACGGCTGATAGCCGGATATCTGATTACCAGAAACGAGAGGCATCATTGCTTCCCGTTTTTGTTGGCAGGCTTTTGCCGTTTGCTCTGTTTTCCCAGTGTTTCTATTGCGTTTTGGCTTTTGTTGGTATAAGTAATGAAATTGTCTCTGTTTTTCCGGATTGCAAGCGTGAGATATTAGGACAGCAGCATATTCTGTTCTATGTTGGAGACCATGTCAAATTGTCGTTCTTTGCGCCTAAGAACCGTGTTCCTGTTTTGCATTCCGGTTTTACATACAATAATCTCAAGACGGTTGACGCGCAAGATGCATTAGGCATGAAACTTTTCACGATTACAGTCAGGAACTTGTATCGCGATTATTACGATATCTATTCGTTGCTGCAAGCAGGTCTGTCTTTTGATGAAGGATTGGATTATGCATTGAAGTTCACCAGACACCAAGTTCATTCTAAAGCAATTTTGTCGGTATTGATTACTCCCACTTTGTATCCCGAGCCCAAAGATTTGTTTACGGAAGTCAAGGGAACCTATTCCATCTTCGATCCGTTTTTCGCCCTTTGGATACAACAAAGTGCCGCTTAATTCTGCCAACGGTTTAATAAATAGGAATCTCTATTTTACAATCTTACAACGCAGTGAAAATCAAGAAATTACCCCCCCCCTATTCCTCTTAACGTCCTGTAAACAAGCCCGTTTATACCCGGAAGGCTTTGATATATAGGGTTGATAAAAACCGGAAAAGCGTAAAAAAGTGTGGAAAATATTTTTTTTGTAGCGTAAAAAACCTTACTTTTGCGCGTTTTTAGTAGGCAGTTATCAGCGATAAACAATGGATTCCATTCAGAAACAACCCCGTTCGGAGCGTTTTATGCGGTACGTGTGTGTGTCCTTGGCACTATTCAGCGCGGTTCTTCTTCAGGCGCAGTCTTCTGTGGATGCGCGTGAGCAGTCTCCGCAGGACAGAAGTTGTGACCTTATTCAAAAACGATTCGGCTATCCCTATTATTACTGCAATTGCGCTGTGGAAAACACCGTTGATTTCCATTTCGGGCTTGATACTGTGATTACCGACACACTGTGGTTCGCCGCCACTGTTTCGGAACTTAAACACGGAATGTCCGCCTACTGGTTCTCTGACAAGCCGATTCATCTGGATCTCTTTGCCTTGTGTTCCTCCACTGAATCCTCATATTCAATCAACGTGGGCGGCAACACAATGCGGGACATAGACGTGGAGTTCATCAACAGCAAACTTGCTGAGATGGGCGATTTGGCAGAATTGGCGGAAACGGTTGTCAAACCCCATATACGTGTCTATCCTATGCGCGGGGGACAGGGGCGTGTGCTTGCCTTCGCTTACAACGAGGGTCCGCATTCCACCTGCGATGATCTGTTTCCCGTCAAGAACGGGATGACGTATATATCCAACCACGATGAGGATATCTACGCGTGGCTGCCCTCTGATATGCGTAAGAATCAGCAGTTGTTCGTCCAGTGGCAGCAGAAGAAGAACCAGCCCTGCGAAATGGAGTTCCTGCGCGGTACGTGTGCCAATCCCGAATTGATTTGCTCACGCACGATGAGCGATTCCACCAGGCTTTTCTTCCCGGACACGGCGGTTGTCAATCGCGCCAAGGCTGCGGGTGACACGCTCTTTTTCCGCTTCCGGCACAAGGCAAAGGACGTGGGCCGCGTGCGCTTCCGTTACAACATAAAGTGGATGGAAACGGTTACGGATGTTTCATTTTGCGAAGGGAAATCCTTCCAGCTTGCGGATACGGTGCTCAAGGAAACGACCGTCTATTCGGGTGACACGGTGTGGCGCGCCCTTGACACGGTGGATATCTTCACCTACAATGTCAAGGTTACTCCCGCCAAGCTGAAGCACGACACGCTGTGGGTCAAAAAGACTGACCTGCCGCTGTACTACGAGAACACATACTATGTGGACCGCATGGGGGAGCATGATGTCTATATCCGCCGCAAGAACACCTGTACAAAGCATATCCTCCTGCAGGTTATAGACAAGGACGGGGATGCCCTTGACGAGACGAGCCTGCCCGCTACGCCGCGTAAGATTCTGCAAAACGGTACCTTATATATAATAAACGGGCGCAAACGCTATTCAGTACTCGGTACCGAACAGAGAAATGAGTGAACAGAAAAACTGAAAACCGATAATAATCAAACTAACCAATTAACTTTAATTAACTAAACAACAATCAAAATGAAAAAACTGCTCCTAATTCTGGTTGCAGCGACAATGACTCTTTCAGGGTTCGCTGCCGGAACGGGTGATGGTTCGTCCAAGGCGAATGCCATCGAGTTTGATTGGGTCAATGGTAACACGCAGGAGGGGGGATCCGCCGCCAAGTGGTATCGTGTGGACCTTTCACAACAAGATCTCACTGTGGACAATCCCAACATCGCCCTTTATCTGACCAACATGACTTCGTCAAAAGCCAAGGTGACTATCACGGCGTTGATAGACAATGACGATGAGTCGCGTACGTACACTATTGACGGCAACCAGAGCAAGACGTGGAGTACGTCTGCAAAGATGCTTGTCAATATGGGGTATGAAGAATTGTTTGTCAAATTGGAAACCGATCAGAAGATTCGTCTTGCCGCCAAGGTGTTTGAAGGTACCTTTGCTGATGAGGCCTGCTTGAAGGCTGTCGCTTATGATACCAAGGATCACACCATTGCGAAAGGTACGCACTGGTATTCCATTGACCTCAAGACTCTCCGTGACAACAAGCAGGGTCTCAAGATCACCTATTCAGCTGAAAAGGGTACGTCCAAGATCGTATCCATGATCAGTACCGACTGCCCCAGCACCGGTCTTTCGGGTCTGAAAAGCTCTGTCCCCAACAAACAGCAGCGCGTACACGAGATCGCTCCCGCTCTCATTCAGAGCATGCCTGAAGCCGTGAGCACTCTTTATCTCAAGGTGGAGAACAGCAAGGAACTGTCTGTCAAGACGGAAATGATTCAGATGCCTGAACCTCCCGCTGAGTTTAAAGAGGGTTGGGATTTCTCCAATCCTGCCTCTTATGACTTTGAGAAGAGCGACAAGGTCTCTATCGAAACAACGAAGATTTACCGTGTGGCACTGGCTGATCTCATCCCCGTGGATGAAAAAGACAAGACCAAAAAGCATTTGGAGCCCCAGATTGTTCTCAACAATGAAAAGGGTACAACGGACGCGAAAGTGACAATGGAAATCGCCTTCAAGGAGGATGCTGTTGACAACTACAAGACCTTGAACGTCATTGTAAAGGAGGAGACTGTCGCTGCGGGCGAGGCAATCAATGTGGATTTCGCACGCAATATGCTCGAGTCGCTTGACGCCACCAGCTGCAAGTATGTCTATATCCGCATTACCGGCGCTAAGGATATGCAAGCCTATGCACGTCTCAAACACATGCGCGAGAGCAATGCATGCGGCGAATCCGCACAGAGCGTAAGATGGGACGAGACCATCTATCTGGATGTACAGACGGATGACGAGTCCGCTACCGCATGGTATGCCATCGACATCAACGAGCCCAAGCAGGCCAAGCAGGATCTTACCATCACCATCACCAACCGCGGCGAGGCTGCGGCTGAGGTGACTGCCGAATTGGCGTTCTCTTGCCCCTCTGTGGATGCGGAACAGGTTACACGCAAGATTGAGAAGGGCAAATTCGTGACGAAGACAATCAACTATTCGATGGTTGCCACCCTTTCTGATGTGATTTACGTGGGCGTTACTTCCACCCAGTCCCTGAAAGTAAAGGTGGATGCTGTCGCTGCAGAAAAGACAAAGAAGGATTCGTATTGCGACAGCGACAAGGCGAAGAAGATTACCAATCTGGAGGAAGGCGGCAGACAGAATGCCGGCGAATCCGTTTGGTACAAAGTGGCCGTGAAGGACATCAAGAAACTTGTGAACGACGACTTCACTCCCGAAATGGTGATTACCAACGAAGGCAGCAAGACCCTGACCATCAATGGCGAGATCAGCCACGACTGCCCGGATGAATACGAGAACCAGAAACGTTCCCTCACAATAGCTGCCAACGGCACTTACAAGAAGGAATTTGACAAGAAGATGATGGAGAGCCTTGCTAACGATGACACGCTCTTTATCAAAGTCACTGGTGATCAGGATTTCAATTTCCGTTTCAACAAGAAAGTGGATAACGAAGGCGCTTCCTGCTCGAAAGCCATTCCGTTCAACTGGACAACCGGTCACAACCAGGACGCTAACACCACTCTCTGGTACGTGATTAATCTGGATACGGTTCAGAAATCTACCGGTAAGAAAGTACACATGATTCTCAAGAACCTCACCGGCAAGGACGCTACCATTGACGGTTTGTTCTCGCCCGAGTGCCCCGCCACTTCGCCGCAAGGCAAGACCATCGAACTCAAGGGCAATCAGGTTCTTCCGAAGTATATCGCACGTTCCTCGTTCCTTGCATTCGGCGAGAAGGTTTATATCCGTCTTACCAGCACGCAGAAGTTCCACTTCAAGGCAAGCTTCGAGGATGCGGATCCGTTCGATGAGATCAAGTGCGAGGATATGAACGATACGGAAGTTACGGTTAATAAGGATTATTCCATAGCAACCGGAGGCAAGGCTTGGTATAGAATGAAGACTGTTGATTTGAAAGACGATACCCGCGCTCCTGAATTGAAGATTGTCAACGGTGGTGTGGCACAGGCCATCAAGGCTTCTATCGCATACGTTTGCCCTGTTACCGAAGAGATGATGAGCACAACCCGCTCGTTCGCAGCCAACCAGACGCTGACCAAGATGATTGAGCAGAGTATGGTTGCACAGATTCAGAAGTATGAGTATGTATATGTACTGGTAGAGGCCGAGCAGGGCTATACGTTCCGCATCGATATGGTTAACCCCAACAAGGGTCAGGACTGCATGCACGCCATGGAAATCAAAGCCGACGTGGATTATCCTCACGAGGCGGGCAAGACCCTTTGGTACAAGGTTGACGCGAAGAATCTCCGTTCGTCCGGAAAGAAACTCACGTTCAGTCTGACCAACAAGGGAGGTGTGGCAAGTGTTGTCAATGCCGCCGCTTACACCGACTGCGAAGGCTCCGAGCTTATGTCCGGCAATGCCACCCTCGTTGCCGGAGCCACGAGAGAGAAATCCATTTCGGCTGATGCTTTGATGGGTGTGAACTCCGACTGGGTATATCTGAAGCTCACCTCCGAGCAGGCAATGAATCTCAAAATGCACATCGCCGATCCCGATCCGCTGCCCAAAAACGAGCAAATCAACCTGTGCGGCGATGATGCCAAGGTAACCACCTTCGCTATCAATACCGACTTCAACCAGGCTGCCGGCGATACCGTATGGTACAGAGTAAATATCAAGGAACTCCGTGAGAACACAGTAGGTGATGCCACTCTTATCGTTACCAACCTCTCCAGCGAGGAAAACAAGATGGAAGCCGCTATGTCCTGGGTTTGCGATATCAAGAATGAGATGTCCGAAAAGAACCTTGTGCTGAAAGGCAACGATGTTTACAACCGCGTCTTCGGCAGCGATATGCTCAACTCTGCGGAAGATAAGGATGTCGTTTACATCCGTGTTATTGCTGACAAACAGATGAAATTCCGTGTGAATATGCACCTTAACAAGGGTGACAGATGCGATAATCCGATGGATTTCGACTGGAAGAACGGTAACGTCAATCCCGAAGGCGAGTGCGTATGGTACAATGTGGAAATGCTCAAGGACACCGTTATCAATGGCAGGGACACCGCTGTTCTGCGTATTGATGAGGGCAAAGACCTGATTATGCACATTGAGAACCAAGGCGACAAGAAGGCTACTGCAAGTGCCAGTCTCCGTTTCGAGTGTCTGGAAGCGTCCATGGGAACAAAGCAGTACACACTTGAGGCAAAGAATATTGATGGTAGCAGCAAGGAATGGCGTATCGACCGTGACCTCATTGAGATGTATCATCCTACATCGCTTGTGGTTAATTTCTGCACGCCCACCACTTCAATGCGTATTTGGGCTACTATAGAGGCTGCTGCTCCGAAAGACACAACCGGTGTCAACACTGAGGTTGCTATATGTCCGTTTGACGGAAGTGTGGAATACAACTTTGAGGATAATATTATCGGGAAAACGTACCAGATTTACAATGACACGGTAATCATTGATACCGTTTCCGTACGTCAGGGTACTATGCTCAAGACCACCATTGACACCTTCACGATTTATGTTCAGCAGCCGTTCAAAGCCAAGAACTTCAACAATACAGAGGTGCCTGAGGCAAGTCAGGTTGTAGCCAAGGATGGTGAGAAACTCAACTACTCCGCTATGGACGCTTATCTGCGCGAGTATTATAACGGTTTAGCGGCTAAGGATATGAGGCTTGCATCGGTTGATACCATTGTTTGGTATGCGAAGAACGACAAGGACGAATGGGTGGACATTGCGGATGTGTTCCCGGAGACAAAAGTACTTACTAAGGAAGATATCAAGAACCTCGTTCTGTCATACGTAATAGGCAACACTTGCGGTGCTGAAAGCAAGGAGGCGTTTGTCTATATTGACAACTGCCAGCCGTTCAATTTCGGTAAGCTCGACTGGGGCAAAGCGTTCTGCGGTCAGTCCTTCAACGTGGATGCCGTAATCGCCCAGATCAAAGCCAATCCGGATGCTACCGATAATGATGTTATTACCATTTCTTATGACCTTGGTGATGGATTCAAGCCTTACACAAAAGATGTCAAGATGATTGGCGACAAAGTTGAGTTCAAAGCTGAGGTGGTTAGGGATTGCGGTACACCGAATGAAGTGACCCAAAAGCTGACCATTGAGGATCCCGACGGCGAATCCGCTGAAGTAACCGGTCTGCCGCTTGTAAGCGAATATGACGGATGGGTTCTCGTTATCAATCTGAATGAGATCAATGAGAAATGGGGACTGAACCTCAAGCAGGGTGACGAGACCGAAAAGCAGGTTAAGTGGTACAGAATGGTTGGTACTGCACCTGTTATGGACAAGGGTGATGTTCTCGTGAAGACCGGCGGTTACTACCTTACCGAGAATGAGAAACTCGAAAAGGGTACATACTATGCTGTGATAGACATCGTTGCGACGGTTGAACAGCCTTGCGGCGGTACGTGGAGAACCATCACTTCCATCGTCAACAAGGCGGCTTCCGTAAGCACGCGCAAACAGATGATCAACGGCAAGCTCTATATCATTACCGGTGACAACGAAGTGTATGACGCACAAGGTCAGAAAGTTCAATAATAACAGAGGAGACCTAAAACAATGAAAAAGACATTATTTATAATCGCATCTCTGCTTATGACCGCTTATTGCGTGGCAGACGATGTAGTGGTAGGTAATCACGCCAAGCGTGACAAGAACCTCCAAGAGCAGGCAGTTGAACCTGGAAAAGGGTATCAATTCCAACAGGGAGATACCATCATTATCTCCAAAGACGTGAAGCAGTATCTCACCGGTGAGGAGCCGTCCGAATGGGTTTATTACGTCCGCCATATCGTTGCCCAGAACGGTGGCAAACGTTTCCCGGAAGGTATTCTTATCCAGGGTATCAATTCTTGGGTAGGTCCCGATGGTTTGTTCCTGGTAGGTGCGCAGAAGCATACTCCTGCCGCCGCTAGCAAGGAAGCACGTGACCGCCAGAAAGTGGACGAGCGTCGCAATGAGCTTCGCAATATGGAAAAGACCCGCCGTGAGGCTATCGAGCAGGATGCCAAGCGCAACGAGATGACCATGCTTGAGCGCGAGCGCAGAACCCAGCCGGAAAAGAAAACTGATAATCAGGAGACCCGCCCCGCCTTGCGCGAGGAGCAGCCCCGTCAGCAGGAACCTGCTGCCACACAGGAGGTTCTCGCCGTGGAGGAGAAGAAACCCGTTGAGAACGACACGACCATCAAGCGTCAGATTGACCGCTTCACCATCGGTCTGCGCGGCGGTGTGGCTTCGATGCTCCACAAGGTGGAAGGAGAGAACGCTACAGGTGCATGGAAACCCGGTTTCGATGTGCTGCTCGATCTCCAATACGCCCACTACTGGCAGAAAGGCGACAAGCCCTCGTACGGTATCCTGACCGGACTCTCCGCAGGTTACGTGCGCAGCGGTGCCACATCTGAGTTCAATATGAGCGGAGTGAAGAGTGCCGACGGTAAACTGACCTATAACAACTCCGGTAAAGCCCGTGAATACGATGGTCAGGTTGTGCTTGAGATTCCCGTCATGTTCTCGATGATTACCAACAAGGGTTTCTTCTTCAACGTAGGTCCCCGTTTCCAGATTCCTGTGTTCAACCACTTCAGCCAGACCATCGAGGACGGTGCGCAGATTGCTGCTACGTTCGATAAGTATGGTGTAACTCTGAACAATGAGGTGATTACCGGTAAACTGGCAGAAGACGATCTCACTTATAAAGGCTCAAAGCAGGGTATGAGCAAGTTCAATCTCTTGCTGGGCGCCGAGTTAGGATACGAGTGGCGTCTGAAGAACAACAACGCGTTCGGTGTAGCAATTTACGCCAACTACGGTCTGTTCTCGCTTTACGACAACGCACAGCCTGTGGGTGCTCTCTTCAGTACGGAAGGTCCTGTAGGCAACAATCCCGCGACGGTTACGCCGTACACCACAACTCAGGCATTCACCAAGGGTGACGGCTTCAAGTTCGGTGCAAGCAACGGTCTGGACTTCTTCGACTGCGGTATCAAACTCAACTACAGCTTCAACTTCGTAAAACAATAAGCAGGATAAGATTCTGATAATTTGAATTACGGATAATCGGAAGACTGCCTGACAATATTGGATGTCAGGCAGTCTTTTTTTTTGTGTTTCTCTGTGTGGTTCAGTTCTTTTGTAATCAGTCTGTCATTAGTTTCACAAAGAGCGTATCGGTGATTTTAATTTCCTGCCCTGGATGCTCTTCATTGTGGTTTTTGGCAGGTCCTTCCAATGCAAATTACTGTCAGTCATAGGAATTGACCTCCGCATCCTCACAACTCTTCAGTAAATAACCGCGCTTATAGAAAGAAGCGTGAAGGATTGGGGGCTTCACGCTTCTTGAAAGCATTATCAATTATCAGATAAGATACAGACTAATACAAGAGAACAAACAGACTGCTAAAGAGAAAGATACATACTAACGAAAAGACAGACTGCTATAAGAATGGTATACTATTACAAAGATACAGGCTGTTACGAAGATGGGGACGGAGAGTTACTTGATATTGACAGTGGCGGTGCCTCGGATGTCGTTCACGTTGGCGGCAACCATAATCTGATAGTCACCAGCAGCGACATCCCAACCGTGCTTCTCCTCACTCCACGACGCCAAGTCGGACTTGCGGATCTCCATCGTCAGCGTCTCCTTCTCCCCCGCCTGCAACAGACGGGTCTTGGCAAACGCACGCAGTTCCTTGGCAGGCTTGTCCATACCGCCCTCCGGCGCATGAACATACACCTGCACGACCTCCTTGCCCGCCACCTTGCCGGTGTTGGTAACCGTGACGGTAACGGTCAGCACGTCGTTCTGCATTTTCACCTTCGGCTGGCCGTACTCGAACCGGGTGTAACTCAAGCCGAAGCCGAACGGATACGC